>DASWST010000080.1:0-7191 GCA_036402515.1 Pseudonocardia sp.
CAATCGCCACTCACGACGTGTGGATGATGACGCCGCGGATGTTGCGGCCGGCGTGCATGTCGTCGTAGGCCTGGTTGACCTCGTCCAGCCGGTAGGTCGTGGTGATCAGCTCGTCCAGCTTGAGCCGCCCGGCCCGGTACATCGCGGCCAGCCGGGTGATCTCATACGGCGGGCTGCCCATGCCGAAGATCACCCCCTGGATCCGCTTCTGCATCATGGACAGCAGCCACAGGTTGATCGGCAGGCCCTCGTCCTTGATGTCGCCGATGCCGGTGACCACCACCGTGCCGAACTTGCCGATCGCGTTGATCGCCTGCGCCACGTGCGCGCCGGTGGTCACCCCCACGGTGACGATCGCCGAGTGCGCGCCCTGGCCGCCGGTCACCGAGCGGGCGAAGTCGGCCGCCTCGTCGATGTCGGCAAATGCGTGCGTAGCGCCGAACCCAGCGGCGGCTTCACGCTTGAACGCCACCGGGTCAACCGCGATGACATGCGCGGCGCCACGGGCGGCGGCGGCCTGTACCGCGTTCATGCCCACGCCGCCGGTACCCATCACGATCACCGTGTCGCCGGCCTTGACCTCGGCGCCGTACTCGGCGGAGCCCCAGCCGGTGGGCACCCCGCAGGACAGCAGCGCGGCGACCTGGAACGGGATGTCCTCGTCGACCTTGGTGAGCGAGTACTCGGGCACCACCGCGTGCTCGGCGAACGTGCCGACCATGGTCATCTGGCCGGCGTCCGCGCCGTTCACGTGCGCCCGGAAGGTGCCGTCGGTCATGGATCCGGCCAGTGCGTACATGCCCAGGTCACAGAGGTTGCCGCGGCCCGAGGAGCACGGTCCGCAGCGCCCGCAGGAGGGCACGAACTGGGCCACCACGTGGTCGCCGACAGCCAGCGAGCGCACCCCCGGGCCGACCGCCTCGACCACCCCGGCGCCCTCGTGCCCGCCGATCAGCGGGAGCTTGCCGATCGGCATGTCGCCGGTGGAGGCGTGGTCGTCGGAGTGACACAGCCCGGCGGCCACGAACCGGACCAGCACCTCGTTGGCGGCCGGCTCGTCCAGCTCCACGTCCACAATCTGCCACTTGCCCGGCTGCTCCAGCAGCGCCGCCGCCCGGGTACGCATCAGTGCGCGCCTCGGTAGCTCACCGGGAACTCCTTGACCCCGTTCAGCCACCCGGAGCGCAGTCGCCGGGCTTTGCCCGCGCGCTGGATGCCCGGCATGTGGTCGGCGATGGCGTTGAACATCAGGTCGATCTCGAGGCGGGCCAGGTTGGCGCCCAGGCAGTAGTGCGCGCCGCTGCCACCGAAGCCCAGGTGCGGGTTGGGGTCGCGCGCGATGTCGAACTGCTCGGGGTGGTCGAACACCGTCTCGTCGAAGTTGGCCGAGCTGTAGAAGATGCCCACCCGCTGGCCGGCGGCGACGGCCTGGCCGCCCAGCTCGGTGTCCACCTTGGCGGTGCGCTGGAAGGCGACCACCGGGGTGGCCCACCGGACGATCTCGTCGGCCGCCGTCTCCGGGCGCTCCGCCTTGTAGCGCTCCCACTGATCGGGGTTGTCCAGCAGCGCCATCATCCCGTGGGTGATCGCGTTGCGGGTGGTCTCGTTGCCGGCCACGGCGAGCAGCAGCACGAAAAAGCCGAACTCGTCGGAGTTCAGTCCCCGGCCGTCCACGTCGGCCTGCACCAGCTTCGTGACGATGTCGTCCATCGGGCAGGCCTTGCGCTCCTCGGCCATGGACATCGCATAGCCGAGCAACCCCATCGACGCTTCCAACGGCACGGCATCGATCTCCGGGTCGTCGTAGGAGATCATCTGATTGGACCAGTCGAAGATCTTGTGCCGATCCTCTTGGGGGATGCCCAGCAGCTCGGCGATGGCCTGCAGTGGCAGCTCGCAGGCGACGTCGGTGACGAAGTCCCCGCTGCCCGCGGCGACCGCCTCGTGGACGATTCGCTCGGCCCGCGCGGCCAGCGCGTCCCGCAGGCTGTTCACCGCCTTGGGGGTGAACCCACGGGAGACGATGCGGCGCAGCGCGGTGTGCTGCGGCGGGTCGGTGTTGAGCAGGATGACGCGCTGCATTTCGATGTCCTGGCGGGTGGTGCCCTCGGCCAGCCGGATGATCGCGGAGTTCTCCCAGCTGGAGTAGACGTCGCTGTTGCGGGACACCTCCTTGACCTCGGTGTGCCGGCTGACCACCCAGAAGCCGTCGTCGTCGAACCCGCCACTGCCCCGGCGCTGGGCGTTCCACCAGACCGGCGCGGTACGTCGCAGCTCGGCGAACTCGGCCAGCGGCACCCGCTCGGCGTACAGGTCCGGATCGGTGAAGTCGAAGCCTTCGGGGATCCGCACTTCGGCCACGGCTACCTCCAGTCCAAGGGGCGGACATGTAACACGTTCTAGTTGCAGTCAAGCACACTGCCCCGACCGCGTGAAGCCCTGAGCCGGGGTCGCCTTGTAGCCTATAAGAACGTGTTCTACCTTGAAGGCGGCTCCGGGTCGCGGGGTTCTCAGGGAGGAGACAGATGGGCACTCCGGTGATCGTGGCGGCGGCGCGTACGCCGATCGGACGGCGCCGCGGGGTGCTGTCCGGGCTGCACGCCGCCGAGATCCTGGGCGTGGCGCTGCGCGGGGTGCTGGACCGCGCTGGGTTCGACCCGGCCCTGGTGGAGCAGGTGATCGGCGGCTGCGTCACCCAGGCCGGCGAGCAGTCCAACAACATCACCCGGACGGCCTGGCTGCACGCCGGGCTGCCCGAGACGACCGGGGCCACCACGGTGGACTGCCAGTGCGGGTCCGCGCAGCAGGCCACCCACCTGGTGGCCGGGCTGATCGCCACCGGGGCCATCGACGTGGGCATCGCCTGCGGGGTGGAGGCGATGAGCCGGGTGCCGCTGCGGGCGAACATCGGCGAGGGCGCCGGCATGCCCCGCCCGGAGTCCTGGGACATCGACCTGCCCAACCAGTACCTGGCCGCCGAACGG
Organism: Pseudonocardia sp.; assembly: GCA_036402515.1. Lineage (GTDB taxonomy): Bacteria > Actinomycetota > Actinomycetes > Mycobacteriales > Pseudonocardiaceae > Pseudonocardia. The sequence continues at coordinate 2,985 of DASWST010000080.1, forward strand.
ATCGCCGCCCGCCGAGGACTGACCCGGGCCGAGGTCGACGGGTTCGGGCTGCGCTCGCAGGCCAGGGCGGCTTCGGCCTGGGCGGAGGGGCGGTTCGACCGCGAGGTGGTGCCGGTGCCGGTGGACGGCGGGACGGTGACCCGTGACGAGGGGTTGCGGGAGACCAGCCTGGACGCGCTGGCCGGGCTCAAGCCGGTGCTGGAGGACGGCCTGCACACCGCCGGCACCTCCTCGCAGATCTCCGACGGCGCCGCCGCGGTGGTGCTGATGGACGCCGATCGGGCCCGGGAACTGGGGCTGCGCCCGAGGGCGAAGATTCTGGCCCAGTGCCTGGTCGGGGCGGAGCCGTACTACCACCTGGACGGGCCGGTGCGGGCCACCGAGCGGGTGCTGGAGCGGACCGGGATGAAGATCGGCGACCTGGACCTGTTCGAGGTGAATGAGGCGTTCGCCTCGGTGGTGCTGTCCTGGGCGGCGGTGCACGAACCGGACCCGGAGCGGGTCAACGTGAACGGCGGGGCGATCGCGCTGGGCCACCCGGTGGGCAGCACCGGCACCCGGCTGATCACCACCGCGCTGCACGAGCTGGAGCGCCGGGACGCGAGCACCGCGCTGGTCACCATGTGCGCAGGCGGGGCGCTGTCCACCGGCACCATCCTGGAACGCCTCTGATGCCGTCGTCGTGGCCGGGGCTGGACGGCGCCGTGGTGCTGGTCACCGGCGGCACCCGGGGGGTCGGCGCGGGCATCGCCCGGTCGTTCCGGGCCGCCGGGGCGACCGTGACGACCTGCGGGCGGACCAAACCGACGGAGCCGGCGGCCGGCGGGTTCGTCGCCTGCGACGTGCGGGAACCTGACCAGGTCGCCGCGCTGGTCGAGACGGTGGTGGCCCGGCACGGACGGCTTGACGTGCTGGTGAACAATGCCGGCGGCGCTCCCCCGGTACCGGCCGCGGACGCCTCCCCCCGGTTCCACGCCGGCGTGATCGGGCTGAATCTGCTGGCCCCGCTGCTGGTCGCGCAGGCCGTGTTCCCGGTGATGCGCGGCCAGGACGGCGGCGGGGTGATCATCATGGTGAGCAGCGTGAGCGGCCGCCGGCCCTCCCCCGGCACCGCCGCATACGGCGCCGCAAAGGCCGGCCTGGAAAGCCTGACCGCCAGCCTGGCCGTGGAGTGGGCGCCGGAAGTGCGGGTGAACGCGCTGGCGGTGGGTTTGGTGCGCACCGAGCAGGCGCACCTGCACTACGGCGACGAGGACGGACTCGCGGCGGTCGGTCGGACGGTCCCGCTGGGGCGGCTGGCTGAGCCGGAGGAGGTGGGCGCCTGCGCGGTGTTCCTCGCCTCGCCGCTGGCCTCCTACGTCACCGGGGCCACCCTCGCGGTGCACGGCGGCGGCGAGCGGCCCGCCTTCCTGGCCGCCGCGAACGCCGGGAGTACCGAAGGTGGGAGTGTGCTGAAACGCCCGACTCAGTGTGCCGAAAACCCCGACTCGCGCGCAGCTGGGCTCGGGGGGATTCGGCGGTGAGCGCGGTGGGCGGGGTGTGTGCGGGGCGGGTCGTGGTGGTGACCGGCGCGGGGCGGGGATTGGGGCGGGCGCATGCGTTGGCGTTTGCCGCCGAGGGGGCGCGGGTGGTGGTCAACGACGTGGGCGCCGCGTTGGACGGGTCGGGGGGTTCCGGCGGGCCGGCCGCTGACGTGGTCGAGGAGATCCGGGCGGGCGGTGGTGAGGCGGTCGCGGACGGCGAGGACGTGGCGGACTGGCGCGGCGCCGGGCGGCTGGTGGCGCACGCGGTCGAGGAGTTCGGGCGGCTGGACGTGCTGGTCAACAACGCCGGGATCCTGCGCGACCGGATGCTCGTCAGCCTGGACGAGGCGGAGTGGGACGCGGTGCTGCGGGTGCACCTGAAGGGGCACGCCGCGCCGCTGCACCACGCGGCGGCGTACTGGCGGGCCCAGGGCAAGGCCGGCCACCGGGTGGACGCCCGCGTGATCAACACCAGCTCCGGCGCCGGGTTACTGGGCAGCGTCGGGCAGGGCAGCTACTCGACGGCCAAGGCCGGCATCCTCGGGCTGACACTGGTGGCGGCGGCCGAGCTGGCCCGGTACGGGGTCACGGTGAACGCGATCGCCCCGGCGGCCCGCACCCGGATGACCGAGCGCGCCTTTGCCGAGGCCATGGTGGTACCTAGAGACGGCGGGTTCGACACGATGGCGCCGGAGAACGTGTCGCCGCTGGTGGTGTGGCTGGGCAGCGCCGAGTCGGCCGAGGTCAGCGGGCGGGTGTTCGAGGTGGACGGCGGCCGCATCGTGGTCGCCGACGGCTGGCGGCCCGGTCCGTCGGTCGATCAGGGGCGCCGGTGGTCGCCGGGCGAGCTGGGCGCGGTGGTGCCCGAGCTGCTCGCCAAGGCCGCCCCGCCGGAACCGGTCTACGGGAGCTGACATGGGCATCACCACCCGCCGCGACGGACCGATCGCGCTGGTCACGATCGACCATCCGCCAGTCAACGCGCTGCCGGTAGCCGGCTGGTTCGAGCTGGCCGACGCGCTGCGCAACGCCGGCGAGGACCCGACCACGCACGTGGTGGTGCTGCGCGCCGAGGGCCGGGGGTTCTGCGCCGGCGTGGACATCAAGGAGCTCCAGCGCTCCGCCGAGCAGCAGAGCCACCAGGCGCTGGTCGGGGTGAACCGGGGCTGCGCGGCGGCGTTCGGTGCGGTGTACGACTGCGCGGTGCCGGTGGTGGCCGCCGTGCACGGGTTCTGCCTTGGCGGCGGGATCGGGCTGGTGGGCAACGCCGACGTGGTGCTGGCCGCGTCCGACGCCACGTTCGGGCTGCCCGAGGTGGACCGGGGGGCGCTCGGCGCGGCCACCCACCTGTCCCGGCTGGTCCCCCAGCACCTGCTCCGGGCGCTGTACTTCACCGCCCGCACCATCACCGCCGACGAGCTCTACCGGCACGGCTCGGTGCTGGAGGTGCTGCCGCGCGAGGAACTGGACGCCGCCGCGCTCGCGGTCGCCGCGGAGATCGCCGCCAAGGACACCCGGGTGATCCGGGCGGCGAAGGAGGCGCTCAACGGCATCGACCCGCAGCCGGTGCGCCGCAGCTACCGCTTCGAGCAGGGCTTCACCTACGAGATGACCCTGCTCGGCGCCGGGGACGAGGCCCGCACCCGATTCGTGAACGGCGCCACACCGGACCCGGCGGACGGTCCCCCGCCGGTGGCTCCGGACCCGGCGGATGGTCCCCCGCCGGGTCCGGTGGCCGGCCCGGCGGTGGCCGGCGCCGTGCCGGTCCCCTCCGAGACCACCGGCGGGGAGCGCTGATGCGGGACAAGCGGATGACCGCCGCCGAGGTGGTGGCCGAGCTGGCCGACGGGATGACCATCGGGATCGGCGGCTGGGGTTCCCGGCGCAAGCCGATGGCCCTGGTCCGGGCGCTGTGCGCGTCCCCGCTGCGGGACCTGACCGTGGTCACCTACGGCGGCCCGGATCTGGGCCTGCTGTGCGCGGCCGGCAAGGTGCGCCGTGCGGTGTTCGGGTTCGTCACGCTGGACACCATCCCCTACGACCCGCATTTCTCCAGGGCCCGCCACGACGCCGCGATCGAGGTCCGCGAGCTGGACGAGGGCATGCTGCAGTGCGGGCTGCGCGCGGCCGCGCACCGGTTGCCGTTCCTGCCGATCCGCGCCGGGCTGGGCTCGGACGTGCCGGCGTGGGACCCCGAGCTGCGCACCGTCCGCTCCCCCTATGACGACGGCGAGGAGCTGATCGCCATGCCGGCGCTGCACCTGGACGCCGCGCTGGTGCATCTCAACCGCGCCGACGCGCACGGCAACACCCAGTATCTGGGCCCGGACCCGTACTTCGACGACCTGTTCTGCCTGGCCGCCGGGCGCCGGTACGTCTCCTGCGAGCGGATCGTGCCGACCGCCGAGCTGACCGCCGGAGCGCCCCAGACGCTGCTGCTGAACCGGATGATGGTGGACGGTGTGGTCCAGGCCCCAGGCGGCGCCCACCCGACCAGCTGCGTCCCCGACTATGGCCGCGACGAGTCCTTCCAGCGCCACTACGCCGAGGCCGCCCGCGACCCGGATGCCTGGGAGGGGTTCGCCGACCGCTTCCTCACCGGCGACGAGACCGCGTACACCGACGCCGTCCGAGCGTGGGCAGCATGACCAGCCCCCTCGTGAGTGGCGATGGTCGCTATAGCG
>DASWST010000081.1:0-12778 GCA_036402515.1 Pseudonocardia sp.
CTAGGAGCGCCCTGAACAATGCATGCTCTGCTGCGCGGTGCCCAGTCGGCGCCTCGCTGCGTTGTCGTCGGCGCCGATACAACAGCGGTATCGGCCCCTCCCTTCACACGACCCGATGCGATGCAACTGGATCACCGCTCGCGACGAGCGGCGCTATTCAGGACCCTCCTAGGGCCCGCTCAGCTCGGCTGGCAGGATTCCCGCTCGATGCGGATCGACGTGTTGACCATCTTTCCCGGCTACCTGGCCGCGCTGCGAGAGGCGCTGCTCGGCCGGGCGATCGCGGCTGGACTGATTAATGTCCAGGTGCACGATCTGCGGATCTGGACCCGTGACGTGCACAAGTCCGTGGACGATGCGCCCTATGGGGGCGGGCCGGGGATGGTCATGCGGCCGACCGTCTGGGGTGAGGCGCTGGACGCGGTGTGTACCCCCGCCGACCCGTCCTCGGGCTTCCCCAGGCTGGTCGTGCCCACGCCGGCCGGCCGTCCGTTCACCCAGGCCACCGCGCGGGAGTACGCGGCGGAGCCGTGGCTGGTGTTCGCCTGCGGCCGCTACGAGGGCATCGACCAGCGGGTACTCGACGACGCCGCGCGGCGGATGGTGGTCGACGAGGTCTCGATCGGGGACTACGTGCTGGTCGGCGGCGAGGTCGCGGTGCTGGCCATGGTCGAGGCGGTGGCCAGGTTGCTGCCCGGGGTGCTGGGGAACCCGGATTCCGCTGAACAGGACTCGTTCTCCGACGGGTTGCTCGAGGGACCTGCCTACACCCGCCCTGAGCGCTGGCGGGAGCTGGCTGTGCCCGAGGTGCTGCGCGGCGGTGACCACGCCGCGATCGCCCGCTGGCGGCGCGACCAAGCGCTGGCTCGCACCGTCCGCCGGCGCCCCGACCTGATCCGCGCGCTGCCTCCCGACGCGCTCGATCAGCACGACCGTGAGCTGCTGAAACAGCTCGAAGCTGAGCCGGAGTGAGCAATCACACGGGGGGCCAATCGGGGTCGGCCGCACCGTCCGGTTTCGAAGCTCGCCTCCGCATCTGGCACACTTGACGGGTTGCCACCGCCCCGCGCCCCGCGCTGGGTGCCGTAGCGCGCCGGTGCGGCCGGGCGAGTGCATGTGGGCTCGCCGGAGCGGCCGGGCGCCAGGCGGACGGGCAGCGTGATCGTACGAATGCTGTTTCCCACGCGAGGACGGACCTGCACGATGAACACCCTGGACGACCTGGACGCGGCGTCGCTGCGCACCGACATTCCGAGCTTTCGGCCCGGCGACACGCTGAAGGTCCACGTCCGCGTCATCGAGGGATCGCGCTCGCGGGTGCAGATCTTCCAAGGCGTGGTAATCCGACGCCAAGGTGCTGGCCTGCGCGAGACCTTTACCGTGCGCAAGGTGTCCTTCGGAGTCGGCGTGGAGCGCACCTTCCCGGTGCACTCGCCGAACATCGCCCAGATCGAAGTGGCGACCCGAGGCGACGTGCGCCGGGCGAAGCTCTACTACCTCCGTGAGCTCCGCGGCAAGGCCGCGAAGATCAAGGAGAAGCGCGAAACCCCATCCGCATCCTGACCCTGACCGAATGGCGGGGAGTGCCGTAGCCTCGTGTCTGTGGTTGTCCCCAACGCCCCGGGCGAGCCTCGGCCGCCCGCCCGTCGCGTCGGCCGGCTCGGCGCGTTCTCCCCGGAGGACGAGGGAATCGGCGGATCCTTGGGCAGCCCGCGTATCGAGCCCGATGATCCAGATCCGAGCGACTTATTCACCCCGTACCAGTCAGGTGGATTCAACGACTCCGCTGTGTCTCCGGGCCCGGTGAACGGGTTCGGGTCGCACAACGGTTCAGCTGAGCCGGACGTCAGGCCTCGGTGGAACGAGTCGCCGCCGGCCGAGTCCGGTCCACAGTTTCGATCTGGCGGCGAGCGGGCGCCGGCGGCCTGGCCGGGGCCCCAGTCGCAAGCCGGTCCATCAGGCTGGAACGGGTCCATGCCGCCGCCTGGACCACCGAATTGGAACGGCAACGCCCGCCCGCCGGGCTCAGTTGGCTGGAACGGCTCAGCGCCCGGGCCCGCTGGTTGGAACGGTTCTGGCCGTCCGCCGGGGCCCAACGCGCCGAACGGTTCCGTTTCGGGGCCGGCTGGTTGGAACGGATCTGGCCGTCCGCCGGGGCCCGGGGATCTGAACGGTTCCGGGCCGGGAACCGCTGGCAGGACTGGTTCCGCGCCGGGACTACCTGGTTGGCACAGCTCCGGCCGTCCGCGGGGGCTCGGCGATCCGAACGGATCGGCACCGCGTCCGGCCAGCTGGAACAACTCCGGGCCGAGCCCCGCCGACTGGAACGGGGCGGCACCCGACAGTGGCGCCGCGGCCGAGGACGGCTTCGGCGGTGGTCCGGCGATGAACGGCGCGGGCCGGGACCGAGCCCTCTTCGGGGACTCTCCGCCGCCAATCAATGGTCAGCACGCGCCGGAGCCGCCGGCCGCGCCGAGATCTCCCGGCGAGCCATGGCGATCCGCCGCTTCCGCTGCTGAACCGCCTCCTGGATCCCCTCAGGGGCGTCACTCCCGACTCCCGACCCCACCCGACCCGGATGGCCCACCGCCACCGCCATGGGCCGGGGGAGTCGGTCACCGGGAGCCCTCGCAGGCCACGCCGCCGGACGACGCGCGGCAGGGCGCGGCGCCGCCCTCCGGGCTGTTCGGGCCGCCGCAGGGAATCGCGAACCAGGCGCCCCCGGCTGAGTGGACGCCGTCCCGGGGCGGCCCGTTCCCCCCGGCGCAGCCGTCCGTGCCGGGTTACCCCCCGTCGTTCAGCCAACCTCAGGCACCGGTCGAACCGCACGCATTCGAGCAGCGCGCATCGGCCGGGCCGAGTCCATGGGACCAGTCGCGGCCCTATGGCGAGGCGCGGCCATCGGATCAGCCTCAGGCGTACGGCCAGCCCGGTGGGTCGGACGACTCGCAGCCATATCGGCAGCCAGGCACCCCGTCACAGCCAAGCACCCCTGGACAGCAGGGCACCCCTGGACAGCCGGGCGCACGCGGGCAGCTGGGTTCGCCGGACCAGCCCACGGCATCGCGCCATCCAGGAGCACCAGGGCAGGGGCCACCCGGGCAGCTGGGCGCACCTGGGCAGCTGGGCGCACCCGGGCAGCCGGGCGCACCTGGGCAGCTGGGCGCACCCGGGCAGCCGGGCGCACCGGGCGACCGCCCGGGCCCGGCGTTCGGCCAACGGCCGACGGCCTTTGGCGGCGCGCCCCGGTTCGGCGAGCCAGGGGGCTTTGCCGGCGGCGATTCGGGCGCGGCTCCCTACGCCCAACTCAATGGGCGAGGCGCTGAGCAGGGCTTCGGCGGCGGCCCCGGCATGGTTGCGCCGACCGGGCAGGGCCAAGGCCGGTACCGAGAGCCTGACGGTTCACCGTCAGCACACCTGGCGCTGGAGGAGACCGCGCCGGGGCCGGTCGTGCCTCGGCGAGGCCCCCCAGGCCAGGGTGTCCCGGAGCAAGCCACCCCGAACCAAGGCGTGCCGAACCAAGGCGTGCCGAACCAAGGGCCGCCGAGGCAGGGCGTACCCGGCCAGGGCATCCCGAGGCAGGGCGTCCCCGGGCGGTTCCCCCCTGGCGGTGACCGAGGGAGATGGGCGCCAGGTGCCGGGCTGCCCGGCGGCCCTGGCTCACCCTTCGGCCCAGGGACTCTGGTTCCGCGCGGCCGACCGGGGCCGGTACCCGTCGAGAACGGCACTCCGCTCGGCCAGCTGTCGGTTGAGCGGCTGGTCGCCGACTCGCCGACCGAGTCGGTGGCGCGGCAGTCGGGTGCCTATCGGTCCATCGGATCACCCTCCAACTTCCAACCCTTCGGTGCTCCGTCGGCGGCGCCGCTGGAGCGCGACGGTGCGGACCCGGTCGACCTGTTCGAGCCCGAGCGGGAGCTAACCGGCGACCGGGATCGCGCCGACACCGCGGGTTCCGAGGACGCCGGCGAACGTTCGACCTCAGGCCGGCACCATCGGTCGCGCGCCGAGGCGGCCGATGGCACCCGGCCGTCCGGCGCCAAGCGCGCCAAGGGTGGCCGTCGACGCCGTCCGACGTTCTGGCGTGAGCTGCCCATGCTCATTGTGGTGGCGTTGCTGTTGACCTTCCTCATCCAGACCTTCCTCGCCCGGGTCTACGAGATTCCCTCGGGTTCGATGGAGACCACGTTGCACGGCTGCACTGGCTGCACGAACGACCGCGTGCTGGTGGACAAGCTGAGCTATCGATTCGGTGACCCTTCCCCTGGTGACGTCATTGTCTTCCGCGGCCCGACGAGCTGGGAGGACGGCGAACAACTGGCCAAGCCTTCCAACAATGTGCTGGTCAGAGGCTTGCAGACGGTGGGCTCGCTGGTCGGGCTGGCGCCCCCGGACGAGAAGGACCTGATCAAGCGGGTGATCGCGGTCGGTGGGCAGACCGTCGTGTGCTGCGATTCGCAGAACCGCGTCACCGTGGACGGCAAACCCCTGAACGAGCCGTACATCTACTACCTCCCGGAAGCGGGTCCACCGGTGCAATCCGAGTTCGGCCCGGTCAAGGTGCCCGACGGCCAGCTGTGGGTGATGGGCGACAGCCGGAACAACTCGGCCGACTCCCGCGTGCCCGGCCACGGGCCCATCCCGGTCGCAAACGTGATCGGCAAGGCACGGTTTGTGGTGTTGCCGCTGCCCCGCATCAAGTCGATCGACGACACCAACCCGCAGCGGGTGGCGCTGTCCGCCCCGAGCGGGATCCCCAGCGGCGCGCCGTTGGCGTTGGGGGTGATCGGGGCCGTTCCGCTGACCACCGGTCGACGATGGTGGAGGTTGCGGCGGCGCCGGGGCACCCCCCGTCAGGCCGGGCGCGACACGGTCGGTTGACGATATGGCTCGATCCCTGGCGGCGGGTTCGGTGCCCTGGCCGCGTCCGCAACGCGCGGTAATCCGCAGGTCCACCGGCATCTGGGCGTGGGAGTCCGCGCTGCACCGCTACGGGCTTGGCCCGGTCGCTGGGGTGGACGAGGCTGGGCGAGGTGCGTGTGCCGGGCCTCTGGTGGTGGCGGCGTGCGTGCCCCGGCCGGGAGACGCGGCCCGCTGGGAAGGGCTCACGGATTCCAAGCTGCTTACCCCGAGTGCTCGGGAGCGGTTCTACGATCTCATCGTGCGAAGGGCGGTGGACTGGTCGGTGGTGATCATCCCGCCTACCGAGGTCGATCGCCGGGGCGTGCACGCGGCGAATGTGGACGGCATGCGTAGGGCAGTGGCCAGGCTGGCCGCGCCCCCTGGGTACGTGCTGACCGACGGATTTGCCGTGCCGGGTATGGCGCTGCCCAGCCTCGCGGTGCCCAAGGGGGACCAGGCGGCAGCCTGTGTGGCCGCTGCGTCGGTACTCGCCAAGGTCACCCGCGACCGAATCATGGTCGAGTTGGATCGGGAGTGGCCGTGCTACGGATTCGCCGAGCACAAGGGCTATTGCACGCCGGCACATGACGAGTCGTTGAGCGCGTACGGGCCCAGTCCGTTGCATCGTTTCTCCTTCGTCAACGTCGGTCGGGCCGGCGCCGTTCGCGCCTTGGTGGATGTGGTCCACAATTCGGAGGTACACGGTCCGAGGTTCGCTGGCGCGGGGGCGTCCGGTGACGCGGGAGTGATGGGATCGACCAGCCGGGGAGTGGAGTCATGAGTGCCGAGGATCTCGAGAAGTACGAGACCGAGATGGAGCTCTCGCTCTACAAGGAGTACCGCGACATCGTCGGTCAGTTTTCCTATGTAGTGGAGACGGAGCGCCGGTTCTACCTGGCGAACGCGGTGGACGTAGCTCCGCGCAATTCGGATGGCGAGATCTACTTCGAGGTCCGGATGTCGGACGCGTGGGTGTGGGACATGTACCGGCCGGCGCGTTTCGTGAAGAACGTCAGGGTTATCACCTTCAAGGACGTGCACGTCGAGGAGCTCGACAAGCCCGACCTTAGGCTCCCGGAGGGCGAAGCATTTGGCTGATCGCCGCCTCCGCCTCTAGTTATCCACAAGCGCCCTAGTTATCCACAGGCCGGGCAGTTGGCCTGGCCATGGCCCCGTCTGGCCACCACCGTGGCGGGTGTGGCAGCAAAAGACGCATTGGGCAGGCGCGGTGAGGATCTCGCCGTCGAGTACCTGCAACGGCGAGGTTTCGTCGTACTGTCCCGGAACTGGCGATGTCGGGACGGCGAGCTCGACGTCGTGGCGGTCGACCGGACGCGCCTGGTGGTCTGTGAGGTCAAGACCCGGTCGGGCACCGCATTCGGCGAGCCGGCCGAGGCGGTCACCCCGACCAAAGCCGCACGTATCCGGCGGGTCACCCAGGCCTGGCTGACCGAGCACCAGGTGCGCTGGTGCGAGATCCGGTTCGACGTCGTCGCCGTGCTGGCCCCACCGGGCGGCCCGGTCACCATGCAGCACTACGAGTCGGCCTTCTGATGAAGCTCGCCAGGGCGTGGTCGGTCGCGCTGTACGGGGTGGACGGCCGGCTGGTCGAGATCGAGGCGGACATCGGGATCGGGCTGCCCGGCGTGCACCTGGTGGGCCTGCCCGACGCGGCGTTGCACGAGTCCAAGGATCGGGTGCGCTCGGCGGTGGTCAACTCCGGTTGGGACTGGCCGAACCGACGGATCACCCTGGCGCTCTCACCGGCCACGTTGCGCAAGGCCGGAAGCGGTTTTGACCTGGCGCTGGCGTGCGCCGTGCTGGCCGCCGAGAGCGGCGCGCCACAGCCGCGTCTCGAGCACACCGTGCTCATCGGGGAGCTGGCCCTGGACGGGCGCATCCGGCCGGTGCGCGGGGTGTTGCCCTGCCTACTGGCCGCGCGACGGGCGGGGACACGCACCGTGGTGGTCCCGGTCGACACGCTGGCTGAGGCGGCTGTGGTCGAGGGGCTGCAGGTTCTCGGCGCGAGCTGCCTGAACGACGTGCTGTCTTGGCTCGCCGGCGACGGCGCCCTGGCCAGCCCGGGCCCCATTGTCGCCGCGCCGGCCGAGCCGCCGCCGGAGTTAGCCGACGTGGTGGGCCAGCAGGTCGGTCGGCTGGCCCTGGAGGTAGCCGCCGCCGGCGGTCATCACCTGCTGCTGGTGGGGCCGCCAGGCACCGGCAAGACCATGCTCGCTCAGCGGCTGATCGGACTGCTTCCGCCGCTGCGGGCCGACGAGGCGCTGCAGCTGGCCGCGATCCGGTCGGTGGCCGGGCAGTTGCCTGCCGCCGGGCCGCTGTCCATGGTTCCGCCGTTCGTCGCCCCGCACCATTCCAGCTCGGTCGCTGCGCTGGTCGGAGGCGGCAGCGGGCTGGCCAAGCCAGGAGCGGTGTCGCTGGCGCACCGGGGCGTGCTGTTCATGGACGAGGCTCCGGAGTTCGCCCCGCACCTGCTCGAATCGTTGCGTACCCCGCTGGAGGAGGGGGAGGTGCGGCTGGCCCGCGCGGACGGCTCGGTGCGCTATCCGGCGCGCTTTCAGCTGGTCATGGCCGCCAACCCATGTCCGTGCGCGCCCGCGCACGACCGTGACTGTGTCTGCCCGTCAACCGTCCGGCGTCGATACTTCGCTCGCTTGTCCGGTCCGCTGCTGGACCGGGTTGATCTGCGGGCGGCGTTGGAGCCGGTGGTTGCCCTGTCCGCGGTCGAGTTGGAGCCGGTGGAGAGCACGTCTACCGTGCGGGCCCGGGTGATGGCCGCCAGGGCGGCGGCCGAGGCGCGGTGGACGGAATACGGCTGGCGCTCCAACGCCGAGGTGCCCGGCCCGATGCTGCGCGGGGCGTTTCGGCTGCCCCGCGCGGTGGTGTGGCCGCTGGACGAGGGCCTGCGCCGAGGGCAGCTCACCGCGCGCGGCGCCGACCGCGCGTTGCGAGTGGCCTGGACGTTGGCCGACCTTGCCGGGTGCGATCGGCCCGACGACTCGATGGTTGACCAGGCCATCCTGTTCAAGGAGCAGCGAGCCGCATGAACGGCTCCAGCGGCATTCGTCTGGCCAGGGCGTACCTCGCCGCGGTGGCGGAACCGCCGGCTCCCGCCCTGGCCGCGTTCGTCGAGGAGCTCGGCCCGATCGACGCGGCGGCACAGGTGCGTCGAGGCGACGTGCCAGAGCTGGTGGCCAATGAGACCACGGCACGGCGCGAATGGGACAGGGCGGCCAGGCACCTGAAGGCGGCCGAGGCGATCGGCGCCCGTTTGCTCATCCCCGAGGACGAGGACTGGCCGACAGCTCCCTTCCTGTCCTATGCCCGCTCCGGCCATGCGCACCTGGCCACCCCGCTGGCGCTGTGGACGCGGGGCCCGGCCCGGTTGGTGGAGCTGACCGAGCGCTCGGTGGCCATTGTGGGCGCCAGGGCCGCCACGATGTACGGCAAGCACGTCGCCAACTCGATCGGGTTCGGGGTGGCCGAGCTCGGGTGCACCGTGGTGTCCGGCGCGGCGTACGGAATCGATGGCGCGGCGCACCGGGGAGCGCTTGCCGTCGAGGGGCCCACCGTCGCCGTGCTGGCCTGTGGGGTTGACCGGCCTTATCCGTCCGGCCACGCGCGCCTGCTGAGCCATATCGCGCGCGCCGGGTTGGTGGTAAGCGAGTACCCGCCCGGCGCGGTGCCAGCTCGGCACCGCTTCCTGGTGCGCAACCGCATCATCGCTGGGCTGGCGGCTGGGACGGTCGTGGTCGAGGCGGGATGGCGGAGCGGCGCGCGGCGCACCGCGTCGGACGCCGCCCTGCTGGGGCGCCAGGTCATGGCGGTGCCCGGCCCGGTGACCTCGGCGCTGTCCGTGGGCTGTCATCGCTTGCTCCGCGAGCCGGGCACGGTCGCGGTGACCTGCGCGGAGGAGGTGATCGAGGAGGTCGGCCGGATCGGGGTGGATCTGGCGCCGGTCGGACGCCCGGTGGAGCCGGCACGGGTCACCGACGGTCTGTCCGGCCCCGTGTCGCGGGTGCACGACGCGCTCTCCGACCGGACCATCCGGGATGTCGGCCGGCTGTCTGTCGAATCCGGGCTGCCGCTGGAGGTGGTGCGTGCCGCGCTGCCGCAACTGGCTCAGGCCGGCCTGGTTGAGCGGGCAGACGGTGGTTGGCGGCGGGTCCGGCACGAGGCGCGTGGCGGTGCTTGACGTGGCCGATCATCACGCGCACCGTGCCAGCCATGAGCTCTCGGCGCGCTCGCCCCCGGACACCGGTGGATACGGGATACACGGCGGCCGAGGGGCGCGGCGCGCCGGAGCCTGAAACCGGGGAGCCAGGCGGCGGGCAGCGGGATGCCGGGCAGGCCGGCGGTGGGCGGGCCGGCGGCGGGCAGGCCGGCAGCGGGCAGGCCGGCAGCGGGCCGGTCGGCGGGGGGCAGGCCGACACCGAGCGGGTACCTCGGGACCTCGCGGAGGCGCGCGGCGCATTCGAGCGGCACCTCGCGCTCGAGCGGGCGCTCTCCCCGCACACGGTTCGCGCGTACCTCGGCGACGTGGACGGGCTGCTCGGCACCGTGGCCCGGGACAGCGGCGGCCTGGCAGGGCTGGATCTCGCGGCGCTGCGCCGTTGGCTGGCCGAGCAGCGCAGCGGGGGAGCCAGCCGGAGCACGCTGGCCCGCCGCGGTTCAGCGGCGCGGGTGTTCACCGCGTGGGCCGCCCGCACCGGCCGGTTGCCCGCCGATCCGGGGGTTCGGCTGGTAGCGCCCAGACCGCACCGCACCTTGCCCTCGGTGCTCAGCGTGGAAGAGGCGGAGACCATGCTGACCGCCGCCACCTCGGGCGCCGCCGAGGACGACCCGGTGGCGGTGCGCGACCTCCTCCTGCTCGAGTTGCTCTACGCGACCGGGATCCGGGTTTCTGAGCTGTGTGGGCTGAACCTCGCCGACATCGAGCAGCGGCGGCGCACCCTCCGAGTCATCGGCAAAGGCGACCGCGAGCGGACCGTCGTCTACGGAATTCCGGCCGAGCGGGCCCTCCGGCGCTGGCTCGACGGGCCACGCTCGACCATGGCCGGACCGGCATCGCCACCCGCGCTACTGCTCGGCGTGCGGGGCGGTCGACTGGACCCGAGGGTGGCCCGTTCGGTGGTGAACGCGGCCGCGACGACGGTGCCAGGACACCCCGGACTGTCGCCGCACGGACTGCGGCACAGCGCCGCGACACACCTACTTGTCGGCGGTGCGGACCTCCGTAGCGTCCAGGAGTTGCTTGGTCACGCTACGCTCTCAACGACACAGCTATATACACACGTCACAGTCGAGCGTCTGAAGGCGATTCATGACCAAGCTCATCCTCGAGCGTGAACGCTCCTCGGGTGGGCGGCGTGTGCCGTATTCCGGACCAGAAAGCGCCCAGGTCGAGCCGGGCGTGCTCTGGGGGGAGTACGAGCGTTGCGGCGCCCGTGATCATCGGGACCGTCTGGTGCTGCATTACGAGCCTCTTGTCCGGCAGGTCGCGGGCCGGGTAGGGACCCGGTTACCCCCGCACGTCGAACTCGCCGACCTGATCCAGGCCGGCGTGTTTGGTCTCATCGACGCGATCGAGCGTTTCGATCCCGCGCTGGGCATCCGGTTCGAGAGCTACGCCGCCCAGCGCATCCGCGGAGCCATCCTGGACGAACTGCGCGCCCAGGACTGGGTCCCTCGCATCATCCGCAACCGAGCCCGTGAGCTGGCGAAGGCCAAGGAGAATGTCGAGGCGCGGCTGCAGCGCTCGGCCACCCCAGCCGAACTCGCCGACGAGCTGGGGGTCGGCCCGGTCGAGGTCCGCGGCATCCTGAGTCAGATCCGAATGATCAGCATCGATGCGTTGGACGAGTGGGCCGCCGCGCGCGGCGGAACCGTCACCCTCGCCGAGACGCTGGCCCAGGAAGACTCCGATCCGATGATCATGCTCGAGGCCAGGGAGACCGGCCGGCTGCTCGCGTTGAGCTTCGCCCGGCTGCCCGAGCGGGACCACCAGGTGCTCTGGTGCTACTACGTGGAGAACCTGACCTTGGCCGAGATCGGGCGTCGTCTCGGCGTCACCGAATCCCGGGTCTGCCAGCTGCGCGGGCGCGCGATCGGCCGGCTGCGGGAGAAGTTCGCGGAGCTGGCCGGCACCACAGCCGGACTGGGCTAGCCAGGTTCAGCCGCCCTGTTCGTCGGTGAGCCACGGCAACAGCCGGACCCGGTTGCGGCGAACCAGCAGCAGCGGGTCGAGATACTGGCCGTCTCTGCGCAGCCCCCAGTGCAGGCAGGCCACTGACCGGCAGCCGAGATGCCCGGGCTCCAGCGACCCCACCGGCTCGCCCCGCCGCACCAGCTGCCCTGGGCGCACGGCCGCGCGTACCGGTTCATAGCTGGTGCGCAGTCCGTCCGCGTGATCAATCGACACCACACCTCGGTCGGCGAGTGGGCCTGCGTAGACCACCACTCCGGCCCCGGCCGCGAGCACTGGCTGGCCGGGCGTGCCCACCAGGTCCACCCCGCGATGCCCCGGGCCGTACGGCTGGGACGGCGGCTGAAATGGGCGGCTCACACCTGGGGCAGGCGCAAGCGGCCAGCCAAATCCCGCCAGCGGCCGCTCCCGCTCACCCGGATCGCGCGGCTCGGTCTGGCCGGGGGTGTCGGCGGCTCCGCTCCCGACCGCGGGTGAGGACAGCGCGGGTGAGGACAGCGCGGGTGAGGACAGCGCCGCGGAGGTCAGCGCCGCGGAGGTCAGCGCCGCGGAGGCCTGCGCCACCGGGGTTGGCATCACCGCAACCGGCGGAGGTCCGGTATTCGCCGGCACCGGTGCGGCCGGCGCCACAACCAACGCCATGCCCAGCGCCGCTCGGGCCAGTCCCTCTCGCGCCAGGTCCGCTCGCATTGGGGCCGCTCGCGCCAACCCTGCCCGTATCCGTCCCGCCCCGATCCTTGCCCGAGCCACCATGCTTCGAGAGTCCCTCGGGGACCGGGCCAGCGGGGCTCACCTACCCGCGCCCTGTGTACAGCTGCCCGGCGGTGGATAACCCCCGCCGATCAGGCATGACCCGGCTCAGGGTGCCGCTCAGACCGGCGTACACTAGATACGCGCCTCGTATGCCACGAGGTGACTTCGCGCGTCCGCGCACCCTGTGGTTGGTTCCGCCTCCGGCGGGCCGCTCGGGGACGGCGTCCGGGCGGTCCCGCTGGGCAGGGTTCCACAGGCCAGCGGGCCCGGGCGGCGGTGCGGGCGCCAGGGGCGGCGCCACCCGGTGCCGCGCACAACCGCCCGCGCCGCGGCACACCTGGCGGCGGCGCCAGACGAAAGAGGTGTGAGGGCAGCCATGGCCGTCGTCACCATGAAGCAATTGCTCGATTCCGGCGTGCACTTCGGGCACCAGACCCGCCGCTGGAACCCAAAGATGAAGCGCTACATCTTCACCGAGCGCAACGGCATCTACATCATCGACCTGCAGCAGACGCTGTCCTACATCGACCGGGCCTACGAGTTCGTCCGGGAGACGGTGGCGCACGGCGGCTCGGTGCTGTTCATCGGCACCAAGAAGCAGGCCCAGGAAGCCATCGCGGACGAGGCCCAGCGGGTCAACATGCCGTACGTCAACCAGCGCTGGCTGGGCGGCATGCTCACCAACTTCCAGACCGTGCACAAGCGTCTCCAGCGGCTCAAGGAGCTGGAGTCGATGGAGCAGGCGGGCGGCTTCGAGGGGCGCACCAAGAAGGAAATCTTGATGCTGACCCGCGAGAAGATCAAGCTCGAGCGCACCCTCGGCGGTATCCGCGACATGGCCAAGGTGCCCAGCGCCGTCTGGATCGTGGACACCAAGAAGGAGCACATCGCCGTCGGCGAGGC
>DASWST010000082.1:0-21403 GCA_036402515.1 Pseudonocardia sp.
CGCTATAGCGACCATCGCCACTCACGAGGCCTGAGCAGGGGAAACGGGATATGAGCGGCGATGGCGCGGTGCGGACGATCGATGTGGGGGCGCCGCCGACTCGGTTTGCCAGGGGCTGGCACTGCCTCGGGTTGGCCAAGACGTTCCGGGACGGCAAGCCGCACGCGGTGCACGCGTTCGGCACCAAGCTGGTGGTGTTCGCGGACAGCGCCGGCGAGCTGAAGGTGCTGGACGGGTACTGCCGGCACATGGGCGGCGACCTCACCCAGGGCAGCATCAAGGGCGACGCGGTGGCCTGCCCGTTCCACGACTGGCGCTGGGCCGGCAACGGGCGCTGCGTGGGCATCCCGTACGCCAAGCGGGTGCCACCGAGAGCGCGCACCCGGACCTGGCTGACCCTCGAGCAGAACCAGCAGCTGTTCGTCTGGCACGACCCGCAGGGTCGGCCACCGCCGGAGGACGTGATCATCCCCCGGATCGAGGGGGCGTACTCCGACGAGTGGAGCGAGTGGACCTGGGACACCCTGCTCATCGAGGGCTCGCACTGCCGGGAGATCATCGACAACGTCGTGGACATGGCGCACTTCTTCTATGTGCACTACGCGTTCCCGACGTTTTTCAAGAACGTCTTCGAGGGCCACGTCGCCACCCAGTACCTGCACACCAAGGGCCGGCCGGACGTGGGTAAGAAGACCGCGTACACCGAGGACAGCCTGCTGCGGTCCGAGGCGTCCTACTACGGCCCGTCGTACATGATCGACTACCTGTGGCACGACTTCAACGGCTTCACCATCGACACCGTCCTGATCAACACCCACTACCCGGTCAGCCCGACGTCGTTCGTGCTGCAGTGGGGCGTGATCGTGCACAAGCCGCCGGGGCTGACCCACGAGCAGGGCAACAAGCTGGCCGAACGGTTCGCCAAGGGCACCGGCGTCGGCTTCCTGCAGGACGTGGAGATCTGGAAGAACAAGAGCCGGATCGACAACCCGCTGCTCTGCGAGGAGGACGGCCCGGTGTACCAGCTGCGCCGGTGGTACGAGCAGTTTTACACCGACGTCGAGGACGTCACCGAGGAGATGACCCAGCGCTTCGAGTTCGAGGTGGACACCACCCGCGCGGTGCAGGCGTGGGAGGAGGAGGTCGAGCGCAACATGGCCTTGCGCGAGGACAGACAACCCAGCGCGCCATGACCGGGCCGCTCCGCCGGCCCGAGGAGCTCGCCGCCGGTACCGCCGCCGACCGCCGCGCGCAGCTGGAGGACGGGCTGGTCGAGCTGGACTGTGCGCACTGCGGCGGTCTGGTGCGGGTGAAGAAGAACAGCTTGGCTCACACCAGCATCCAGTGGACCGCCGACGCGGTGCGCCGCTGCTCTGCGTTCAGTGTCAGGGACGGCTGCCCCCGGTTGCGCGCCGGGATCGACGCCGCGGTGGCGGACGGGTGGCTGGAGATCCCGGAGGACCCGCTGGCGGTGCCTTCGGCGGGGCTGGTGCTGCCCGGTGGCTGAGTTCCATCGGCTCCGGGTCAGCGAGGTGATCGCCGAGACGGCTGACGCGGTCTCGCTGACCTTGCGGGTTCCGCCGGAGCTGTCCTCCCGGTACGCCTACCGCCCTGGGCAGTTCCTCACCCTGCGCATCCCGGGCCCGGACGGCGGCGGCCTGGCCCGGTGCTACTCGCTGTCCAGCTCACCGCATGACGGGGCCGACCTCACCGTGACGGTAAAGCGGGTGGCCGAGGGGCGCGGCTCGAACTGGCTGTGCGACCACGTCGAGGTCGGTGCCGAGCTGGACACGCTGGCCCCCGCCGGCACATTCACCCCGCGCTCGCTGGACGCCGGCCTGCTGCTGGTCGCCGCCGGCAGCGGGATCACCCCGGTGATGTCCATCCTCCGGGCGGTGTTGGCCGGCGGGCGGGGACGGTTGGCGCTGCTCTACGCCAACCGGGACGAGCGCTCGGTGATCTTCGCCGACGAGCTGCGCGCGCTTGCTTCCGCGTACCCGGACCGGCTGGTGGTGCTGCACTGGCTGGAGAGCCTGCAGGGGCTGCCCAGCCGGTCGGCGCTGGCCGCGCTGGCCGCCCCGTTCGCCGACCGGGAGGTGTTCCTCTGCGGCCCCACCCCGTTCATGGACGCGATGACGCATGCGCTGCGCGACCTGGAGGTGCCGCGCAAGCGGTTGCACATCGAGCGGTTCGTCTCGCTCACCGAGGATCCGTTCGAGGGCCTCGCGCCCGGCTCCTCGTCGTCAGTCGAAATGCCCGAGCCGCCAGAAGGCGCGTCCGGAGTGGACAGCTCGGTAGAGGTAAAACTGGACGGCGAGCACCACACGTTCCGTTGGCCGGCCGGCACGCTGCTGCTGGACCTGCTGCGGGAGCGCGGGCTGGACGCCCCGTTCTCCTGCCGGGAGGGCGCGTGCAGCGCCTGCGCCTGCCGGGTGACCGCCGGCGAGGTGAAGATGCGCCGCAACGAGGTGCTGGACCAGACCGACCTGGACGACGGCTACGTGCTGGCCTGCCAGGCGCTGCCGATCACCGAGTCGGTCTCGGTCAGCTACGACTAGGAGATCCTGTGCCGATCGACCCGGAGCGCGCCCTGGGCGCCACCCTGCCCGAGCGCACGTTCAGCTGGACCGCGTCGGACGTGCTGCTCTACCACCTGGGCATCGGCGCCGGCGACGACCCGGTGGACCCCCGGGAGCTGCACTACGCCTACGAGGACGACCTGCGGGTGCTGCCCACCTTCGGAGTGGTCGCGCCGACCCTGCGGGACACCGAGCCGCCGAAGGTGGAGCTACCCGGTATCGACGTCGA
Organism: Pseudonocardia sp.; assembly: GCA_036402515.1. Taxonomy (GTDB): domain Bacteria; phylum Actinomycetota; class Actinomycetes; order Mycobacteriales; family Pseudonocardiaceae; genus Pseudonocardia. The sequence continues at coordinate 2,809 of DASWST010000082.1, forward strand.
CCTGGCCTCGGTGCTGCACGGCAGCCAGGAGATCACCGCGGCGGGACCGCTCCCGGTGGCCGGTATCGGGGTGGCCCGGGGCCGGATCGCAGATCTGCAGGACAAGGGGTCGGCGGCGGTGATCGTGCAGGAGACCGAGGTCAGCGACGAGCACGGCACTCCACTGTGGACGGCCCGGTCGAGCATCTTCGCCCGGGGCGAGGGCGGCTTCGGCGGGCCGCGCGGGTCTGCCTCGCGGATTGCGCTGCCCTCGCGCGCACCTGACGTCGAGCTGCTCACCCCAACGCTGCCCCAGCAGGCGCTCTGGTACCGGCTCTGCGGCGACCGCAACCCGCTGCACGCCGACCCGGGGTTCGCCGCCCGCGCCGGTTTCGACCGGCCCATCCTGCACGGGCTGTGCACGTGGGGCATGGTCTGCAAGGCCGTGGTGGACGCCCTGCTGGACGGCGACGTCACCCAGGTGCGCGGCTACCGCGCCCGCTTCGCCGGCATCGTGTTCCCCGGCGAGACCCTGCGCACCCAAGTCTGGCGGACCGATGACGAGTTCGTCCTGATCACCACCGCGGTCGACCGCGCCGACGCGCCCGTCCTAGCCGACGCCGCCCTCACCCCCGCCTAGCCGTTTCGTCCGTGCCCGTCCTAGCCGACGCCGGCCTTACCAGCGCGCCTAGCGGCCGTGCCCGTCCTCGCCGAGATCTACACCAGCGGGCTCCCGGCCGTGATCAAACCCCGCTGGTGTAGCTCTCAGTGGGACATGCCGCTCGTGTACGAACTGCACGCCAGGCAGGCGGATCCTTGATCGAACATGTCTGATGTGTAGTTGGGTAACAACTGGCCCAGGCCGACGCCATACTCACCCTCCGCGCCGCGCTACGCCGCACCCGGCGGCTGCCGTGACCCGCGGACAGCGGTGCTCCGGCCCGCCCGCGGCGGCCCGCCCGCGGCGGCCGGCCAGCGCGGCGCGGCGGCCAGCGGGGCGGGGTCGGGGTGCGGCGGCCAGAGGGACTAGGCGGCGGTGAGCGGCGGCCAGCGGGGCGGGGTCGGGGTGCGGCGGCCTGAGGGACTAGGCGGCGGCGAGGATGATGCCGCTGGTGGGGACGCCGGTGCCGGCGGTGACCACGACGTGCTCCACCCGGTCTAGTTGGTTGACCGAGCTGCCGCGGATCTGGCGGACCGCCTCGGCGATGCCGTTCATGCCGTGGATGTACGCCTCGCCGAGCTGGCCGCCGTGCGGGTTCACCGGCAGCGCGCCGTCCAGCTCGATCCGCCCGTCGGCGATGAATCCGGGCGCCTCGCCACGCCCGCAGAACCCCAGCTCCTCCAGCTGGACCAGCACGAACGGGGTGAAGTGGTCGTAGAGCAGGGCGACCCGCACGTCCGCCGGCCCGATCCCGGCCTGCCGCCACAACTGTTCGGCGACCAGCCCCATCTCCGGCAGCCCGGCCAGGTCGTCGCGGTAGTAGCTGGTCATGGTGAACTGGTCGGAGCCGCTGCCCTGGGCCGCGCCGGTGATCGTCGCGGGGCGGTGCGGTAGGTCTCGGGCCCGGGCCGCGCTGGTCACCACGATGGCGACCGCGCCGTCGCTCTCCTGGCAGCAGTCCAGCAGGTGCAGCGGCTCGACGATCCACCGGGATGCCTGGTGCTCCGCCAGGGTGATCGGCCGGCCGTGGAACCAGGCCTTCGGGTTGGTGGCCGCGTGCCGGCGCATCGCCACCGCCACCCGGCCGAAGTCCTCGCTGGTCGCGCCGAACTCGTGCAGGTAGCGCCGGGCGAACATGGCCACCGTGGCCGCCGGCGTGCTCAACCCGACCGGGTAGTGCCAGCCGTTGTCCAGCCCGGCGGAGGTCGCGGCGGCCACCGCGGCGGCCTGCACGCGGCCGAACCGGGAACCGGAGCGCTCGTTGAATGCCCGGTAGCAGACCACCACGTCGGCGATCCCGGTCGCCACCGCCATCGCGGCGTGCTGCACGGTCGCGCAGGCCGCGCCGCCGCCGTACGGGATGCGGCTGAAGAACCGCAGTTCGGGCACGCCGAGCTCACGGGCCACCGCGATCTCCGCGTTGGCGTCCATCGCGAAGGTCACCATGCCGTCTACATCGGACGGAGCTAGGCCGGCGTCGGCGAGGGCGCCGCGCACCGCCTCGGCGGCCAGTTGCAGCTCGCTGCGCCCGGACTCCTTGGAGAACTCGGTGGCCCCGATCCCGGCGATCGCGGCCGCGCCGGACAGTCCACTCATGAATCCGCCCACCCGAGCCGAACCCGACCGGTCACGTGGTCACCGAGCCCGCAGCGCCCGACCACCTCGACCACGACCTCCGGGTTCACGGCCACCACCCGCCCGGAGAGCGTCAGGGTATCCCCGGCGTAGCAGGGCACACCGAGCCGCACCTTTACCCCCAGGACCTGGGCGTGCGGCCCGGCCCAGTCGGTGACGCAGCGCTGCACGAGCCCGGTGGTGGTCAGGATGTTCAGGAAGATGTCCTTCGAGCCCCGGGCCACCGCCGCGTCCCGGTCGTGGTGCACGTCCTGGAAGTCCCGGGTGGCCAGCGCGGTGGACACCACAAACGTGGCGGTCACCTGCAGCCGCAGCTCGGGCAGCAGGTCGCCAACCGAGGGACGAACCCGCGCGTCATTCCTGGTCGACGTCATCGCGGCCGCCAGGCCGGCAGGGTCAGTTCGTCGTCCACCCGGTCGAAGACGATCTCCACCGGCAGTCCCACCCGCACCCCCGCCGGGTCGGTGTCCCGCAGCTCACCGAGCACCCGCACGCCCTCCTCCAGCGCCACCAGCGCCACCACGAACGGCAGCGCCCGGCCGGGCACCGGCGGATGGTGGTGGACCACGTAGCTGTAGACCTCGCCGCGACCGGAGGCGACCAGGTACTCCGGGCGGGTGGCGTTACACCGAGGGCACATCGGCCCCGGCGGGTGTCGCGGCAGCCCGCACTCGCCGCACCGCCACACTCGCAGTTCCCCCGCCGCCATGCCGGCCCAGAAGTATTCGGTGTCCCGGTTGACCACCGGCCGCAGCACCTGACGGACCGGCGCCGGCGGTTCGGGTGGCGCAGTCAGGGCAGGCGACTCAGCCGGCGCGGGCGGCTCAGGCGGCTCAGCCGGCTCAGGCGGGCGGAATTTGAGGATGCGGAACATCATCTCCGCGACCGGCTCAGCGTCATCGCCCGAGTCGACGCTCCAGGTGCTGACCGTGGTGACGAACCAGCCCTCGCCCAGCGCGGTCCGCTTCGGCCCGACCACGTCGGTGAGCCGGCTGCGCACCGAGAGCCGCTCGCCAGGGCGCAGGTAGCGGGCGTAGCTCTGGTCGCAGTCGGTGGCCACCACCGAGGTGTAGCCGGCCTCGTCGAGTACCGCGGTCATCGCGCCGAGCGGGTCGTCGGCCGGGCGGCGACCGTGCAGCCCGCGCATCGTCCAGACCTGCACCATGGCCGGCGGGGCCAGCTCCGGATACCGAGGATCCGCGTCGCCCAGCGCCTCGGTCCAGTTGTTGATCATCGGCGTGTTCACCGGGTCCCGGGCCAGCTGGGGGGCGCTGTCGCCCTGGTCCCGGATCCGCCGGGCCGCCTCCCGAATGGCCTCCGCGGTGGCGGTGGCGGCGGTGTCCGGGGGCGCGCTCATCGGGGCACCCTGGGTAGCTTGAGGCCGAAGGAGGCGATGAACTCGCGCTGGATCTCGTTCACCCCGCCGCCGAAGGTGAGCACCAGGTTGCGTTTGACCTGCACGTCCAGCCACTCGACCAGCTCGGCGGTGTCCGGATCGGCCGGGTCCCCGTGCCGGCCGACCATGTCCTGGAGCTCCCGGCCCAGCCACTGCAGCACCTCGGAGCCGAACACCTTGGTGGCCGAGGCATCCGCCACGTCCACCGCGCCAGGGGTGGCCGCCACCTGCCAGTTGAGCAGCTCGTTGACCCGCCTGGCGGCGTGACCTCTGGCCAACACCCGGCACACGTCCGGCAGCTGGAGCAGCGGAACGCGGTCCGGGGTGCTGCGCCCGGTGGCCCAGCCGCGCACCCGGTCCAGCAGGACCGCCACCCGCCCGGCCGGCCCGAGCATGACCCGCTCGTGGTTGAGCTGGGTGGTGATCAGCCGCCAGCCGGCGTTCTCCTCGCCCACCCGCATCGACTCCGGCACCCGCACATCGGTGTAGTAGGTGGCGTTCACGTGGTGCGCGCCGTCGCAGGTGATGATCGGCGTCCAGGAGTAGCCGGGGTCGCGGGTGTCCACGATGAGGATCGAGATGCCTCGGTGGACCGGCGCCGAGGGATCGGTGCGGGCGGCCAGCCAGACGTAGTCGGCGTCGTGCCCGCCGGTGGTGAAGATCTTCTGCCCGTTCACCACGTAGTCCGCGCCGGCTGAGGAACGCACCGCGGTGGTGCGCAGCGAGGCCAGGTCGGTGCCCGCCTCCGGCTCGGTGTAGCCGATCGCGAAGTGCACCTCGCCGGCCAGGATCGCCGGCAGGAACCGCTCGCGCTGCTCGGGCGTGCCGTACTCCTGCAGCGTGGGGCCGACGGTCTGCAGGGTCACCGAGGGCAGCGGCACGTCCGCCCTGGCCGCCTCGTTGACGAAGATCTGCTGCTCCACCTCGCCGAAGCCCCGGCCGCCGTGCTCCACCGGCCAGCCCACGCCCAACCAGCCGTCCCGGCCCATCCGCCGCACCACGCCCCGGTACACCGGCCCGTGCCGCTCGGTGAGCATGGTGCGCCGCTCCGCCGGGGAGACCAGCCCGGTGAAGTAGTCACGCAGCTCGGCGCGCAGCTCGCGTTGGGCGGCGGTCAGCTCGAGGTGCACGCGATCGCCTCCAACCGGTGCTCGACGCCGCCGACAAACCGGGCCAGGTCCGTGCCCCAGGCATAGTGCCGGTGCAGCGGATAGCTCACGTCCATGCCCAGGCCGCCGTGCAGGTGCTGGCAGGTCTGCAGGGCGGGGAGTGCGTGCTCGGCGAGCCAATAGCTCGCCACCCGGAGGTCATCATCGGCGGTGGCGGCGAGCGCATCCAAACCCCAGCAGGCCGCCACGCTGGCCAGGTGCACGGTGCGGGACGCCAGGTACACGTCGGCGATCTGCTGGGCGACCGCCTGGAAAGTGGCCAGCGGGCGGCCGAACTGCTCCCGGGTGCGCAGGTGGTCGGCGGTCAGCTCGAGCGCGCCGGCCAGCACGCCGTCGCCCAGCGCGCAGGCCCCGGCCAGCGCCAGCCGGTGCAGTTCGGCGAGCACCCGGCCGGTGTGGTCGTTACCGAGGAGTGCGTCCGGGCCGACCCGCACGCCGGCGAGCCGCACGGTGGCCTCCGGCAGCCCGGAGGAGGACCGGGTGGGGATCACCGACACCCCGGCCGCGTCCGGCTCCACCAGCAACACTCCGGTGCCGCGGCCGCGCAGGGTTGCCGGCACCAGAACCCGATGTGCCTGGGCCGCCGAGCGCACCCCGAGCAGCGTCCCGGACACCGTCCAACCCTCGCCGTCCGCCTCGGCGGTGGTGTGCGGCGCGGCGGGCATCGGCGTGGACGGTTCGTGTACCGCGCCGGTGAGCACCGCTCCGTCGGCGACCGCGCCCAGCAGCGCGGTCCGTTGCGCCGAGGTGCCGGTGCGGGCCACCGGCAGTACGCCGAGCGCGAGGGTTTCCAGCGCGGGTACTCCGGCGGTGCACCGGCCCACCTCGGTGAGCACCAGGGCGGTCTCCAGCACGCCCAGGCCGGCGCCGCCGAGCTTCTCGGGCACCGCCAGGGAGAGCAGCCCGGCCCGGCCGAGCGCCTTCCACGCGGTGTCCGGGTCCTGTTCGCGCCCCAGCACCTCGCGGGCGAGAGCGGCGACCTCGCGCTGCGTCTCGTCGAGCTGGAAGTCCACGCTCACCCCCGGACGGTCGAACTGAAACGTGTTCTAGTATTAGTAGTCGGTGTGGCCCGGCGCCGCAACATCAGCCCGGCTCGCGGGGCAGGCCGAGGATCCGCTCGCCGGCCAGCGTGCTCAGCACCTGGGTAGTGCCGCCGGCGATGGACAGGCAGCGGCTGACCAGGAACTCATGCACCAGCTCGGCGCAGTCGCCGTCCGCCGCGGCGCCGTCCGGTCCGGCCAGCTCCAACGCCGCCTCGGCCACCTGCTGCCGGTGCGCCACGCCGATCAGCTTGCGCACCGAGGACTCCGGGCCAGGATCCTGGCCGTCCAACCGGCGCAGCGTGGCGCGCAATTCCAGCAACGAGAGCGCGAGCCCCCGGGCAACCAGCTTGCCGACCCGCTCGTCCGGACCGGAGGCCGCGGCCAGCAACCGTTCCACCGCCTCGCCCAGCGACGATCCGCCACCCATCGCCACCCGCTCGTTGGCCAGCGTGGTGCGGGCCAGCGCCCAGCCGCCGTGCACCGGGCCGACCACGCAGTCGTCCGGCACCGGAACGGCGTCCAGGAACACTTCGTTGAACATCGCCTCGCCGGTGATCTCGCGCAGCGGGCGGATCTCGATGCCGGGGCTGCGCATGTCCACCAGGAAGTAGCTGATCCCGCGGTGCTTCGGCGCGTCCGGGTCGGTGCGGGCCAGGCAGATGCCCCAGTCGGCGCGCTGGGCGAGCGAGGTCCACACCTTCTGCCCGGTCAGCCGCCAGCCGCCGGGTACCCGCTCCGCCCTGGTGCGCAGGCCGGCCAGGTCGGAGCCGGCCTCGGGCTCGCTGAACAGCTGGCACCAGGCGAGCTCGCCGCGCAGCGTGGGTACCGCGAACCGGTCGATCTGCGCGGGCGTGCCGTGCTGGAGCAGGGTGGGTACCGCCCAGCCGCCGATCACCAGGTCGGGCCGGTGCACGCCGGCGCGGCGCAGCTCCTCGTCGATCAGCAGCTGCTGCCCCGGGGAGGCGTCCCGGCCGTACGGCGCCGGCCAGTGCGGAGCGAGCAGCCCGGTGTCGGCCAGTCGGGCGCGTTGCCGTTCGGCGGGCAGCGCGGCGATCTCTTCGACGGTGGCGCGCACGGAGGGGCGGTCGGCCCCGACCTCGGGGCTCAGCGACACGGTCAGCGTCCGGCGCGCGCCGCCCAGGGCCAGCCGGGCTAGCCGGTTGCGCCACTCGGCGGTCGGCCCGAGCAGCTGTCGGGTGGCCACCGCCCGGCGCAGGTAGAGGTGTGCGTCGTGTTCCCAGGTGAACCCGATGCCGCCGAGCACCTGGATGGCGTCCTTGGCGGTGTCCACCGCCGCGTCCAGGGCGATCGCGGCCGCCGCGGCGGCGGAGAGCGGCAGTTCGGCGGGTGTTTCCTCGGCGGCTCGGGCGGCGTCCCAGGCCAGCGCGGCGGCCTGCTCGGCGAGGCAGAGCATGTCCACGCACAGGTGCTTGACCGCCTGGAACGACCCGATCGGCCGGCCGAACTGCTCGCGTACCGTGGCGTACTCGGTGGCGGCGCGCAGGCACCACCGGGCCACTCCAGAGGCCTCTGCGGCGGCCAGGGTGACCGCTAGGTCGCGCACCCGCTCGGCGGTGAGCCCGGGCAGCGCGCGGCTGGCCGGGACCACCACGTCGCGCAGGTCAACCCTGGCCACCGAGCGGGACAGGTCTACCGGGGGCCGCTCGGTGATCAGCACGCCGGGCTGGTCGGCGCTCACCGCGTACCACTGCTCGCCGGCCGGGTCGCGGGCGCCGAGCAGCAGCAGGGTCGCGCCGGGCGCCGGTGACAGGCCGGCGCCGAGCACCGCCGGGAGCTCACCGCTCAGCGTCCAGCCGCCGTCCGTCGGGCAGGCCCGCAGCCCGGCGGAGTCCAACCCGACCGCCAGGCCGACCGCGCCTTCGGCAACCGAGGGCAGCCACTCCTTGGCCACCGCCGAGTCCGGGCACCCGGCGAGCAACAACCCACCCAGCACCGTGGGCAGCACCGGCCCCGGGACGAGCTCGACCGCGCACTGCTCGAGCGCAGCCGCCGCGTCCGGCACCGTGCCGCCCGCTCCGCCGAGGTCGGTCGGCAGCGCCACGCCGAAAAGCCCGATCTCGGCGAGCGCCGCCCAGCACGCCCGCACGGCGGCCGGCTCGCCGGAGCGCACCGATTCGATCGACCGGGCGCGGGTGGCGGCGGCCCGCACCGCGTCACACAGGGCCTGTTGCTCCTCGGAAGTCGTCATGGGCACCGACCGAGCATAGAACGTGTTACAGTTTTCGCCCAACGCACGCCACTTGGGGCGGAAGATACCGATGACTCAATTCACACGTCGGCACGGCGAGCCGAACTGAAACAGGTTCTTATACTGGCGGTGCTAACTTGGCGCTGAACAACCAGCGGGACCAGCAAGGAAGTCGGCAGATGACCGTAGAGCCACGACCGCCCGCGCTCGGCACGACCTTGAGTGCGCTGACCGAGGACGACCTGGGTTCTCCCGCGCAGCGGGATCGCCGCAAGCGCATCCTGGACGCCACCATGGCACTGGCCTCCAAGGGCGGGTTCGACGCGGTGCAGATGCGAGCCGTCGCGGAGCGCGGCGACGTGGCGCTGGGCACCCTGTACCGGTACTTCCCCTCCAAGATCCATCTGCTGGTCACCGCGCTGATCCGCGAGTTCGGCCGGGCCCAGGAGAAGCTGGAGCGCGCGCCGATCCCCGGCGACACCCAGGCCGAGCGGGTGCTGTGGGTGCTGAGCCGCAACACCCGGTCCCTGCAGCGCGACCCGCAACTGACCGAGGCGATGACCAGGGCGTTCATGTTCGCGGACACCTCGGTAGCCGCCGAGGTGGTGGAGGTCGGCCGGCTGCTGGAGCGGATGCTCACCACCGCGATGTGGGTCGACGAGCCCTCCGAGGAGGACAAGGCGATCGCCCGGGTGATCGGGGATGTGTGGCTGTCCAACCTGGTCGCCTGGGTGACCCACCGGGCCTCCGCCGACGACGTCTCGAACCGACTGCGCCTCACCGTCCGGCTGCTGCTGGGGCCGCGCGAAGCCCGCTGACGTCCGGCTGACGCCGTGAGTGGTATTGGTCGCTATAGCGACCAATACCACTCACGGGTCCTGATCACCGAGGCTGGGGCGACGACGGTGGTGGCGGCGCGGAGGAAGCCGGCGGAGCTGGTGGACGCGGTACGGGCGGCCGCGCCGGAGGCCGGCGCGTCGGGGTAGGGCGAGGCGCACCGAGGGCTACCTCAGCGGGGTTGGATCATGGGCTGGAACCCGCCGACGTAGATCTCGGCGAAAGTGGCCGGCGCTCCGGCGAACCGCCGAACTACGCGGGGACCGTGGAGCTCCGGTCGCCTTCCCAGGTGGTGAGCCGCTGGGCGCCCAGCGCGATCTGGGCCCGCTCGCCGTGTCGGTGCGCGGTGGCGGCGCCCCGGATCAGCACGCCGCGCTTGCTGGCCAGCCGATACCCGCCGCTGTCCATGCTCAGCCCGGCCGGGCCGCTGGCCTGACCAGCCACCAGGGCCAGCAGCGTGCCGTCGGTGTCCGAGGGCTTGCCGTTGCCCCGCCAGTGCGCGGGCAGCGCCAGCGGACCGTGTTCGGACGGCCAGGCCAGGCAGGCCGGCCCCGGGCGGCGCACCAGTGGGCGGATCGCGGCCGGCAGCAGGTTCAGGTCCAGTGGCTTCGTGGCCGGCGGCGCCGGGTCGACCGGGAGCACCGCCGTGGGCTCGGTCTCCCAGTCGCCCCAGGCGGTGAGCACCTCGTTGGCGCCGGCGCGGGGATCGCTGGCCAGCAGCACAGCCCTGCTCGGGCGGACCCGGATGGCGAGGCGGTCCAGCACCAACCCCGGCCCGAGCGTGGCATCCCGCAGTACGCCGGCGACGTGCTTGTAGTTGCGCTCCAGGTACCGCAGCGCCGCGAAGGACATGTCCACCACCCGCTCGGCGCTGGCCACCCCGTGCAGCCGCAGCGGGTCCACCAGCTCCGCCTCGCCGGCCAGGACCAGGTCGTAGTCCGGCGCGCGGAGCAGCAGCCCCACCCGGGGGCGCCGGCGCAGCGCGTGCACCTTCACCGACTGCCGGGTGGTGACGACCCACAGCGCACCGCCGCTCCAGCTGAACGCGGTGGGCGTGACGTGCAGCCCTCGGCCGGTGTCCACCGCGCTGTGCAGCATCGGCGCCCGCTCGAGCACCTCCCGGACCCGGGCGTCCCCGGCGAGCAGCCCGGCGTCCGCCACCCGCTCGACGCCTGGAAAGGAGGCCGTGGTCATGGCGCGCATGGTACGAAGATCCCGCCGTCCCCGGCCCATACCGTGCCCACGGTCACCGTGTCGGTGCCACTGCCGCAGTTTCGAGGGGGTGCTCCGGGATACCCTGTTGGACTGGGCGGAGAGCGGGTTCAACCTGGTGCGCGGCGGCATCCCGGCTGCACATCCACCGCAACAGCCTGATCTACCGGCTGGACAAGATCAGCCAGCGGTGCGGCCGCTCGGCACGCGAGCCAGAGCAGGGCCTTGCCCTCTGCCTGGCCGCGCTGACCGAGCAGCTGGACGGCCTCACCGCCTCCGCACGGTCCTGACTGCTCGCTCTACGCTGCACTCAGCCTGATCACCTGGAGTTGCTGTGGCCTATGACGATGAACGCATCGCGTTGTTTCTCGACTACGAGAATCTCGCAATCGGAGCCAGGGACGGGTTGGGCGTCGTGCCGTTCGACTTCGGTCCGATCGCCAACGCGCTGGCCGAGCGGGGCCGGGTGGTGGCGCGGCGGGCCTACGCGGACTGGTCCAGCTTCGACGAGGACCGCCGGCTGCTGGCCAGGGCACAGGTCGAGCTGATCGAGATCCCGCAGCGGATCGGCGGCTCGCGGAAGAACGCGGCCGATATCAAGATGGCGGTGGACGCGATCGAGCTGGCCTACGAGCGCAGCTTCGTGACCACGTTCGCCATCGGCACCGGCGATTCCGACTTCACCCCGCTGGTGCACAAGCTGCGCGAGCTGGACAAGCGGGTGATCGGTATCGGCGTGCAGTCCTCCACCTCGGCGCTGCTGCCGCCGGCCTGCGACGAGTTCCTGTTCTACGACCGGCTGCCGGGGGTGGAGCCGTCCACCACGCCCACGCCCCGGCGCGGCCGACCGCGAGTCCGAGGCGCAAAGTCCACGCCCTCCCCCGCCACCGCGCCGGCCGCGGAGGACACCGTGGTCGAGGCCCCGGCCGCGGTCGCGGAGCCGGTCGAGGACACCGTGGACGACGCGGTGCCCTCCGCCGAGGAACGCGACCTCGCCGCGCTGGTCACCCAGACCCTGGCCGGGCTGCAGCGGCACGCCGACGGGCCGGTGCTGGCCTCCCGGTTGAAGCGGGCCATCCTGCGCAAGGACCCGACCTTCGACGAGGCGGACCACGGATTCCGCGGCTTCGGCGAGCTGCTGCGCCACCTGGAGAACCAGGGCGTGGTGGCGCTGAAGCAGGGCTCCGCGCAGGGCGACCCCGAGGTCACCTTCCCCGAGGACGAGTCGGCCGAGGACAGCGCCTTCCGGCTGCTGGTGGACGTGGTCAGAGACCTGGGCAAGCCCCAGCTGAGCGGGCTGAAGAACCAGCTCCGCAAGCGCGACCCGGACTTCAGCGAGAAGCGCTACGGCTTCAACAGCTTCCTGTCCTTCGTCAAGGCCGCCCGGGCCCGGAAGCTGATCGAGATGGAATGGGACGACGAGATCGGCGACTACGTGCTGCGGCTACCGGACTGATCCTGGGGGTCAGATGGACGCGACGACCTGGCTGGCCTTCGCCGGCGTGTCGGCGGTGATGATCATGACTCCGGGGCCGGACACGGCGGTGACCGTGCGGTCCGCCCTGGTTGGCGGTCGGGCCGCCGGCCTGATGACCGCGCTGGGCGTGGCCACCGGACTGACCCTCTGGGCGGTGGCCACCAGCGCCGGCATGGTGGCGCTGCTGCTCACCTCGGAGCCGATGTTCCTGGCCGTCCGCTACGCCGGCGCGGCCTACCTGGTGCTGCTGGGGATCCAGGCGCTGCGGGCGGCGCTGCGCTCCCCCGGCCGGCTGACCCTCTACACGGTGCTGGTGGCCCGGGCGGGTGAGGTGCTGCACCGGCCCCGGCTGCGCCGGGCGATCGAGGGCGCCACCGGTGCCATCCTGGTCGGCCTCGGCCTGCGTATCGCCCTGGAGTAACCGGTCGGGGGCACCCGATCAGCCAGGCTGGCCGGCGCGGATGGCCAACAGGGCGATGTCGTCGCTGCGCGGGTCGGTGGAGAACGCCTGCACCGCCGAGCGGACCGTGGCGATCAGCCGGGGCGCGGACTGGCCGGCGGCCGGACCGGCGGCGGCCAGCAGCCGTTCCGGACCGAACTGCTCCCGCCCGGCCCGGCGTTCGGTGACCCCGTCGGTGTAGGCCAGCAGGGTGTCCCCGACGCGCAGGTGGTGGCGGGTGGCGGCCAACCGCACCTCGTTGGTCAGGCCCACCGCGGTGCCGTACTGGCCGATCAGCTCGGTGCGCCCGTCCGCGCGGACCAGGACCGGCTGGGGGTGGCCGGCAAGCACCAGCTCCACGGTCAGCCCGGGCGGCTGGTCCTTGCCGGCGCGGCTGATCCGGGCCAGCGCCAGGGTGCAGAACTGGGATGGGTCGGCGGCGTCCATCATCACGTCGTTGAGCAGCTCCACCGCCCGGGTCAGCGACCGGCCCTCCCGGATGAGCACCCGCAGCACGTCGCGCACCATCCCGGTGCGGGCCGCCGCCCTGGCCCCCTTGCCGCACACGTCGCCCACCGAGGCCAGCCAATGCGTGGCGTCGATGTTCAGCACGTCGTAGAAGTCGCCGCCGACGTCGCTGCCGGCGCTGGCCGGCAGGTACTCGGCGGCGAACTCGACCCCGGGCGCGGCCGGCAACGCCCGGGGCAGCAGCGCCTGCTGCAGGGCCTGCGAGGTGGCGATGTGCGCCGCGGCGGTGCGGGCGTTGTCGATGGCCAGCGAGGCGCGGCGGGCGATGTCGCCGACCAGCGCCACGTCCTCCGGGGTATGCGGGCGCTGCGCGGGACGGCCCACCACCAGGGCGCCGAGCGGCTGGGAGTGCGCGGTCAGCCCGATGGCAATGCCGTCCGTCGGCTCGCTGAACCAGGCCGGCGCCGCACTGCCGGCGAGGATGTCGGACAGCTGGCGGGCCAGCTCCGGCGGCGGGCTCGGGTCCAGCGCGGCGCGCAGGTCGGGGATGGTGTCGTCGGTGGCGTGGGTCAGCGCCGCCAGCCGCAGCTGCCCGGCCTCGTCGAGTAGGTGCACCGCGCACCACTGACCCAGCCGGGGCACCACCACCTGCGGGACCAGAGTCACCACCAGCTCGACGTCCATGGACTGGCCGAACAGCTCGCTGGCGTCCGCCAGGTAGGCCATCCAGGCCCGCCGACGCAGGTCGGCGCCGCGCAGCCAGTCCATCTCCACGGCCAGCGCCATCCGCTGGGCGGTGAGCTCGGCGAGCTCCGGGGCAACCGCGGAGCCGGTCCCGGCCAGGATGCGAAGCAGGCCGCGCAGCGGCGTGGTGAGCGGCAGCGGGATCTCCACGAACGGCGTGCCGGGCAGCGACGACGGGTCGGCGCCGTCCTGGGCCAGCGGGATCGCGCCGCTGCCGTCGCCGTGGTCGACCTCCACCGTGACGCCGTCGGCCCGCAGCACCTCGCGCAGCCGGCGAGCCAGCTCGGCGACCAACTCCGGCATGTCCAGTCGGACGCTCAGCGCGGCGGGCACATGCAGCAGCCGGCGCACCTGGTCGGTGTCCGGCCACTCCGGCGACGGGTCGTTGACACCGGGAAGGGGGCGCGCCACTCGGCTGCCGTCGGAGCTCGCCCGGGCGCCGGAGCTCGCCCGGGCGCCGGGGCCCGCCGCGGCGGCGCCCTCGGTGGCGACGGCATGCTCGTTGGTGAGCGTCCAGTCGGCGGTGAGCTTCTGGTCCGTGGTGATGCGGTCGTCGTCGGCTTCGGCGCTGTCCGCCGGGACGCCCCGGGCCAACGAGAACCAGGTCCGGTGCCGGCCGTCCCGCTCGTGCCGGGTGCCCCAGGCGGTGGCCAGCTGCTCGACCAGCATCAACCCACGGCCATGGGTGGCGGCCCGGCCGAACCGGGGGCGGGGTTGGGCCAGGTAGAGCTCGAGCGGCCCGGCGCCGTGGTCGGTGACCGCGATCAACACCTCAACGGGGGAAATGCTCAGATTCACCTCGAACTCGGTGCCCGCGTGCAGCGTCGCGTTGTCGCACAGCTCGCTGGCCAGCAGCAATACCGTGTCCACGAGGTCGTCCTCGCCGGTCTCGTGCAGGCCGGCCTCGGCCATGGCGCGGCGCAACATGGCACGCGCCCGCCCCGTCGACGCAGCATTGGGTGGGAGCCGGAGCCCCTGTTCAAGCCGAACTGGCACACGGGCAGTCTGCCAACACCCCGCCGCGATGGCGCGGCCGAGGCGGGGCGCAATAGAGTGGCGGGTTAGGAGAGCCCTGGATGATGCCGTTCGCCGCGAGCGGTGGTCCAGGCGGATGCCTCGCACGCGCGGGAGTGGCACCGGTACCGTCCGCCACGACAACGCGGGGAGGCTCCGACTGGGCGGCGCGCAGCAGAGTGTGCACCCTTCAGGGCTTTCCTGGGCGAGGTGGCTGACCGGAATTGTCGCCCGCCTCGGGGGTGCTCACCGCGGGTAAGCAGAGGATGCCAACCATGACGATGGCGCGACAGGCCGCCGCGAGGAGCGCAACGAGTCCAGAAGACGGGTGCGAGCCCTCGGACGAGTTGCTACGCGCGCTGGTCTCCGCGATCCAGGAGGTTCAGCGCGGCAACTTCGGCACCCGGCTGCCCCGAGGATCCGGGCTGGTCGGCGAAGTGAGCGAGCATTTCAACGACCTCGTGGTGCTGCTGGAGCGGCGTAATCGGGAGCTGCTGCGGATCAGCCGGGTGGTCGGGCGCGAGGGCCGGATGCTGGAGCGGCTCGACGAGGATGCCGTGGACGGCGCGTGGACCGAGGCAGCGCATGCGGTCAACTCGCTGATCGACGACCTGGCCCGGCCGACCTCGGAGATCGCCCGGGTGCTGGTCGCGGTGGCCGAGGGCGACCTGTCCGAGCACATGGCGCTGGAGATCGAGGGCCGGCCGCTGCGTGGTGAATTCCTGCGCATCGGACGCACCGTGAACAAGATGGTCGACCAGCTGTCCAGCTTCGCCGACGAGGTCACCCGGGTGGCCCGCGAGGTGGGCACCGAAGGGCGGCTGGGTGGCCAGGCCGCGGTGCCCAACGTCTCCGGAACGTGGCGGGACCTCACCGAGAACGTCAACCAGCTGGCGGACAACCTGACCGGGCAGGTCCGGAACATCGCCCAGGTCACCACCGCCGTGGCCAAGGGCGACCTGTCGCAGAAGATCACCGTCGACGCCCGGGGCGAGATCCTGGAGCTCAAGAGCACCGTCAACACCATGGTCGACCAGCTCTCCAGCTTCGCCGACGAAGTCACCCGAGTCGCCCGCGAGGTGGGTACCGAGGGCAAGCTCGGCGGCCAAGCCCAGGTGAAGGACGTGGCCGGCACCTGGCGCGACCTCACCGACAACGTCAACTACATGGCCTCGAACCTGACCGGGCAGGTGCGGAACATCGCCCAGGTCACCACCGCCGTCGCCCAAGGTGACCTCTCCCAGAAGATCACCGTGGACGCCCGGGGCGAGATCCTGGAGCTCAAGAGCACCGTCAACACCATGGTCGACCAGCTCTCCAGCTTCGGCGACGAAGTCACCCGAGTCGCCCGCGAAGTCGGCACCGAAGGCAAGCTCGGCGGCCAGGCCCAGGTCAAGGATGTGGCCGGCACCTGGCGCGACCTCACCGAGAACGTCAACCAGCTCGCCTCCACGCTGACCTCGCAGCTGCGTGCGATCTCCGGGGTGTCCACGGCGGTGGCCAGCGGCGACCTGACCCAGCAGATCCAGGTCGCGGCCATGGGCGAGGTCGCCGACCTGCGGGACAACGTCAACCAGATGATCGTCACGCTCCGGGAGACCACCAAGGAGAACGCCGAGCAGAACTGGCTGGACTCCAACCTGGCCCGGATCGCCAACCTGCTGCAGGGCCAGCGAGACCTCACCGAGGTCAGCCAGATGATCATGAATGAGGTCACGCCACTGGTGAACGCCCAGGTGGGGGCGTTCTTCCTGCCCGCCGACACGGTCGGCGAACGACTCGCGCTGGACCGGCCGGAGCGGCCGGCCTGGCGGATGAGCGCCGGATACGCTCTCAGCGCGGCCACCCCGCTGATCTTCCAGAACGGCGAGGGGCTGGTCGGCCAGGCCGCGGCGACCAAGCAGGTGGTGCTGGTCAACAACATCCCGGCGGACTACCTGCCGATCACCTCCGGCCTCGGCACGATCTCCCCCACCGCCGTCGTGGTGCTACCGGTGCTGTTCGAAGGCGAGTCCCTCGGCGTCATCGAGCTGGGCTCGGTGACCCCCTTCTCCTCGCTGCACCTGGCGTTCCTGGAGCGGCTGGTCGGCGCCATCGGCGTCACCATCACCACCATCCAGGCCAACCGACGCACCGAGGAGCTGCTGGTTCAGTCCCAGCGCCTGGCGGTGGAGCTGCAGGACCAGTCCGCCGAGCTGCAGCGCACCAACGCCGAGCTGGAGGAGAAGGCGGAGCTGCTGTCCGAGCAGAACCGCAACATCGAGATCAAGAACATGGAGATCGACGCCGCCCGGCGCGGCGTCGAGGACAAGGCGCAGCAGCTGGCCAGGGCGAGCCAGTACAAGACCGAGTTCCTGGCCAACATGAGCCACGAGCTGCGCACCCCGCTGAACTCGCTGCTGCTGCTCTCCCGGCTGCTGGCGGACAACGACGAGCGCAACCTGACCGCCAAGCAGATGGAGTTCGCCAACACCATCCACAACGCCGGCTCCGAGCTGCTGCTGCTGATCGACGACATCCTGGACCTGTCCAAGATCGAGGCCGGCCGGGTGGATCTGGACCCGCAGCCGGTGGATCTGGCCCAGGTACGCGCCTACGTGGAGCAGGCGTTCGCGCCGCAGGCCGAGGACAAGGGCCTCGAGCTGAGCGTGCACCTGGCTCCCCAGCTGCCCTCCAGCATCAGCACCGACGCCCAGCGGCTGCAGCAGATCCTGCGCAACCTGCTGTCCAACGCGGTGAAGTTCACCGCCAAGGGGTCGGTCACGCTGAGCGTGAAGCCGGCCGCGCCGCGCGCCTCGTTCGGCCTGTCCACCCTCGACTCGGCCCGGCGGGTGCTCGCGTTCACCGTGCGGGACACCGGGATCGGCATCGCCGCCGACAAGCTCGACATGATCTTTGAGGCGTTCCAGCAGGCGGACGGCACCACCAGCCGCAAGTACGGCGGCACCGGGCTGGGGCTGTCCATCAGCAAGTCGATGGCCTCGATGCTGGGCGGCTCAATCTCAGTCACCTCCGAGGTGGGCAGCGGCTCGGAATTCACCCTCTACCTGCCCGACGAGCTGCCGGCCAACTCGGCAACCCCGGCCATCCGGGTGCCGCACCGGCCGCTCGACCCGCCTGGGCTGTCGGAGCAGGTGAACGGCGGGCGCGGGCACGGCCCGATCCTGCGCGCCGAGTCCGGCCCACCCCGGCCAGCGCGGCCGGTGATCGACCTCAGCGGCGTCACCGTGCTGATCGTGGACGACGACGTCCGGAACGTATTCGCCCTGACCAGCGCGCTGGAGCTGCACGGGCTGACGGTGCTCTACGCGGAGAACGGCTCGGACGGCATCCGGCTGCTCACCGAGCACCCGGAGGTGGACATCGTGCTGATGGATGCGATGATGCCGGACCTGGACGGAAACGCGACCACCAAACTGATCCGAGCGCTGCCCGGCGGCGCGGATCTCCCGGTCGTGTTCCTGACCGCAAAGGCGATGCCCGGCGACCGCGAGTCCAGCCTGGCCGCCGGCGCCACGGATTACGTCACCAAACCCGTAGACAAGGAACAGCTGCTATCGGTCATGGCCACCTGGATTTCCCGCGCACGTTCGACCTCTAACCGGCGCTCATGACGGCGGTTGCCAAGGTACTGGCCGTTGACGATCGCCCGGAGAACCTGATCGCGCTGGAGGCGATCCTGCAGGGGCTTCCGGTCAAGATCGCCTCGGTCACCAGCGGGGACGAGGCGCTCAAGCAGCTGCTGCTGGAGGACTATGCGGTGATCCTGCTGGATGCGCAGATGCCGGGGATGGACGGCTTCGAGACCGCCAGCCACATCAAGCGGCGCGAGCGCACCCGGCACATTCCGATCGTGTTCCTCACCGCCGCCAACTACGACCCGCACCTGGCGTTCCGCGGTTACCAACTGGGTGCGGTGGACTACCTGACCAAGCCGCTGGACCCGTGGGTATTGCGGTCCAAGGTGCAGGTGTTCGCCGACCTGTGGAAGCTGAACACCGAGCTGGCCGAGCGGGCCGCCGAATGCGCCAAACTGCGCTCCGCGGTGGACGACACGCTGGCGCTGCTGTCCGAGCCGGAGGCCTCCCCCGCCGAGCTGACCGTGCGGGTGTCCCAGGCGCGCGCCCGGCTGGCCACCGTCCGGCCGGCCGAACCGCTCCGCCCCCGCCTCCCCTAGTGTCCCGTGTCCGAAGTCTCTTCACCGTCTCCGGCGCCCAGACGACGTCTGGCGGCGTTCTCGGACCGCCTGGATATGCCCGATATCCAGGCGGTCCTCGGCCTTGCCAGCCGCCGCCTGGATCACCGGATCCGG
>DASWST010000083.1:0-2882 GCA_036402515.1 Pseudonocardia sp.
CGCTATAGCGACCATCGCCACTCACGACCGACCGGTCAGTCGCTGTCCTCGCGCCGCCACATCGGCTCGGCGCCCACCCAGGTCTGGGCTACTCCGATGTCGGCCAGCTCCTCCGGCGGGGTGCTGAGCGGGTCTCGGTCCAGTACCACGAAGTCGGCCAGCATGCCCGGCGCCAGCCTGCCCTTGCGCTCCTCCTCGCCGGAGGCGTATGCGGATCCGGTGGTGTAGAGCGCGAGCGCTTCGGCGGCGCTGATCCGCTGGTCCCCGCCGAGCTCGGTGCCGTCCGAGGCGCGCCGGGTGACGCAGCTGCGCATGGCCAGCAACACTTCGTACGGGCCGCAGGGGAAGTCCGAGGAACCCGCCACCGCGATGCCGGCGTCCAGCAGATCCCGGTGCGCGAACATCCGAGCAACCCGGTCCATGCCGTAGTAGCCAGGCAGCTTCTCGCCGTGGAAGGCCACGTAGCTGCCGAACGGCACCGCCACCATGTCCAGCGCCTTGATCCGCTTCAGGATTTCGGTGTCCACCAGCGTGCAGTGCTCGATCCGGTGCCGCGCTCCGGGGCGCGGGTTGGCCGACTGGGCCGCCTCCACCGCGTCCAGCAACAGCCGGATCGCCCGGTCCCCGTTGGCGTGCACGCAGGCTGTGCTGCCCGCGTCGTGCACCCGCCGGACGAACTCGTTCAGCTCCTCGGTGGGCGTGGCCTGGATGCCGTGCGCGCAGCCGTCCTCGTACGGCTCCTCGAGCAGACAGGTGCCGCCGGCGATGGCCCCGTCCACCAGCGTCTTCACCCCGCCGACCCGCAGCCAGGTGTCGCCAAGGCCGGTGCGCAGGCCCAACGCCTCCAGCGCGTCGAGCACCGGGTAGGCCAGCAGCATGTTGACCCGCATGGTCAGCTCGCCGAGCGCGTAGGCCTCTTGCAGCACCCGGAGTCCACGTGGGAACACCAGCGCGTCACCCACCGACGTGATGCCGGCCGAATGCATGTTCCGCTGGTAGCGGTGCAGCCCGTCCAGCTGCCCCTCCAGGGTGGGCGCCGGGATGGCCAGGTCGACCAGCTCGTGCACCGCGCGCTCGTACATCACGCCGTTCAGCCGGCCGGCCTCGTCCCGGCCGAACTCCCCGCCGACCGGGGCGGTGCTCGCGTCGGTCAGGTCGGTGGCGCGCAGGCCGGCCGAGTTGAGCACGCCCCAGTGCATCCCGATCTGTCGGATGAACACCGGATGGTCCGGGCAGGCCTCGTCCAGATCGACACGGCTGAGCACGGTTCCGCCGGTGCTCTTGGTGTGGTCGTAACGGGTACCCAGCACCCACTGCCCGGCGGGGGTGCGCGCGGCGCGCTCGCGCAGCAGGTCGAGCAGCTGGGCGCGGGAGCCGACCAACTCCGGGGACAGGTCCACCCCGAGCAGCTGCTCGGCGAACATGCTCGGGTGTTGGTGCGCGTCGTTGAACCCGGGCACCACGACCGCGTCGCCGAACTCGTGCACCGCAGCGTCGGGGAACATGCCGCGCAGCCGCTCGACCGAACCGGTGGCGACGATCGTTTCGCCCAGCGTGGCGAACGCCGGGGGCCGATCCGGAGTCAGGGTGTGCACCGTGCTCGACGTGAAGATCTGAGACGTACCCGCTCCCGCGCCCCTACCCATGCTCTGCCTCCCGTGACCTACCCCAACGAACCGCCGCACCAGCAATCTCGCACACCCGCCGCCGGTCCGGCAGCGCATTGCCGCCGCCCCCACCATCGACGCCGCATCCACTTCGCATACCGGGCCTGCACGTCGCACAGGTTGTGACGTATGTGATGTGACGTATGCGAAGTGCAGCCTGCGTGTGCGAAGTGGGGGGTGGCCGATCACGGGAGCGGCTGCTGGGTGGTGCTCTCGGGTGGGCGGAGATGATGGGGGGATGACGGGGAGGCTCGGGGATGGGCGGGTGACGGCGGCGGTACTGGCCGGCATGTCGGAGCGGGTCGCGCCTACCCTGCGCGCGCACCTC
Organism: Pseudonocardia sp.; assembly: GCA_036402515.1. GTDB lineage: Bacteria > Actinomycetota > Actinomycetes > Mycobacteriales > Pseudonocardiaceae > Pseudonocardia. The sequence continues at coordinate 1,996 of DASWST010000083.1, forward strand.
ACGCTGACCCCGCTGACCGCCTTCTCCGCCCTGGCCGCCGAGCTGGGCACCGAGGCGCTGGTCAAGTGCGAGCACCTGCAGCGGACCGGTTCGTTCAAGGCCCGGGGCGCGTTGGCCAAAGTGCTCACGCTGACCGAGGAGCAGCGCCGGCGGGGGGTGGTCACCGCGTCCTCCGGCAACCACGGCCTCGGCGTGGCCAACGCGCTGGCGGTGCTGGGCGGGCGCGGCGTGGTGTTCGTGCCGGAGAACGCCTCCCCGGTGAAGGTGGCGGCCATCCGCCGGCTGGGCGCGGAGATCCGCGGCTTCGGCACGGACAGCGGTGTGCTGGAGGGGGTCGCCCGCCGGTACGCCGAGGAGCACGAGCTGAGCTACGTCTCGCCGTACAACGACGTGGACGTGATCGCCGGTCAGGGCACCATCGGCGTGGAGATGCTCGAGCAGGCCGGCGACCGGGGGCTGGACGCGGTGTTCGTCAGCGTCGGCGGTGGTGGGCTGATCAGCGGAGTGGCCGCCGTGCTCACCCAACACCTGCCAGGGATCAAGATCTACGGCGCTTCCCCCTCGGCGGATGCCGCGATGGCCGCCTCGGTCCAGGCTGGCCGGGTGGTCGCGGTGGACGCCGCCCCGACGCTGTCCGACGGCACCGCGGGCAGCGTGGAGGACGGCGCGGTGACCCTCCAGCTGTGCCGGGAGCTGGTCGACGAGTGGGTACTGGTCGGCGAGCCGGCGATCCGCGCCGCGCTGCGCCTGATCATCGACACCGAACACCAGCTCATCGAAGGCGCGGCGGCGGTGGCGGTGGCCGCCGCGCTGTCCCGCCGAGACGAGCTGCGTGGCCAGCGGGTGGCCATCGTGTCCTGTGGGGCGAACATCGCCGCCGACACCCT
>DASWST010000084.1:0-8646 GCA_036402515.1 Pseudonocardia sp.
CACCCTGGCCGCGTCGGACTCCTCGAACGGCACGACCACCTGGAAGGTGTCGATGTTGTTCAACACGACGAACGCCGAGCCACCGGGGCGGGTCGCGGACAACGCGCTGGAGGCCGAGGACTGGTCGCTGGTGGCCGCCGCACCCACCCCGGGGATACCGGCGTCGGTACCCGGAGCCAGTGCCGTGGTGCCACCGCCGGCGCCCAACCACTCACCGACCGCACCGTTGATCGCCGACACGGTGCCGCCCACCGGGGCGTAGAGCACCGTGTTGCTCACATCCCGCTGCGCGCCCGCCAAGACGGCAGCGGCGTTGGCCACCAGGGCGGCCTGCGCGTCGATGTTCGGGGTGCGATCCGAGCGGTCGGAGTCGAAGGCGTTCTGCGCGGTCACCACGCTCTGCCGGGCGTTCTCAATGTTGATCTTGCTCGTGGTGTCGTCGACCTCCAGGGTGTGCCTGGCCGCGTCGAGATTGTTTCTGGCCGTGACGACGTTGCTGATCGCGGTATTCAGGCTCGATGACGCCGCGGTTTGCGTCGCCGTTGACGCCATGGTGCTGTCGTTGCAGTCCGACGGAGTCGTGCTGTCGCTGCCGGATGAACTGCTGCCGGATGAACTGCTGCCGGATGAACTGCTGCCGGATGAACTGCTGCTGGATGAGTTTGACCCGCTATTCGACGAGGCTGACCCGGTGCCCATCAAGGCCGCCAAGCCGCCGGTGGCCGTGTTCATCGCCGACGGGTTCGCGGCGGCCTCGCACGCGGCCCTTGCCTGCCGAAGCTGTTGACGCTGGATGTCCAGAGTGCGCTGAGCCTGTTCGATCGCGTTCTCGTCGCGAGCATGGATCGCGTCGCGGTTCTTCTGGGTCGCGTCGAGGATCTCCTTCGCCTGGTCCAGGGACTTGCGGTCACCGTGCACGATGGTGCCGTTTACGATCCGGTCCAGAATCGCGCGCTGGTTATTCAGCTGTGCCTGCTGCTGGTTGAGGATCTGTTGGAACGAGAACGGATCCTGGCGAGCCAGCACCTGTCCCGGGCGAACGATGTCCCCCACCTTGACGTCCAGCTCCATCAGCTGAGCGGCCTTGGAAAAACCCAGGTTCTGCGACGTAACCGCCGCCAACGCACCCGACGCCGAAACCTGCGTGGATACCGTGCCACGCTCCACCCGGGCGGTGGGCGGCGCCGGTGCCGTCCCTCCACACCCCGACAGAAGCACTAAGACCGACACGCCGAGTGTTATCACCGTGACTCGAGTGGCGCGTGCGATCATGCGCGACGAACTCACCGGCTAGCTCTCCCCTCCCGAAGTCCCACGTACGGGTTCAACGGAACGAAGGAAAATAGGGTACGGTGCGTTTACTAAGAAGTTCACGCCGAGGGGATGGGCCGTCGGCGCCGCACGATCTGGGAGGCCAGGGTGGAAGGCCCCGACGCTGCATCTAACACAACAACGCAGAACAAGCCCGAAGAGAACGGCGCGGCACCCGTGGCCACCGCGATAGCCGCGCCGGCGCCCGCCGCGCCCGCCGCGGCGCCCGGCAAGAAGAAGATGAAGCGTTCCACCCGTATCGCGCTGACCATCATCGTGATCCTGGCGGTGGTGGCCGCGCTCGGTTTCGGTGGCGCCTATTTCCTCTACTCGCGCAACTTCGTGAGCACCGACAACGCGCAGGTGGACGGCGACAAGATCCAGATCAATGCACCGACCACCGGCACGCTGTCCAACTGGGACGGCATCCAGGGCAACTCGGTCCGCCGCGACCAGGTGATGGGCCGGATCAAGATCGGCACCAGCGGAGCCCAGCCGCAGATGACCATCAAGTCCCCGGGCAACGGCACCATCGCGATCAACAACGCCGTCGAGGGCCAGTGGGTCACCGCCGGCACGCAGCTGGCCACCGCCTACGACTTCAACAAGATCTACGTCACCGCCCGGGTGGACGAGACCGACATCGACGGCGTGCACCTCGGCGCTCCGGTGGACATCGACGTGGACGCCTTCTCCGGCACCCCGGTCACCGGCATCGTCACGCAGGTCCAGGGTGCGGCGGCCGACCAGTTCTCCCTGTTCCCGGAGTCCAACAGCACCGGCAACTTCCAAAAGGTCACCCAGGTCATCGCGGTGCGGGTGGCATTCACCAACACCGGCGGGCTGTCCCTGGTGCCCGGCATGAACGTCACTGTGCACATCCACAAGCAGTGATGAGCTACCCGGACAACACCACACGGTGAGCCGCGCGTGCCCAGCGAGCGCGCGCAGTTGGGGCCCGCACTCGGGGGGTGCGGGCCTCAGCGCTGTCCCGGGGACCCCGCTCTAGGCGCCCAGCTCCCGGTGCCAGCGCACCACGTCCCGGATGGTGCGCACCAGCACCGGCTCGACCTCGTGCTTGGCCACGAACGCGGCGGCGCCCGCGATCCAGGCGCGCACCCGCGTCTCGATGTCGTCGTGCAGGCTGAGGATCACCACCGGCAGCGCCGGCCGGAGCGCGTGCACCACCGCGGTCGCGTCGACGCCGTCCAGCCCCGGCATCTCCACGTCCATCAGGATACAGTCCGGGGACACCGAGTTGATCAGTTCGCCGACATCTGTGCCGGTGGCGGCCTCGCCGACCACCATCAGGTCAGGTTCCAGGGCCAGCCACATCCGCAGGCCGCGAAGGACCGCCGGCTGATCGTCGACCAGGAGCAGCCGAATCTTCCGAACGTCCTCCACACACCTAGACTCAAACAGGTGGCCGGCCCGGACACACCGGGCGAGCGGCCGAGCGGCCACCAGCCTTCGGCGGAGGTCGGGTCGGCCAAGAGACGGAGGTGGCCGTGCCGGTTCGCGTACTAATCGCCGATGACCACAGCGTAGTCCGGCAGGGGCTGCGGATGTTCCTCAAGCTCGATCCCGAACTCGAGGTGGTCGGCGAAGCCTCCAACGGTGCCGAGGCGATCCAGATGGCGCGGGCGCTGACCCCCGACGTGGTGTTGATGGACCTGCTCATGCCGGGCACCGACGGGATCGCCGCGACCCAGCGGATCCGCGCCGAGGTGCCGAAAACCGAGGTGCTGGCGCTGACCAGTGTGCTGGAGGATGCCTCGGTGGTCGGTGCGGTACAGGCCGGGGCGGTTGGCTACCTGCTCAAGGACACCCAGGCCGAACAGCTGTGCAAGGCAATCAAGGCCGCCGCCAAGGGCCAGGTCCAGCTGGCCCCGGAGGCGGCCGCGCGGCTGGTCCGCGAGGTCCGCGCGCCGGATAGCCCGGAGTCGCTGACCGGGCGGGAAACCGACGTACTGCGCGCGCTGGCCACCGGGTTGACCAACCGGGAGATCGGCCGGAGCCTCAACATCGGGGAGCGCACGGTGAAGACCCACGTGAGCCACCTGCTCAGCAAGCTGGGCCTGCAGAGCCGGACCCAGGCCGCGCTGTACGCGGTACGGATCGGCCTGGTGCCCGAGTCCGAGCTCAGCGACAAGTCATGAGCCCGCGCGATCCCGATCTGGGCCAGGTCGCGGATCTGTCCACCGGGACAGTGGGCGCGGGGCCGGCGGCCGCCGGGTCGGCGGCGGTCGATTCGGGCGAGCCGCCCGAGGGCGCCGAACTGCTGGACAGCGAAGAGCTGCTGAAGGTCATGTTCGACCGCTCCCCGGTGGGCGTCGCGGTCTACGACAAGGGTCTGGTCCTGCGCCGGTTCAACCGGCAGTTCGCCCGGCTCGTGGAGCAGCACGGGGCCAGCTCGGCGGGACCGGTGCTCGCCGGCCGCAGCCTGTTCGACTACTTCCCCGGCACCGAGGAGAAGTTCTGGCCGCTGGCCGAGCGGGTGCTGGCCGGCGAGACCCGGTTCTACCGGGGTATCCCGCACGAGCTGGGCGATGTGCTGGCGCACTGGGACCTGGTGCTGTCGCCGCTGCAGCGGGACGACGAGGTGATCGGCATCGTCCAGGTCGCCATGGACGCATCGGAGCGGACCGAGGCCGAGGCGCAGCTGCAGCGCAGTGAGCGCCGGTTCCGCTCCATCCTGCTCAACTCCTCCGACGTCACCGTGGTGATCGACCCGACCGGGGCGTTGCGGTACGCGGCGCCGTCCCTGCGCCGGCTGCTGGACCTGCCGCCGGAGCGGGCGATGGGCACGGACGTGACCGTTCCGGTGCACCCGGACGACATGGCCTCGGTCCGCGACGCGATCGCCCGGATCGTCGCCGACCCCGGGGACGGCGCCGCGTTCCGCTGCCGGCTGTGGCATGTGGACGGCACCTGGCACTCCTTCGAGGTGGTGCCGGTGAACCTGCTCGACGACCCGGACGTCGAGGGCATCGTGCTGCACGCCAGGGACATCACCGAGCGGACCGAGGCCGAGGCCGAGCTGCGCCGCCGCGACGCCATCCTGGAGGCCGTCCGGTTCGCCGCGCACCGGTTCCTGGAGTCGCACTCCTCCTGGCGGGTGCACATCCATGAGGTGATGGCCCGCCTCGGCCTGGCCGCGGCGGTGAGCCGGGTGTACATCTTCGAGAACTTCCGGGGCGCCGACGGTTCACAGTGGACCAGCCAGTCGCACGAGTGGGTCGCGCCAGGCATCGCGCCGCAGATCGACAACGCGGACCTCGCGGCGATGTCCTTCGTCGACGCCGGGTTCACCGAGGCGGCCGCGCTGCTGTCCTCCGGCGAGGTGGTGGCTGGGGAGGTCGCGGACCTCCCGGAGGCCGAGCGGGCGCTGCTGGAGGCGCAGGGCATTCTGTCCATCGTCCTGGTGCCGGTGTTCGTGGACGGCCGCTGGTGGGGGTTCATCGGGTTCGACGAGTGCAGCCGGGTACGCAAGTGGTCCACCACCGAGATCGACTCGCTGCGCGCCGCGGCGAGCACGCTGAGCGCGGCGGTGCACCGGCAGCGCGCCGAGGACCAGCTGCGCGAGCAGCAGATGCAGTACCGCCAGGTGTTCGAGGCCACCGGGGACGGCCTGGTGATCACCGACCTGGACTGGAAGCTGGTACGCGCCAACCCGGCCTTCTACCGGATGCACGGCTACCGGCCTGATGAGCTGCTCGGGCGCTCCGCGACCACCTATATCCACCCGGACTACCACCAGGACCGGATGAACTACACCGCCGCCATCATCGCCGGGGAACGACCCCGCTCGCACGCCGTCGACGTACGCAAGGACGGCAGCACCTTCCCGGTCCAGGTACACGGTTCGGCGTTCACCTTCCAGGGCCGCCCCCACGTGCTGGGCGTGGTGCGCGACGACACCGAACGGACCCAGGCGTTCGAGCTGCTGGAGAAGCGCGTCTCGGCGCTGTCCGCGGTCGCGGCCAGCCTCACCGTGAACCAGGCGCTGGACGACACGCTGGATGTGATCGCCCGGTCGGTGCTGGGCGCCACCCCGGCGATCGCCTGCTCGGCCTACGTGCTCGACCCGTCGACCGGGCAGCTGCGGGTGTACGCCGGGATCGGGCTGCCCGAGGGCTACGGCCAGGCGATGGAGCGCTGCTGGGACGAAGGCTCCGAATCGGCCTACCAGACCTTCTTCGCGCCGGAGCCACTGATCATGCGGGACGTGGTGCGAAGAGGCATGCAGGACCCAGCGCTCAGCCCGCTGCACGGGCTGTTGGGCGAGGTGGAGTGGGACACCATCGCGGTGGTGCCGCTGGCCTCACAGGACCGCCGCTTCGGCTCGGTGAACGCCTACTACCCCCGAGGCATGGAGCCGTCGCCCGACGACATCGCCTTCCTCCGCGCGGTGGCCGACCAGGGCGCGGTGGCCGCGCAGAACGCCCGGCTGCTCGCCGAGGCGCAGAGCAAGGCTGGCCTGGAGGAGCGCCAGCGGCTGGCCCGGGAGCTCCACGACTCGGTGTCCCAGGCGCTGTACGGCATCGCGCTGGGCGCCCGTACCGCCCGCGCGCTGGCCGAGAACAGCCCGGACCAGGTCATCGAGCCACTGGACTACGTGTTGTCCCTGGCCGAGGCGGGGATGACCGAGATGCGTTCGTTGATCTTCGAGCTGCGCCCGGAGTCACTGGCCGCCGAGGGGCTGGTCGCCGCGCTGGAGAAGCGGGTGGCGGTGCTGCGCGCGCGCCACCAGCTGACCGTGAGTGCCCTGCTGGGCACCGAGCCCGAGGTCCCGCTGCCGCTCAAGGAGACGCTGTACCGGATCGCCCAGGAAGCCCTGCACAACGCGGTCAAGCACGCGCATGCCTCGCACGTGGAGGTGCGGCTGAGTGTGCTGGACGACTGGTTGGAACTGGAGATCGGCGACAACGGGGTGGGGTTCGAACCCGGCGACCCGCAGCCTGGTCATCTCGGCATGCAGTCGATGCGCGAACGGGCCAGCGCGCACCGGGGTTCGATCGAGATCGAGAGCGAGATCGGTGCCGGCACCACGGTGCGTGCCCGGCTGCCCATCCCGCCCTGACCCTCGATACTCGGCCCTCGATACTGGGTCCTCGGCGGAGGCAGGGTCAGTGCACCTCGACGTCGTCGCCCAGCTGCAGGGTGTTGTAGAACATCTGGGCGTCGGCGTCGTTCAGGTGCACGCAGCCCGCCGAGGCGCGGCTCACGCTGCCACCGTGGAAGGCGATGCCACCGTCGGCGAAGAACACCGACCAGAGCATCGGCGCACCCTGCCCGTTGGGCAGCTTGAACTCCTGGCTCTTGTGGTTCTTGTCCTTCCACTGCACGTTGAACGTGCCGAGCGGGGTTTCCTTCCCCGGGCCGCCGGAGCTGATCGCCACCGGGCCAAGGGTGACGTTGCCCTGGTCGTCGATCAGCCACGCCTGTTGCTTGGCCAGGTCCACGCACGCGCGGGCCGCCTCGGTGCACGGGGTGGTCTCGTAGGTGGCGGGTTCCGGGGCGTCGGGCGAGTTGTCATCGGACGGGTTGTCGTCGGACGGATTGTCGGACGAGCTGGTGTCCGACGAGCCGCTGTCGGAGTTGTCGTCGGCCATGGCCGGCACGGCAACGGCGAGCGCGGTGATGCACACGATCCCGATAACCAGGGCAATTCGCGCTGGTATCGCCGACCGCCAGCCCCGCGCTCCGAGGTGCCTACCCATTCCCGTCCTTCCCGCCGAATCCAGCGAGGTCAACGAGGGTGCCGGGCAAAGGTGACGGGCGGGAGCTACCCCTGGTGCGGACCCATCTCAGGAACTCCTCCCATTGGGCGGACCCATTCCGGATCCGTCCACGGTGTGTGACGAATTTGCTTCGACTAACCCGTCCGGCCGCGAACTCAAGGGTGATGATCCAAATCGTCGCGACATGCAAGGAGCAAGTCCCGACGGGGTTTTCTCAGTGTGCGAGCGACAGACTTGGCCTGTGCGCACCGTCAGCTCGCCCATCCCCGCGCCGCCCTCCAACAGCGACGAAGCCAACCCGCTCGGCGAGTCGCGCCCGGAGGCCGCCGAGGTGACCGGGCCAGACAGCGGCGTGACACCGTGACCCGTCCGCGAACCCTCTTCGGTTTCCTCCGGGCCGCCCCCCCGGCCTCGCGGCGCGCCCGCTCGCTCGCCGCCCTGATCGGTATGCCGGTGTTGGTGCTACTGATCGTCACCGGGTGGTCGGTGGCCGGCGCACTGGCCGCTCCCAGCACCGACAGCACCGCCGCCCGGCTGGCCGAGTGGGGCCGCGACCACGGCTTCGACGGCCTGATCACCTGGCTGGAGAAGGAGCAGTACACCCCACCACCGACCGGAGGCCAGCCGCTCGGTGGCGTCGCCTCACCCTCCGGCGAGGTGCACCCCGGCCCTGGTCGACTCGCGGACCGCGCCGGGCTGCCCGTCCCAGCCACCATGGCGCCGCTGGCGCACGGCCCCGCGCTGCCCGGCGAGGGCGTGTGGCACGTGGTGGCCACCGTGCACGGCCACCCGGCGGTCCAGGTGGCCTCGCTGCGCCCGGACGCCGACCACACCTCCTTCCTGGCCGGGCTGATGTGGCTGGACCCCACCTACGTGCGGGGTCAGCTGCAGCCCGGCTTCACCGACCCGGGCGGCACCTGGCAGGCGTCCGACCAGATCACCCCGTCGCTGGCCACCCGGGTGCTGGCGGCCTTCAACGCGGGCTTCCGGCTCAGCGCCAGCCGGGGCGGGTACTACAGCGAGGGCCGCACGGTCACCCCGCTGCGCGACGGCGCGGCCAGCCTGGTGCTGGACAAGAACGGCACCGCCCGGGTGGGCGCGTGGAACACCGACGTCCGGATGAGTACGCAGGTGGCCAGCGTGCGGCAGAACCTGGTGCTGCTGGTCAACCACGGGGTGGTGAACCCGACCTGCTCCAGCGGCGGCACGGCGGAATGGGGCAGCACCATCGGCCAGGCGGCGTTCATCCACCGCTCCGCGTTCGGGGTGACCGCCGACGGAGCGGAGGTCTATGTCGGCGGGCCGGCGCTGTCGGTGTGCAGCCTGGGCCATCTGCTGGCGGCGGCGGGCGTGGTGAACGGCATGGAGCTGGACATCAACCCGGCCTGGGTCAGCGGCGCCTACTTCCACCACAACGCGCACGGCTCGCCGAGCGGGTTCCCACTCTTCCCCGGCGAGCAGGTGTCCCCGGAGCACTACTTCTCCCCGTCCAGCCGGGACTGGTACGGCTGGTACGCCCGCCCCTGAGCCCATCGCAAAACCGCGGGTCAAGCCACGTGAGTGGCGATGGTCGCTATAGCGACCATCGCCA
>DASWST010000085.1:0-6808 GCA_036402515.1 Pseudonocardia sp.
CGCTATAGCGACCATCGCCACTCACGACCCTCCAGCACGGCTTCCCGGACGGTGCGTGGCGCCACGCAGTCGCCGGCGCGAGCCAGGTGCGGGCGCGCCAGCCAGAGCGTGTCGTCCGGCAATCGCTGGGCGCAGTCAACCACTACGTCACAGCGGATCCGCCGACGCTCACCGGTGTGCACGTCGACGAGCGTCGCGGCTCCGTCACCGGCCGAGCACAGCGCGGTGTACAGCTCGCGGGCCACCCCGGCGCGCTGCAGGCGGGCGTTGGCGTCCGCCAGGTCGCCGGTGCGGGACAGCTGCACCCCCGCCACCGGGTCCGGCGTGACCAGAGCGCAGTCGACTCCGGAGGCGGCCAGCTGCTCGGCGATCCCGACACCCGTCCAGTCGCCGACCGGGTCGTGCACCACCGCGCGTCCCAACCCGGCCGCGCCCCCGCCGAGCAGCAGCCGCTGGAACTCGGCCGCCGGCAGCACGTCCACCCCGGAGCCCACGGCAAACGCCGGAGGGGCCGGCCGGGATCCGGTGCACAGCAGCACCCGGAGGCCCTCACCGGCGGCCGCGTCCAGCTCGCCGACGCCGACCTGGACGCCGGTCCGGACATCCACCCGGAGCCGGGCCAGCTCGCGCTCCCACCAGTCCAGCAGCAACCCGAACCGAGTCCGGCCGGGTAGCGCCGCCGCCAGCCGGGCCGCGCCGCCGAGCCGATCGGCACGCTCCACCAGGCGGACCCGGTAACCACGCAGCGCCGCCACCCGGGCGGCCTCCAACCCGGCCGGCCCGCCGCCGACCACCAGCACACGCCGCGGCGGCGCGCTCACCGCCGGCAAGTGCCCCCCGGGCCTCGGCAAGCGCGCCTCGTACCCGGTATCCGGTTCCCCCTCGTCGGAGATGACCAGGTTCTCCGGCCCGCGCACCCGGCTGTGCTGGTTGGACAGGGTGGCCGGCCTGATCCGCTCGGCCAGCCCGGCCCTGGCCAGCGACACCAGGCGCGGGTCGGCCAGCTGCGCCCGGGTCATCTCCACCAGCTCGGCGGTCCGGTGCACCAGTGCCGAGGAGGCCATCGCCGGGTCCACCACGCTGCCCTGCAACACCACCGGCACCGCCGACCCGGATCCGCGCAGCGCGGCACGCACCCCGGTGCACAGCGCCCGGTTGAACCCCGGCTCGGTGTGCCCGTCCGGGCGGGTGGCCGACTCGGACAGCGCGCAGCCACGTACCGGCACCAGGTAGTCCAGCAGCGGCGCCAGGGAGGGAACCAGCGCGGCGGCGTCGGCCGGGGTGATGCCACCCCACGGGGCCAGCTCGTCGGCGCACAGCCGCAGGCCGAGCACCGCGACGGGGCCCATCGCGGCGCGCACGGCGGCCAGCACCTCGCGCAGCAGCCGGCCCCGATCCTCGCCGTATCCGTCGGAGCGCCGGTTGGTCAGCCCGGACAGGAACTGGCGCAGCAGCGAATGTTGGCCGGCATTCAGCTCCACCCCGGCGCAGCCCGCCCGGACGGCCAGCGACGCGGCGGCCGCGAAACCCGCGACCAGCTCGTCGATCTCCGGCTGCTCGACGGCGTAGGCCACCTCCCGGGTGACCACGTCGGCCACCCCGGACGGCGCCCACAAGACCCGCTGGTGATACGCCGAGACGCCCTGGCCACCGGCGTGCCCGAGGCCGGCGAGCACCAGCGACCGGTACGGGCGGCAGGCGGCCACCACCGCCGCCCAGCGTTGGGCACAGGAGGCCGCCAACGGGGCCCGCTCGTAGGGCCAGTCCGACTCGTGCACCGAGGCGATCTCGGTGACGATCACGCCGGCCCCGCCGGCCGCCCGGCTGGCGTAGAACGCGGTGTGCCGGTCCGACAGCGCGCGTCCGGTGCCCAGGTTCGTCTCGATCGGTCCGAACACCACCCGCGAGGGCGCCACCCAGCCACGCAGCAGCGCCGGCCCGGTCAGCGGCGCCAGGTCGTCAGGCGCCCGGTCGTCAGGCGCCAGGTCGTTAGGCGCCCGGTCGTCAGGCGTCAGGACGTCAGGCGCCGGCGACCGGCACCCCTGGCGGTTCGGCCATACCGGCAATATCAGCTATACCGGCCAGCGGGCTGGCGTCGCAGGCCCGGTCCGGCCGGCGGGGCGGCGGGGCGAGCGAGATGGCGACCGGCTGGCGGGCATTGACCCGGGAGTTCCGCGGGGCCGAGCGGGAGTGGTCGACCTCGGAGCGCGGCAGGTCGGTATCGGTGGACCGGGCGGCCAGCGCCTGCTCCCCGAAGCCGCGCACGCACTCCGGGTCCGGCCCGTCCAGGGGCAGACCGGTGAAGAACTTGGCCGCCATGCAGCCGCCCTGGCAGGCGTCGTAGTGCCCGCAGGAGCGGCAGGCCCCGCCGGTCTGCGGCTGGCGCAGCTCGGCGAACAGCTCGGACTCCCGCCACACCGCCGGAAACCCGCCGGGCGAGCGCACGTTGCCGGCCAGGAAGTTCTCGTGGATGGCGAACGGGCAGGCGTACACGTCGCCCACCGGGTCGATCAGGCAGACCACCCGCCCGGCGCCGCACAGGTTCAGCCCGGGCAGCGCCTGGCCGTAGGCGGACAGATGGAAGAACGAGTCGCCGGTCAGCACGCCGTCGCCGCGCGCCACCAGCCAGTCGTAGAGCTGCCGCTGCTGGGCCGCCGTGGGGTGCAGCTCGTCCCACACATCGGCGCCCCGGCCGGACGGGCGCAGCCGGGTGATCCGCAGCTGCGCGCCGAACTTGTCCGCGATGGCCTTGAACTCGTCCAGCTGGTCGACGTTGTGCCTGGTCATCACGACACTGATCTTGGGCTGGGGAAACCCGGCGGATGCCAGGTTCTCCAGCGCGCGCATCGCCGTGTCATACGAGCCGGGCCCGCGCACCTGGTCGTTGACCGACGCGGTGGCGCCGTCCAGGGAGATCTGCACGTCCACGTAGTCGGTGCGGGCCAGCTGGGCGGCCCGTGCGGCGTCCAGCTTGATCCCGTTGGTGGAGAACTTGACGCCCACGTTGTGGTCGATCGAGTAGTCCAGCAGCTCCCAGAAGTCCGGGCGCACGGTCGGCTCGCCGCCGCCGATATTGACGTAGAAAACCTGCATCGCCTGCAGCTCGTCCACCACCCGCTTGCACTCCTCGGTGCTCAGCTCGCGCGGGTCGCGGCGGCCGGAGGAGGACAGGCAGTGCACGCAGGCCAGGTTGCAGGCGTAGGTCAGCTCCCAGGTCAGACAGATCGGGGAGTTGAGCCCGTACTGGAAGTGGTCCGTCAGCTTCATCACGCTTCGTCCTTCTCGGTACGGCGCTCGATTGTGCCCGCCTCGGCCAGCCCGGCCAGCGCTCGGAGGTAGCTCGGCCGCTGGGCCACCGCCACTCCGGCCGCGTCGATCGCGGCGTGCACATCCGGGTGCCGCTCGAGGCCGGTGACCACCTCGACCAGCTCCGGGGTTTTCAGGAACGACAGCTTGCGGGTGCCGAAGTGATAAACCAGCGCGCCGAACGACTCCGGGCGCAGCGCCACACTCGGGCTGCGTCGGTACGGCCGGTCCGGATCGAATGCCCCGGCCGGCCGGTCAGGCTCCCGCCCGGTCATCCGCCGCTGGCCTAGTAGACCCCGCACATGCCGTCTATCGAGACCTCCTCGACCAGGGTTTCCTCCACGACGGGCTCTTCGCTGACGCTGTCTGGCTGCTCGCTCGGGGTCATCAATACCTCCAGAAGGCCATAGGTCGGACCCCGGCACGTTATTGACCGTTAGCTCCGTTCCGCAAGGGCGGCGCGCACCGCTACTCGGGCTCATCGACGGGGCCGGCGACCCCGTCGAGCGGAGCAGCGGGCCTGAGAATCGCTCCATCGAGTTTCAGCCAGCTGCGTTATTTCACCGAGCCGGGCGAGCTAACAGCGGCGGGGCTCCGCACGAGGAACATATTCAGAGTGGAAAGATCGGCCATTGCGGCACGATGCACCGGAAGTTGTCGAACCGCGGGGGGATGACACGATTACCAGCACGGGGGACCGTCCGGCGGGCAGCGTCAGCGTCGTCACTACCGCCACGCACAGAGAGCGAATTAGACGGGATGGACGGAGCGAGCAGCGTCAACACAGGCTGGCGTGAGGCCGACCGGAGCATGCCTTCCGGCCGGCCGGTCGCCCGCGAACCCGTATCTCCGGCCACACCGCTAGCCGCGGCGTCCGTCCCCGCCCCGGTTCGGGTGGTCCGCGAGCCCGCGCCGAACCAGGCCACCTTGGCCGCCTGGAACGAGCTCGTGCTGCACACCGAAGGTACCGACGTCACCCAGCTCTCCGTCTGGGCCACGATCCGCGCGCTGGCCGGCTACACCCCCACCTTCCTGTTCGCCTATCAGGGCAACACGCTGGTGGCCGGCGCGCTGCTGCTGCGCCGCCGGCTGCTCGGATTCCTGACCATCGGTTATCTGCCGTACGGCCCGGTGATCGACCCCGAGGTGGCGGACCGGCCGGCGGTGCTCGCCGCGATGCTCGAGGAGCTGAACACCTTCGCTCGTCAGCAGCGGCTGATGTTCATCCAACCGCCGGAGCACTCCCACGACGTCAGCGAAGCGCTGCTGGCCAGGGGATACCGGCCGTCCAAGGCGGGCGTTGCGCCGGCCGGCTCGTACCGGCTGGACCTCACACCCCCGCTGGAGGAGATCCGCGCCGGATTCTCCAAACGGCTGAAGTCCTGGACCAACCGCTGGGAGTCCAAGGGCGTCCGGGTCCGTCTCGGCGACGAGCGGGACCTGCCACTGCTGCTCTCGTTGATGGCCCGCACCGGGGAGCGCCAGGGCTTCCGGCCGCCCCCGCTGGCCTACGTGCAGACGCTCTACCGCGAGCTCGGCCAGCTGGGCAACGCCGCGCTGTTCGTCGGTGAGGTGAACGGCGTGGCCGTCTCCGCCGACGTGGTCACGGTCTGCGGCGGCATGGTGCGCGGCCGGCTGGGCGGCTTCAACGGCGACGGCGAGACGGGCAAGCTGAGCGTGCCGGCAGCGGTCCGCTGGGAGATCATCAAGTGGGCCAAGGAACGCGGCTACCGCTACCTCGACTTCGGCGGGCTGCCCGAGCGGATGCTCACCGACATGATCGACCGGGGCATCCACACCAGTGACGAATGGCCCAGCGCGCAGCGCAGCAAGCTGCAGTTCAACGGCACCCCGTTCCGCTACCCGACCCCGGTGGAGCTGGTCCGACCGGCGGTACTCCGGCTGGCCTATGACTGGGGCACCTCGCACCCGCGTGGCATGCGCGTCGTGCAGACCGTGAAGGACGTGCTGCGCGGCGTCCGAGGGCGCAACTCCAGGGCGAAGTACCTCTAGGACGCCGCGCCGCGCTGACCGTTGCGTCGCCACCGCCGGGCCGCACTGAGCCAGCGCCGGCCCTGTCGGCCGAGGCTCGACTGGGTGGCCAGGTGCAGCAGCCATGGCACGCCGCCCGGCGCCGGCCGGCTGGAGTCCGTCCTGGTGCGCAGCGAGTAGGCGAACCGTGTGGGGCTGCGCTCGGTGAAGTCCTCGACGTCTTCGAACCAGGCCGCGCTGGCCCTGGCGATCCGCTGCCGGGCGCCCACCGCGGCGATCCGTTCCTGCTGGTAGGCCGCCACCGCGGCGTCAAGATCGGGTTGCCGGCCAACCTGGCGGTCCAGCTCGATGGCGTCATCGATGGCCAACTTGGTGCCGTTGCCGATGGAGAAGTGCGTGGTGTGCGCGGCATCCCCGGCGAGCACCAGGTTGCCGTGGTACCAGGCCTGGTTGGTGATCCAGGTGAAGTGCAGCCACGGCGACATGTGCTGGTCCCTGGACTGCACGAGCAGCGGGTGCCCGTCCAGGTGGCGGGCGAAGATGCGTTCCAGCGCGGCCTTGGTCTGCTCCGGGTCGAGCCGGTCGAACCCGAGCCCGGTCCAGGTGGCCGGCGCGCACTCCACGATGAATGTGGTGGTCTGGTGATCGAAGGGGTAGGCGTAGAACCAGATCCAGCCGGCCTCGGTGGGCTCGAAGGCGTATCTGAACTCGGGGAACACCTTGCTGGTGCCCAGCCAGATGTAGTGGTTTCGGCCAGCCTCCCGCTGGGTGCCGAACCGCTCCACGTATCGCTCCCGGATCGCACTGTTGGCCCCGTCGGCGGCCACGATCAGGTCGGCGTCGGCGAACTCGGCGAGATCCTCGACCTGATGCCGGTAGCTGATCCGCACGCCCAGCTCGACCGCCCGTTCGGCCAGGATCTCCAGCAGCCGGTGTCGGCCGATCGCGAAGCCGTAGCCACCCAGGTGCGCGGGCGCCTGGTCGCCCAGGGTGACTAGCTGATCCCCCCAGGACGCCGGGTCATCTCGGATCCGCGCCGCGCTCTCCGGGTCGCCGGCGTAGAGGCTGTCCAGCACGTCGTCGGAGAACGTCACGCCCCACCCGTAGGTGACCCCTTCCGGGTTGCGCTCCAGCACGCAGACCTCGGCGGACGGATCCCGCCGCTTGGCCAGGATGGCGAAGTAGAGCCCGGCCGGTCCGGCGCCGACACAGACAACCTTCATCAGAGCGCTGGCTCCTCTCGTTGTTGGCCCCCCAGAAACATCTTCCCCGACTCCCTGGTCGGCCTCCGTCGGCGCCCCCTACCGGCCCGCCAGTGCCCGGAAGGGTGGGCCGCAGCAGCGCCCAGAGTTCGCCGTGCGCCTCGGCCAGCCGGTCGTAGTGCTCGCGCTGGTCACCCGGGTGGAGCACCGCGACCGGGTCCACCGCGTCTGCCAGCGGCGCCGGTACCGGCAGGCCGAGTGCACTCGCCGCCGCCCGGTAGGCGCCAGCGGGTCGTGCACCGGGGCGC
>DASWST010000086.1:0-95296 GCA_036402515.1 Pseudonocardia sp.
GTCGCTATCGCGACCATCGCCACTCACGACCTCTGAGCTGGTCATTCGGCGAGGTCCGCTCGGGTGCGGTGGACGACCACGGCGACGTCGGCGAAGGTCAGCGGGATGGGGGCCGACGGCTTGTGCACTGTCACCTCGACCGCGTCGATGCGGGGGTCCGCGGCCAGCGTGCGCTCCGCGATGCCGGCCGCCACCGACTCGATCAGGTCGTAGGGCGGGCCGGCCACGATCTCGGCCGCGGCGTGGGCCAGCGCGCCGTAGTCCAGTGTGTCGGCCAGCTTGTCGCTGCGCCCGGCCGGCGCCAGGTCCGCCCACACGGTCAGGTCGACGAGAAAGTCCTGCCCGTCCCGCTTCTCGTGGTCGAACACGCCGTGGTGGCCGCGCACCCGCAGCCCGGTCAGCACGATCCGGTCGGTCACGCCGGCCCGACCTCGTGCCGCCACGCCGGCCCGACCCCGTGCCGCGACGCCGCGTCCGAGGCCCCGTGCCGCCACGGCGCGTCCGAAGCCCCGTACCGCCAGGCGGCGCCCACCGCGACGGCGTCCCTGGAGGCCGCCACATCGTGCACCCGCACGCCCCAGGCGCCGGCCGCGGCGGCCAGGGCGGAGATCGACGCGGTGGCCACCTCCCGGCCGGGGGCATCGCGCATCGCCCCGTCCGGCCCGGCCAGCAGCCGCCCCAGGAAACCTTTCCTGGACGCTCCGACGAGCACCGGGAAGCCCAGCTCGAGCAGCACATCCAGCCGGTGCAGCAGCTGCCAGTTGTGCTCGGCACGCTTGGCGAAACCGAGCCCGGGGTCGATCACCAGGTTGGCCGGGTCGACCCCGGCGGCCACCGCCGCGTCCACCCGGGCCAGCAGCTCGTCGCGTACCTCGGCGACCACGTCGCGGTAGCGGGCCAGCTCGTCCATCCGGTCGCTGTGCCCGCGCCAGTGCATCAGGATCCAGGGCACCCCGCTGGCCGCCACGACCTTGCCCATCGCCGGGTCGGCCAGGCCGCCGGACACGTCGTTGACCACCGTGGCGCCGGCCCCTATGGCCGCCTCGGCGACCTCCGCGCGGGTGGTGTCCACGCTGCACCGCACGCCCTGGCCGGCCAGCGCCCTGATCACCGGTACCACCCGCTCCGCCTCGGTCGGCGCCGGGGTGCGGTGCGCGCCGGGGCGGGTCGACTCGCCACCCACGTCGATCATGTCGGCGCCCTCGGCGTGCATCCGGACGCCGTGCGCCACCGCATGGTCGAAGTCCAGGTAGCGCCCACCGTCGGAGAACGAGTCAGGGGTCACGTTGAGGACGCCGAGCAGCACACACCGTCCCGGCTGGGGCAGCCCGCCACCCGGCCGACTCATCGGCCCCGGATCAGCGCCAGCGCCTCCGCGCGGGAGGACGCGTTGCCCTTGAACTGGCCGCGCACGGCGGACGTCGTGGTTCGCGATCCGGGCTTGCGGATCCCGCGCATCGCCATGCACAGGTGCTCGGCGTCGATCACCACGATCACCCCGCGCGGGGACAGCCGGCGCACCAGGGCGTCGGCGATCTGCCCGGTCAGCCGCTCCTGGACCTGCGGGCGCTTGGCGTACAGGTCGACCAGCCGGGCGATCTTGCTCAGCCCGGTGACCCGGCCCTCGACCGACGGGATGTAACCGACGTGCGCCACGCCGTGGAAGGGCGCCAGGTGGTGCTCGCAGATGCTGTACATCGGGATGTCGCGGACCAGCACGAGCTCCTCGTGGTCCTCGGCGAACGTCCTGGCCAGCACCTCGTCCGGGTTCTCGTACAGCCCGGCGAACATTTCCTGGTACGCCTTGGCCACCCGGCGCGGCGTCTCGGCCAGCCCCTCGCGCTCCGGATCCTCCCCGATCGCATAGAGCAGCTCGCGAATCGCCGCCTCGGCGCGTTCCCGGTCAAAACCGCCGCGCCCGGGTACGTCAGGGCCCCGGGGCGCGACGGCTCGCAGGATGGGATCGACGTTAGTCACGCACGCTCACCAGATGACCTCTCCGGACAGACGCTCAGCGTCCGCCGTCCTGGCCGGGCTTGCCGGGCTCCGACCAACCGCCGTTCAGGTCGCCAGAAGCCCGACCATCCGTACCCCGGCCGTCCGAAGCTTGACCGTCGGAGGCCCGGCCATCGGGAGCCTGGGCATCGGGAGCCCGGCCTTCCTCGGGCGAGGCGACGTCCCGCTCGGCGTGCTTCGGGCCGTCCTGGCCGCTCCACTTGGCCGGCGGCCAGTCCTGCCCGCGGGGCATGATGGCCGGGCGCCAGTTCGGCGGTGCCCCGTAGTTCGGCGGTACCGCTTCCTCCGGGTGCTCCGAGGAACCGTCGTGTCGAGGGTGATAGGTGCCCGGCGGATAGCTGGGCTCGGCCGGCCGCCCGTACGGCGGGCCGCCATTGGGCCCCGGACCGCCGTTCGGCACCGGCTGGCCTCCGTTCGGGCTCGGGTAGCCGCCCCCGTTCGGGCTGGGCAGCCCCTTGTGCCCCCCGCCCACGGTGCCCACCGGGGTGGGCTGGCGGTCCGGCTCGCGGTCCGGCGGCCACGGCTCACCGCGCTCCTTGGCCAGCTCCGCCGGGCTCTGGATCGGCGGCTTGTCCGACGGGGTGCGCCCGCCGAAGTCGTTGAACGCGGTGATCCTGGGCCGCTTGGACACGTCAGAGAAGATCCGCTCCAGATCCTTGCGGGTCAGCGTCTCCTTCTCCAACAGCTCGAAGACCAGCACGTCCAGCACGTCGCGGTAGGTCTTGAGAATCTCCCAGGCCTCGGTGTGCGCCGCCTCGATAAGGGCGCGCACCTCGGTGTCGATCTCCTGGGCGACCTGGATCGAGTAGTCGGGCTGGTTGCCCATGGTCCGGCCGAGGAACGGGTCGCCGTGCTCCTGGCCGTAGCGCACCGCGCCCAGCCGGGCACTCATGCCGTACTCGGTGACCATCGCGCGGGCGATCTTGGTGGCCTGGTCGATGTCGCTGGATGCCCCGGTGGTGGGCTCGTGGAAGACCAGCTCCTCGGCGCTGCGCCCGCCCATCGCGAAGACCAAGCGGGCGATCATCTCCGAGCGGGTCATCAAGCCCTTGTCGTCCTCGGGCACCACCAGTGCGTGCCCGCCGGTGCGGCCCCGGGGCAGGATGGTCAGCTTGTACACCGGCTCCAGGTCGGGCATGGCCCACGCGGCCAGCGCGTGCCCGCCCTCGTGGTAGGCGGTGAGCTTGCGCTCCTGCTCGGAGATGATCCGGCTCTTGCGCCGGGGACCGCCGATAACCCGGTCAACCGCCTCCTCCAGGGAAGCGGCGTTGATCATGGTGCCGTTCTCCCGCGCGGTGAGCAGGGCCGATTCATTGATCACGTTGGCCAGGTCGGCACCGGACATGCCCACGGTGCGCTTGGCCAGCGAATCGAGGTCCGCGTCCGGGGCCAACGGCTTGCCCTTGGCGTGCACCTTCAGGATGGCGCGGCGGCCGGCCAGGTCGGGCGCGCCGACCGGGATCTGCCGGTCGAACCGACCGGGGCGCAGCAGCGCCGGGTCCAGGATGTCCGGCCGGTTGGTGGCCGCGATCAGGATGATGCCGCCGCGCGCGTCGAAGCCGTCCATCTCGACCAGCAGCTGGTTCAGCGTCTGCTCGCGCTCGTCGTGGCCGCCGCCGAGGCCGGCGCCGCGCTGGCGGCCGACCGCGTCGATCTCGTCCACGAAGATGATGCAGGGGGCGTTCGGCTTGGCCTGCTCGAACAGGTCACGCACCCGGGAGGCGCCGACACCGACGAACATTTCCACGAAGTCCGAACCGGAGATCGAGTAGAACGGCACGCCGGCCTCACCGGCCACCGCGCGGGCCAGCAGCGTCTTGCCGGTGCCAGGGGGCCCGTAGAGCAGCACGCCCTTCGGGATCTTGGCGCCGAGTGCCTGGTACCGACCGGGATTCTGCAGGAAGTCCTTGATCTCGTGCAGTTCCTCGACGGCCTCGTCGGCGCCGGCCACGTCAGCGAACGTGGTCTTCGGCATGTCTTTGGACAGCTGTTTGGCCTTGGACTTTCCGAACGACAGCACCCGGTTGCCGCCGCCCTGCGCGCTGTTCATCATCCAGAACAGCAGCAACAGGACCAGCCCGAGCGGCACCATGTAGATCAACAGCTGAGTGAGGAACGACTCCTGCTGGACCTCGGTGTTGAAGTTGGTCTTGGAGGTGGTCAACGCGGTGAAGACCGGCTGGCTGGCACCGAACGGATACTGGGCAATGACCTTGGTCGTCGAGACCTGGTCCCTGTTGCCGTTGTCCGTGGTGATAGGCGCCTTCAGATCTAGGCGGAGCTGTTGCTGTTTGTCCTCAATCACCGCGTTGGACACGTTGCCGCTGGAGATCTGCGTCAGCGCCACGGACGTCGAGACCTGGGAATAACCCCTACTGCCGTCGAAGAACTGGCTGAAGACGACATAGAGCAGCAACGCCGCCAAAATCCAAGTCAGCGGGTTACGGAGCAGACGCTTGCGATCCATGCAGTTGCGGCCTCCGGGGCCTCGACCCTCCCTGAACGTGCCGAGCAGACCCCACCCGCACCACAACGTCGTAACAGCGCATCGACACTGGTCGTGACTGTCGCTTCGCCGGGCGGCGAACACCCGAGAGTACCCAGCGTACCGGCCGAACCTCCAGAACGAATGTCGGACTGCTCACCAGGTATCGTCCGGATGAACGCGGGAGTGGGCAAATGAGTTCCGGACGATCTCAGTATTGATTCTGCACCGGGGGCGTCGCCGGCTTGGGAAGATCACCGAATCGTGCGGGTATCCACCTTCTAGCCTCGTCGTTAAGGCAGTGACAACCTCGGGAAATGAATCTCGGCGGCTGGCGTCGGAGCGCGCCTGCCTGACCGATCAGCCGGCAGGAGTGCCCATGATCCTCCGACGCGCGATCTCTAGCGGTCGCGTCTTCCGTTGCCTGGCCGCCGCCGGCCTAGTGATCGGCGCCGCCTCGGCGGGCGCGGTCGCGCTGCCCGGGGCGGCGCACGCGGATTCCGAAGGCTTCGCCCCCGCGGCGTCCGCCACCATCCATCCCGGGGTGATGGTGGAGAGCCCGGCGGGCCAGTGCACCTCGAACTTCGTGTTCGGTGATGGCGACGACCTCTACCTGGGCCAGGCGGCGCACTGCACCGGCACGGGCACGGCCAGCGATACCGACGGGTGCAAGTCCAGCTCGCTGCCAATCGGGACTCCGATCAAGATCGAGGGCGCCAGTCAGCCGGGCGAGCTGGTCTACAACTCCTGGCTGGCCATGGCGAAGGACGGAAAGCCCGACGCCAACACCTGCGGGTACAACGACTTCGCGCTGGTGAAGATCGACCCTGCGGACCGCGACAAAGTGAGCCCCACCGTGCCGGTGTTCGGTGGCCCGACCGCGATCAGGACGCTGGGGGTGCCGGCCGGCTCGACGGTTTACAGCTACCAGAACTCCAGCCTGCGCCAGGGCATCGGCCTGTTGTCCCCGAAGCAGGGCCTCAACCTGGGTGACAGCGCCGGCGGGTGGACCCACGAGGTGGCCACCATCACCCCGGGTGTCCCCGGTGACTCGGGCAGCGGCTTCATGGACGCCGCCGGCAACGCGTTCGGCGTGCTGAGCACCCTCAACCTGGAGCCGGCTCCAGGCACCAACGGCGTGGGCGACCTCAACCGGGAACTGGCCTACGCGAACGCCCACGGCATGAAGGGTGTCGTGCTCCAGTGCGGCGGCCCGTTCCACCCGCCGCTGCCGCTGCCCTCGCTGGCCGGCGCGCCGAGGGCGGACGCCGCGTCGTCCGACTCCGACGGCGAGACCGCTTCCGCCGAGGAGCCGGAGCAGTCGGTGAGTGACGGCGGGCATCAGGCCGCCACGCCGGACCGGGGCCTGTCCATCACCCCGAAGCGCTCCGAGCCGGAGTTGAGCAGCCAGCCTGGTCAGCAAGCGCCGGAGAAGCAGCCGGGACTGGTCGGCGGGCTCTAACAGCGCCGAGCAAACCGTACCGAGTACAACGCCGTACCGAGTAACAATGAGGCCCGCTCCGGGAAGCCGGAGCGGGCCTCAGTCGTTTCCGCGCCAGGGCCGACGGGAGCCGGTCAGGCGTACACGCTGGGGTCCAGGGTGCCGATGAACGGCAGATCCCGGTAGCGCTCGGCGTAGTCGAGGCCGTAGCCGATGACGAACTCGTTGGGGATGTCGAACCCGACGTAGCGCACCGACACGTCCACCTTCACCGCGTCCGGTTTGCGCAGCAGCGCGCACACCTCCAGCGACGCCGGGCCGCGCGCCTCCAGGTTCTTCAGCAGCCAGGACAGCGTCCGTCCTGAGTCGATGATGTCCTCCACGATCAGCACGTGCCGGCCGGCGATGTCGCGGTCCAGGTCCTTCAGGATCCGCACCACCCCGGACGACGAGGTCGCCGAGCCGTACGAGCTGACCGCCATGAACTCCAGCTGCACCGGCAGCGGCAGCGCCCGGGCCAGGTCGGTCATGAACATCACCGCGCCCTTGAGCACGCCGACCAGCAGCAGGTCGTTGGAGCGCCCACTGCCCGGGCACCGGTCCGCGTAGTCGTGGGCCACCTGGCGGCCCAACTCGGCGATCTTGTCACCGATCTGTTGCTCGGTGACCAGGACGGATGCGATGTCACCGTCGTACAACGCGGCGTGCCTCCTCATTGCTGCCGGTGGAGCTGATCACTCGACTGCCTCGGGGTGCTCCAGCACGAGCCTGCCTTGCCGGCGGGCGAGCACCCATTGTCCCGGAAGGGCTATTTCCCCCTGGCCCCGCCACCGGCCCAGCAGATCATCGGCCTGGCGCAGCTGGGCGTCGGTGAGCCCGGTGACACCTCGCTCGGTGAGCCAGCCGCGCAGTACCCGTCGGCGGACCGAGGGCGGATAGGCCGCCAGTTTCTTGGCCTCCAGCTCGGTGCCGACGCCCTCGGCCAGGCGGACATCCTCCCCGGCCAGCGCCGCCCAGTCGTCCAGGGCCACGCTGTCCTCGCGCAGCTGGGCGGCCGTGCGGGACAGCGCCTCGGCCACCCCGCCGGCCAGCACGTCCTCCAACAGCGGCAGCACCTCGGCGCGCAGCCGGACCCGGGTGAACCGGGGGTCGGCGTTGTGTGGGTCGTCCCAGACCGGGACGCCCAGCTCGGCGCAGGCCGCCCTGGTGGTGGACCGCCGCACCCCGAGCAGCGGCCGCAACCAGGGCTGGTCGTACCTGGTCATGCCGGCCATGGAGCGCGGACCGGAACCCCGGCCCAACCCGAGCAGCACGGTCTCCGCCTGGTCGTCCAGGGTGTGCCCGAGCAGCACCGGGGCCTCCGGCGAGGGACGGGCGGCGCGCAACGCGGCGTAGCGGGCCCGGCGGGCGGCCGCCTCCATCCCGCCTCCGCCGGTGACCCGTACCCGCAGCACCTGGCCGGGCACCCCGTGCTCGGCCAGCAGCGCCACGGTCTGCTCGGCCCGCTCCGCCGAGCCGGGCTGCAGTCCGTGATCCACCACGGCGGCCCTCGGCGACCATTTCCCCGGTCGGGCGGCGGCCTCGGCGGCGACGGCCAGGGCGAGCGCGGTGGAGTCCGCGCCGCCCGAGCAGGCCAGCAGTAGTGGGACGGAGTCCGGGAGGTCCAGCTCGGCGAG
Source organism: Pseudonocardia sp. (assembly GCA_036402515.1). GTDB lineage: Bacteria > Actinomycetota > Actinomycetes > Mycobacteriales > Pseudonocardiaceae > Pseudonocardia. The sequence continues at coordinate 7,619 of DASWST010000086.1, forward strand.
CGCGCCGCGCACCGCCGTCCGCACGGCCACCAAAGCCGGGAGCGGCCCGCTCATCGAATCTCGTTCAGGCCACGCAACGGGCTCAGCCCACTCAGCTCGCTCAGCTCGGGACCCGGCGCAACCACTGGGCCGGATCGTCCAGCTCGGCTCGGGTGGGCAGGGTGTCCGGCGAGGTCCAGACCGTGTTGAAGCCGGCCATGCCCACCTCCGCCACAACAGCCTTGGTGAACGCGGCGCCGACCGCGTACTGGCGCACCTTGGCCTCCACCCCGAGCAGCGCGCGCAGCAGCCGGTCCAGCAGGCCACCGCCCCTGCGGCGGGAGGTGAATCGGGCGCGGATGGTGGCCACGCTGGGCACCACCGACGGCCCTACGGCATCCATCACGTGGTCCGCGTGCCCTTCCAGCAACGTGGTCAGCGCGAGCAGCCGATCCAGGATCGCGCGCTGCTCGGGGCCCTGCAGCAGCTCGATCAGGCCCATGGTGTCCCTGGCCTGCCGAGCCGAGGAGATCATCCCGGGCAGCCGCTCCAAGATTCCGGAAGCGGTCGACTCGGCGGCGGACAGGAACGCGGTCACCTCGCCGGAGAAGTACTCGCGCAGCCAGGGCACGGCGGTGAACTGCAGCCGGTGGGTGGCCTCGTGCAAGCAGACCCACAGCGCGAAGTCCTCCAGCGAGACGTCCAGCGCCTGCTGCGCGGCCACCACGTTCGGCGCGACCAACAGCAGCTTGCCCTGCTTGTCCGCCCCGCCGTACGGGTCGTACTGGCCGAGGACCCGGCTGCCCAGGTAGGAGAGCACCGCGCCGGCCTGCAACCCGGCGGTGGTGGCGGTGAACTTGCGGGCGGCGGCGGGCACGGCGGGCAACTTGGCTCCGCTGGTCAGCACCGCCATCCCGGAAGTCGCCGCGCTGGCCCAGGCCGGGCGGTCCACCACATCGGCGGGCAGCAGCGGCAGGCCCTGGCCCAGCCCGGTGACCTCCCGGACATGTCCCTCGGCGGTTGCCGCGTCGGCGCGCAGCAGCTCGACGATGCGCCGGGCCTCCGCGCGGGTGACCGTCGGGCCGGGCTGCATCAACCGCCCAGCCGTGCGAGCGGCCAGCGCCCAGTCCACGGGCAGCCCTCGCTGCTCGTCTTGCTCGTCTACTGGCGGCATGGCGGGCTCGGGCGGCACGCACCCACGGTACGCAACCGCGGCCCACTCCGCCGTGCCGACCGGACCACCTCAGCGACAGCCGCACTCGCGCAGCGCGGCGGCCAGCGCGTCCAGCTGTGGCCGGGACTCCGCCGGGGAGGTGCCGTTGGCCATCAGCGAGAAGGTGAGCAGCCGCCCGTCCGCGTCGGTGACCACGCCGGCCAGCGCGCTCACCCCGGTCAGGGTGCCGGTCTTGGCCCGGACAAATCCCCGGCCGGCGGCCGACTCACCCCCGGTGAACCGATCGTTCAGGGTGCCGTCCCCACCGGCCACCGGCAGCCCGGACAGCATCGGGCGCAGTCGCGCGGCGCGCCCGTCGTTCTCGGCCGGGCCGCCGGCGACCGCCATGATCTCGCCGAGCGCCCGGGCCGGTACCTGGTCGTCGGTGGACAGCCCGCTGCCGTCCACCATGCTCGCCCCGGACATGTCGAATCCGGCTGCGGCGAGCGTGTCCCGCACCGCGGCCGCCGCCCCGGCGAACGACGGGTCCGCCCCCCTGGCCAGCGCAACCTGCCTGGCCAGCGACTCGGCCAGCACATTGTCCGAGATGCGCAGGGCGGTCTCCACCAGGTCGCTGACCGGCGGTGAGCTCACCTCGGCGAGCACCGGGGCCCGGGGCGGAGCGGTACCCACCGCCACCGTGGACGGGTCCGCGCCCAACCGCTGCGCGAGCGCTTGGCCGGCATCCAGCGCCGGTTTGGCGGTGCGCGGCGGGTCCAGCTCGTCCGGCTTGCTGCGCCCGCCGTCCAGGATCAGGGGCTCGATCGGCGTCACGTTGCCACCGGCGATGTCCGAGGTTTCCCAGCCCGGCGCCATGTCGTCGCCGGTGAACCGGCTCACGTCCACGGTCACCGTGTGGATCGGGCCGGGATGGGTGTTGCGCACCTCTTCGGCAAGGCTGTCCAGCCGGGCCGCCCCGGGGTAGACCGACTCGCTGCCCTTGGGCAGCGAGGACAGCGTCGGGTCGCCGCCGCCGACCAGCACCACCGAGTCCGGGCTGGTCCCGGCCACCACCCGGGTCTTGATCCGCATGCTCGGATCCAGCGCGATCAGCGCGGCGGCGGTGGTGAGCAGCTTTCCGGTGGAGCCGGGCTGCATCGCCTTCTCCGGGTTCCGCGACCAGAGCTCCTGATCGTCGGCCGGATTCATCACCACCCCGGTCAGGGTGCCGAGCGCGCTGGAGCCGGCCAGCCTGTTCAGCGCGGCGGCCACTCCGGCTTTGGTCGGTATGGGCGCATCGGTGGCCAGCGGCGCGAGTTGCAGCCGAGGTGGCGGCGGCGGCTCGGCGGTTGACTCCCCGGCCAGTCCGAACCAGCGCAGCAGCCCAGGCCCGGCCAGCGCGGCCGTGGTGGCCAGGCTGATCACCAGGATCAGCGCAACCGCGATGATCAGCGCCGACCGCTTGTCCGGCCGGCGAAAACGCAACGCGGCCATCCGGCTTCCGAGTCCCGGCACCTGTCCTCCCGGGCCAGCTTCGCACATCGCCGCCGGCCGGTAGTGCCTCGGGTGAGGCCTTGCCGCACACTAGAGACCCCGAGGGCCTCGGCCACTCGAGTCGGTCATCGGTGAAAGGATCAGCGAGTCACGTGGACTTCGACGTCACCATCGAGATCCCCAAGGGCGTCCGCAACAAGTACGAGATGGACCACAAAACGGGCCGGATCAAGCTGGACCGGACGCTGTTCACCGCCACCCAGTACCCCGCCGAGTACGGGTTCATCGATGACAGCCTCGGCGAGGACGGCGACCCTCTGGACTGCCTGGTGCTGGTGGAGGAGCCGACCTTCCCCGGCTGCCTGATCCGGGCCAGGGCGATCGGCATGTTCCGGATGCGCGACGAGAAGGGCGGCGACGACAAGGTCCTGTGTGTGCCCGCCGCCGACCCGCGCCAGGAGCACCTGCGGGACATCCACCACCTCAACGAGTTCCTCCGGCTGGAGATCGAGCACTTCTTCCAGGTCTACAAGGACCTGGAGCCGGGCAAGAGCGTGGAAGGCGCCAAATGGGTGGGTCGCGCCGAGGCGGAGCGGGAGATCCTGGCGTCCTGGGAGCGGGCCAAGGGAACCGGTTACGACCAGTCCCCCGGCTCGCACTGATGCTCAGCCGCGGGTCACCTCGGCGGGGGTGAGCCGCAGCAGCTGGTCGATCTGCTCCTCGGTCAGCCCGTGCCGAGCCAGGTCCCGACGCGCCTCGAGCAGCTGAGTGGCGTAGTGGTCCAGCTCCCCCCGTGCGCTTCGCACGTTGTCCCGGGCCCGTTCGGCGGCGGCCAGGCTAGCCAACGCCGCGTCCGGATCCGGCAGCAGCTCACCGAGCAGCCGGTCCCGCAGCCGATCCACACCGTGCCGATCCACACCGTGCCGATCCACACCGTGCCGATCCATACCGTGCCGATCCTCACCGTGCCGGGCGGTGCCGTGCCGGTCCGCCCCGTTCTGGGCGGATTCCGGGACGGGCAGCGCGGCCGCCCCTGGCACCGGGACCGTAATCGCCTCGCTCAGCGCCTGGGCCTGCGCCTCCAGCCCGGACAGCTGCCGCAGCGTCACCCGGGGCAGGAAGATCACCAACACCAGCGCCACCAGCAGCACAGCCACGCCGCACAGGAAAGTCAGCGACATCGCGCCGGAGTAACCGACCAGGAACGGCTCGGCCAACCGAGGGTCGAGGTGACCGATGAACGATGTGTCGTTGAGCGAGTAGCCGCCGACCGAACCGTTGCCCAGCGCGGTCAGCACCCCCTGATCCGCCGGGTTGGCGCGGACCGAGGGATCGGTCAGCGCGGCCTGGAACGCCGGGCTCGGCACGGCGGCCGAGAAGGCGGACGTGATCTTGGAGGGCACGCTGCCGAACAGCACGGACAGGAACACCGCGGTGCCCAGCGTGCCGCCCACCTGACGGAAGAACATGGCCGAGCCGGTCACCATGCCCATGTCCCTGGCCGGCATGGCGCTCTGCATGGTCAGCGTGAGCGGCTGCATGCTGGCGCCCAGGCCCATGCCGAAGACCAGCATGTAACTGGCGGCCAGCCCGAACGGCGTGGCTACCCCGATGGTGGCCAGCGCGACCAGGCCGACCACCATCAGCGCTATGCCGCCGACCGGCCACGCCTTGAGCCTGCCGGTGCGGGAGATGATCTGGCCGGAGATCAGGGACATGATCATCATGCCGCCCACCAGCGGGATCGTCAGCAGCCCGGCCTGAGTTGGCGTGGCGCCCTTGACGATCTGCAGGTAGAGCGGCAGCGCGGCCAACCCGCCGAACATGCCCATGCCGAGCAGCAACAGCCCGGCCGACCCGACACCGAACGCCGGGACCCGGAAGGACCGCAGCGGCAGCAGCGCGTCGTCCCCGAACCGATGCTCGGCGATCACGAACAGAACCAGTCCGCCGAGACCCACAACAAAGCAGGCCAGCGAAGGCAGCGAGGTCCAGCCCCAGGTCCGGCCCTGCTCGGCGACCAGCAGCAGCGGAACCAGGCCGACGGCCAGCGCGAGCGCACCTGGCCAGTCCACCCGGGCGTGCCGACGCTGATGCGGCAGGTTCAGCACCTTCGCCACGATGAGCATGGCGACCGCCCCGATCGGCACGTTGACCAGGAACACCCAGCGCCATCCGGTGATGCCCAGGATCTCCGCCTGACCGGCCAGGAATCCGCCCGCCAGCGGGCCGAGGACGCTGGAGGTGGCGAACACCGCCACCAGGTAGCCCTGGTACTTCGCCCGCTCCCGGGGCGACACGATGTCCCCGAGAATGGTCATGGACAGCGAGAACAGCCCGCCGGCGCCCAGGCCCTGCAACGCGCGGAAGCCGGCCAGCTGCAACATCGAGAAGGAGAACGTGCAGAGGATCGACCCGATCAGGAACAACACGATCGCGGTCAGGAACAGCGGCTTGCGGCCATAGATGTCGGACAGCTTCCCGTACAGCGGGGTGGTCAGCGTCGAGGTGATCAGGTACGCGGTGGTCACCCAGGCCTGCAGGCTGAGTCCGTTCAGATCATCGGCGATTGTCCGGATGGACGTGGACACGATGGTCTGGTCCAGCGAAGCCAGGAACATCCCGGCCATCAGTCCGGCCAGGATGGCCATGATCTGCCGGTGGCTCAGCAACCGTTGCCGCTCCGGCGCGCCGGCTAAGGACGCCGTCATCTCACAATCCCTTCAGCGGCCGGCGTGCGGTGGCTGGTCCGCTCGGGGGCCGGGGCGAGGAAGTAGTCCTCGAAGTCGTCGTTGAACCGAGCCAGCAGCTCGCGGAACTGGCGCCGGTCCTCGGCGGACCAGCTGGCCAGCAGGGCGGCGTATTTCTCGTTGCGGCCCTGCCGCTTGCACTCGAAGTTGTGCCGGCCGGCCTCGGTGGCGGCAAGCAGGCTGGCCCGCCCGTCCGTGGCGTCCGGTCGACGCTCCACCAGCCCGAGCCCGACCAGCTGGGCGACCTGCCGACTGACCGTGGAGGCGTCCGAGTGCACGTCCTCGGCGAGCACGCTCAACCGCCGAGGCCCCTGGGTGACCAGGGTGGCGAGCAGCAGATACGCGGCCCGCTCCACGCCGTCGGCCTGGGTGGCGGTGTACCGGGCGTGCACCCGCTCGCTCATCCGGTTCAGCCGCAGTAGCTCCCCGCTCAGCAGGTCGTACTCGGTCTGCTCACCGATGGGCATTGTCGCCGCCACCTGGGTCCGCCCGTCCATGTACCTAGTTGTAGCATACAAGCGCTTGTAGGTTACAAGCTTTTCCTCGGCCGCTTTGTTCCCGATTACGCTGCCCGACATGGACGAGTCGGATTTCCAGGACGTGCTGGCGGCGGTCCGCGAGTTCGTGCGCGAGCGGGTGGTGCCGCTGGAGGCCGAGATCGACGAGAAGGACGACGTCCCGGCGAGCGTCCGGGACGCGTGCAAGTCGATGGGCCTCTACGGCTTTGCGATACCGGAGGAGTTCGGCGGCCTGGGCCTGCCGCTCTCCCAGGAGGTCCGGCTGGTCTTCGAGCTGGGCTACACCACGCCGGCGTTGCGCTCCATGTTCGGCACCAACAACGGCATCGCTGGGCACGTTCTGATCGAGGGCGGCACCGAGCAGCAGAAGTCCGAGTGGCTGCCCAAGCTGGCCAGCGGCGAGGTGACCGCGTCCTTCGCGCTGACCGAGGCGGACGCCGGCTCCGACCCGTCCGGGCTGGCCACCACCGCCCGCCGGTCCCCGGACGGCTCAGCCCACTGGGTGCTCAACGGCTCGAAGCGCTACATCACCAACGCCCCGCTGGCCGACGTGTTCATGGTGTTCGCCCGCACCAACCCCGACGTACCGGCGAACCGGGGCATCTCCACGTTCCTGGTACCGCGCGGCACGACCGGGCTCACCGTCGGGCCGAAGGACCACAAGATGGGCCAGTTCGGCGCCTGGACCGCGGACGTGTACCTGGACGACGTGCGGGTGCCGGAATCGGCGCTGATCGGCGGCGCGGACGGGGTGGACAAGGGCTTCGTCACCGCCATGCGCTGCCTGGCGCACGGTCGGGTGCACATCGCGGCCATGTGCGTCGGAATGGCCGAGCGGCTGGTCGACGAGTCGGTCTCGTTCGCACAGACCCGGCAGCAGGGCGGCCACCCGATCGGCACGTTCCAGCTGATCCAGGGGCTGATCGCGGACTCGGTGACCGACTACCGGGCCGGCCACGCACTGGTGCTGGCCGCCGCGGCGGCGTACGACGCGGGCACCGACACCTCGGTGGGGCCGTCGGCGGCGAAATACTTCGCCAGCGAGATGGTCGGCCGAGTGGCGGACCGGGCGGTGCAGGTGCACGGCGGCTCCGGCTACATGCGCGGCGTGCCGGTGGAGCGCTTCTACCGGGACGCCCGGCTGTTCCGGATCTACGAGGGCACCAGCCAGATCCAGCAGGTGATCATCGCTCGCGGCGTGCTCGGCCGCCTCTGACCCCGTGAGTGATTAGCGTTGCTATAGCCCACTAAACAAGCCCCGCCAACCACTCACGGGTGTGTCAGGGCAGCGGGCGGAACGGGCGGTCCTCCCACCAGGGGTAGAACTCCGGCAGGTCGGCGGGCACCCGCCCCGGATACTTCGGCGCGCGCTTGGCCAGGAACGACCCGATGCCCTCCTGGGCGTCCGGACCACTGCCCACCGCGCGCAGCGCCCTGGACTCCACCTGGTTGGCCTCCATCGGATGGTCGGCGCCGAGCATCCGCCACATCAGCTGCCGGTTCAGCGTGACCGAGATCGCCGAGGTGTTCTCCGCGATCTCCCTGGCCAGCTCGAGCGCGGCGGGCAGCAGTTCCTCCGGCGGGTGCACCGAGCGCACCAAACCGGCGTCCAGCGCTTCCTTGGCGTCGAACACCCGCCCGGTCAGCGTCCACTCCAGGGCCCGGGAGATGCCCACCACCTTGGGCAGGAACCAGCTCGCGCAGCCGTCCGCGACGATGCCGCGCCGGGCGAACACGAACCCGATCCGCGCGGTCTCCGACGCCAGCCGAATGTCCATCGGCAACGTCATGGTGGCCCCGACGCCAACCGCCGGGCCGTTGATCGCCGCGATCACCGGTTTGGTGCAGGCGTAGGTGCGGAGGTTGAGCTCGCCGCCGACATCGCGGTGGTTGGGATCGTCGGCGTAGTTGAAGGTGTCGCCGGCGGCGGCAAGGTCGGCGCCGGCGCAGAATGCCCGCCCGTTGCCGGTCACCACGATCACCCGGACGTCGTTGTCCGCATCCGCCTCGTCGTAGAGCCGGACCAGCTCGTGGTGCATGTCCAGGTTGAACGCGTTCAGCCGGTCAGGGCGGTTCAGCCGGACCAGCAGCACCGAGCCGTCCCGCTCGGTTTCGATCAGGGAGTAAGCCACTCCGGCACGTTACTGCCGCCTCACCCGCCGCTGCCGTACGGCCGCGTGAGGATCTCCAAAACGTGGCCGTCCGGGCTGTCGAAGTAGACGCCCCGGCCCCCGTCATTGGTATTGATCTCTCCCTGCTGCCGGTGCCCGGGGTCCGCCCAGTAGGTCAGCTTCTGCTCCCGGATCCGCCCGAACACCTCGTCGAACTCGCCCTCGGAGAGCAGGAAGGCGTAGTGCTGCGGGTGCACCTCGTCGGTGTCCATGAAATCCAGGCTGACCCCGTTGGACACCTGCACCACCTGGAACGGGCCGAATTCGGTCGCCGCGGGTAGCCCGAGGAGGTCGGTCAGGAAGGTCGCCGAGGTTTTCTTGTCCCGGCTGGCCACGATCGTGTGGTTGAGTTCGATAGCCATGCCCCGAAACGTACGCCGTGACCGGTGTCACACAGGAGCGCTTTTTCCCGCCGGATGAACGGCCCCCGCGACGGGCCGCGCGGGGGCTCGGGATGAGATGCTGCCGATCCCGGCCCGAAAGGATCACCATGAGCGACCGGTATGCCGCGTTCCCGAGCCTGACGTTCTCCCGGCCCGCCGACGGCGTCCTGGAGATCGTGCTGGACGGTCCGAACCTGAATGCGGTGTCCGCGCCGATGCACGCCGAGCTCGGCGACGTGTGGCCGGTGGTGCACCGCGACGAGAGCGTGCGCGCGGTCCTGGTGCGCGGCGCGGGCAAGGCCTTCTCCGCCGGCGGCTCGTTCGACATGATCACGGAGATGGTCCAGGACCCGGTCGTGCGTACCCGGGTGTTCCAGGAGGCCAAGGACCTGGTGCACAACCTGGTCAACTGCGACACACCGATCGTGTCCGCGATCCACGGGCCGGCGGTGGGCGCCGGACTAGTGGTGGCGCTGCTCGCGGACGTATCCATCGCGGCCCGCACGGCGAAGATCGTCGACGGGCACACCCGGCTGGGAGTGGCGGCCGGCGACCACGCGGCGATCTGCTGGCCGCTGCTGTGCGGCATGGCCAAGGCGAAGTACTACCTGCTCACCTGCGAGGCAATGACCGGCGAGGAAGCGGAACGGATCGGACTGGTTTCGCTGTGCGTGGACGACGACGAGCTGGCCGACAAGGCGCTCGGCGTGGCCACCAAGTTGGCGGCGGGTTCGGTCACCGCCACCCGGTGGACCAAGAACACGCTGAACAACTGGTACCGGCAGGCGGGCCCGGCCTTCGACGCCTCGCTGGCCATGGAGTTCTACGGCTTCGGGCTGCCCGACGTGCAGGAAGGACTCGCCGCGCACCGGGAGAAGCGGCGGCCTCAGTTCGGTAGCGGTTGAGTGTTAGGCGCGCCGGGCCGCGTGGTCGGCGCGAGCCATCTCGGCATCACCGGCCTTGGTCAGCCGTGCCGGCCAGCGCCCGCTGCCCAGGCCCGGCTCGGCCAGCAACCCAGCCCGGATCAGCCGACGTCCGGCGTCCGCGTCACAGCAGACCCGACCGTCCACGAACAACACCGGCTGGGACCCGTGAATGATCTCGCACCGGTGGTCCGCCACCGCGTGCAGCAGCGCGACATCGCGCCGGCTCAGCAGATAAGCAGTCTTTCCGCCCATTTCCGGGCTCCCCTCAACAAGTACTCAGCCGAGTATCTCGCCGGGAGCGCCCGGGGTGTCTCATCTCACTTGACTATCTTTGGCGTGTCGCCTTGGCCGGCACGCCGCCCGGGCGGTGTGACCGCTCGCTTCAGTGGCGCCCGGCGACGCGATCGGCCTGGTCGGCCTTGGCCAGCTCGGCCTCGCCGGCCTTGGTCAGCCGGGCCGGCCACCGCCCGGTGCCCAGACCCGGTTGGGCCACAAACCCGGCTCTGATCAGCCGCCGGCAGGCGTCCACGTCGGAACACAGCCGGCCGTCGATGAACAGCACAGGCTGCCAACCTTGCAGGATCTCGCACCGCTGATCGGCCACCGCCTGCAGCAGCGCCCGATCCCGCCGATTCTCTAGATCTATCGATTCGCTCGACACTCTGGCTCCCCTCCCCGACAACCACCGTGCATAGGAGAGTTCGCCACGCGCGTTAAGAGTGTTTCACGTCACCGAGAAGAGATGTTTAAATCCAGGTCAGAAGGATGCCTCAGCTCAGCTGAGCCGCTCGAATACCGCAGCCAGCCCCTGGCCGCCGCCGATGCACATCGTCTCCAGGCCGTAGCGGGCCTCGCGGCGATCCATCTCGCGGACCAGCGTGGTGAGGATTCGGCACCCGGTGGCGCCCACCGGGTGGCCCAACGAGATGCCCGAGCCGTTCACATTCAGCCGCTCGTCCTCCATCGGCTTGATGCCCCACTCGCGGGCACACGCCAGCACCTGGGAGGCGAATGCCTCGTTCAGCTCGATCAGGTCCAGGTCCGCCATGGTCAACCCGGCCCGCCCCAGCGCCTTGGCCGTCGCGGGCACCGGGCCGATGCCCATGGTGGCCGGCGGCACGCCGGCCACCGCCCAGGACACCAGCCGGGCCAGCGGCCGCAGCCCTAGCTCCTCGGCCCGCTCCGGGGAGGTGACCACGCACAGCGCTGCCCCGTCGTTCTGCCCGGAGGCGTTGCCGGCGGTGACGGTGGCCTCCGGGTCGGTGCGGCCGAGCACCGGACGCAGCCGCGCCAGCGCTTCCAGCGAGGCGTCCGGGCGGATGTGCTCGTCGCGCTCCACCGTGACATCAGCGGTGCCGGATTTACGACCCTTCACCGTGACCGGGACGATCTCGTCGGCGAACCGACCGGCGTCGGTCGCGGCGGCCGCCTTCTGGTGGCTGCGCACCGCGTACTCGTCCTGCTCCTGGCGCGGGATGGAGTACTCCCGGCGCACGTTCTCGGCGGTCTCCAGCATGCCGCCGGGAACCGGGAAGTTCACCCCGCCGGCGGTAACCCGGCCCCTGGCCAGCGCGTCGTGCAGCTCCACGCTGGGCACGCCCTTGATCCCCCAGCGCATCGAGCTGGAGTAGAACGGCGCGTTGCTCATCGACTCCGCGCCGCCGGCCAGCACCAGGTCCGAGGCCTCGGTCTGCACCTGCATCGCGGCGTACAGCACGGACTGCAGGCCGGAGCCACAGCGCCGGTCCAGCTGCAGCCCGGTCGCGGTCACCGGCAGCCCGGCGTCCAGCGCCACCACCCGGCCGAACGCCGGCGCGTCCATCGTCGGATAGCAGTTGCCCATGATCACGTCGTCCACCGCGTCACCGGGCAGCGCGGTGCGGGCCAGCAGCTCCCGCGCCACGGTGACCGCCAGCTGGTGCGCCGGCACGTCCCGCAACGAACCCCCGAACCCACCCACCGGGGTTCGCACCGGCTCGCAGATCACCGCATCCCGCATCGGACTCTCCTCACCACGCTCTGCTTCTGGCCGGACAGCGCCTACCTATAGGGCCTACCTACAGGTAGGCCCGGGTGACCCACTCGGCGACGCACGCCGGGCGCTCGCTGCCCTCGATCTCCACGGTGACCTTGTTGATCACCTGCACGCCGCCCTGCACCTCGGTCACCTCGAGCAGCTCGAAGCTGCCGCGCAGCCGGCTGTTCACCGGTACCGGGGAGGTGAAGCGCACCTTGTTCAGCCCGTAGTTGATGCCCATCTTGACGTTCTCCACCTTGTAGACCTGCGCGCTGAAGACCGGCAGCAGGGACAGGGTGAGGTAGCCGTGGGCGATAGTGCCGCCGAACGGACCGCTCTTGGCCTTCTCCACGTCCACATGAATCCACTGGTGGTCACCGGTGGCCTCGGCGAAGGTGTCGATCTGCTTCTGGTCGACGGTGACCCAGTCGCTGGCGCCGAGCTGCTCGCCGACCGCCGCCTTGAGCTCGTCCGCCCCGCTGAAGACTCGCACTGTTTGATACCCCTTTACATGTAGCGTCCGCCGGTCACCTCTAGCACGGTGCCGGTCATGTAGCTGGATAGGTCACTGGCCAGGAACAGCGCCACGCTGGCCACCTCGGCCGGCTCGGCCGCCCGGCCCATCGGGATCTCGGACAGCTTCTGCTGCCAGATGTCCTCGCGCAGCGCCTCGGTCATCGCGGTGCGGATCAGGCCGGGCTGAATGGCGTTCACCCGCACGTTCAGGTAGGCCAGCTCCTTGGCGGCGGCCTTGGTCAGCCCGACCATGCCCGCCTTGGCGGAGCTGTAGTTAGTCTGGCCGAGCATGCCGACCTTGCCGGAGATGGACGAGATGTTCACGATCGAGCCGCGCTTGCGCTCGCGCATCACCGCGCCGGCCGCCCGGGTGCCCAGCCAGGAGCCCACCAGGTGCACGTCCAGCACCGCCCGGAAGTCCTCCAGGGTCATCTTGCGCATGGTGGCGTCCCGGGTGATACCGGCGTTGTTGACCATGACGTCCAGCCCGTCGAACTCGCTGCTCGCCCGCTTCACCAGCGCGCCGACCTCCTCCTCGGAGGTCACGTCGCAGCGGGCGCCGATCGCCGCCGCGCCCGGGGTGGCCGCGACCAGCTCGGCAGCCGACTTCTCCGCCGCCTCGCCGTTGATGTCCCCGAGCACCACCCGGGCACCCTCGGCGAGGTAGGCGCGCGCGATCTCCAGCCCGATGCCCTGTGCCGCCCCGGTGATGACCGCGACCCGGTTGTCCAGCAAGCCCATGACGGCTAGCCAACCACGTCAGGCGGTGCCGCGCCGAGAACCGTTCAGTGTTGAATTCAACTCACTCGGTCGGCCGTCCTGGTGTGCAGGTAGCCCCGACTCGGGGTACTGAGAGTGCCGACTCGCGGGCGTTGAGGGGGTCGGGTCAGCGCACCCTGGCCAGCAGCTGGGCCAGCACGCTCGCCGCCGCCGTGCGGGCCCGCGCGCACATCTCGTCGTAGGTGCGCCCGGGGATCGGGCCGTCGCTCGTGTAGCTGACCCACGCGCTCTGACCGGACGCCACGTCGAGCCGCACTGTGCAGCCCTGCTCGGGATTCGCCGGCAGCGCGGGCAACTGCACCGCCCCGAACCCGGACACGGTGATCACCTGGGCACCGGGCTGGCTCAGGTAAGGCTCGATGCCCTGGTTCAGCACCAGCCGCACGGACAGCGCCAGCTGGGGCTCGGCCGGGAAGTTGGTCCACTCGCAGTCCGAGCTGTTCAGGTTGTCGGCGGGGCGGTTCCGGTCCATCCGCGAGCTGACCCCGAGCTGGCTGCGCAGTGGCGAAGTGATCACCGAGCAGGCATCGATGCCGTTGAGTGGCAGCTCCCGGGGCCTGGGCGGCAACGAAGCAGCGGCCGGGGCGGGCGCGGCGGCGGACGTGGTGGTCGGCTCGGCACAACCAGCCATGGCGAGCACACCCAGCAGCGCGACGCCGACCAGCGCGGCTCCGACCAGCCCGGACCGGCGCCGGGTCATCCATGGCGCGGACATGACCATGACGGTAACCCTCGAGCCTGGTCTGTGAGGTGGTTTCGCTCCAACAGGGCGGCTCTCTGGTCCACCGGCGGACCAGCCAGGACAGGATTAGGCTTCTAATCATGCCTGGTTCTTTGATTGGTACTGAGGTTCGTCGGGTCGAAGACCCTGAGCTGATGCGCGGCGAGGGCACCTACGTCGACAACCTCGACCTGGGCGAGGGTGTGCTGCACCTGTCCTTCGTGCGCTCCCCGCTGCCGCACGCCACCGTGCTCGGGGTGGACAGCTCCGCCGCCCTGGCCGCCCCCGGCGTCGTGGCGGTCTACACCGCTGACGACCTGGGGATCGCCCCACACCATTCGTTCATGCCGGTCAACGACGCATGTGCCCGCCCACCGCTCGCCCAGGGCAAGGTCCGCTTCGTCGGCGACATCGTGGCCGCCGTGATCGCCGAGTCCAAGACCGCCGCCGCCGACGCGCTGGAGCTGGTGGAGGTCGATTACCACCCGCTGCCGGCGGTAGTCGACCCGGAGGAGGCGCTGGCCGAGGGCGCCCCGGCCCAGTTCGAGGAGCTCGGCGGCAACCTGGCCGCCGGTGTCCGCTCCGAGCCCGGGTTCGATCCGTTGGACGACGCGGAGGTGGTGGTCCGGGCGCGGATCGAGAACCAACGCCTCGCCGTGGTCCCCATGGAGGGCAACGCGATCGCTGTACTGCCCGGTGCGCCGGGAGATCAGTTCGAGCTGACCGTGTACGTGTCCACCCAGATGCCGCACGCCTGGCGGGGGCTCACCGCCCAGTTGTTCGGACTGGACCCACAGAAGATCCGGGTGATCGCGCCGCACGTCGGCGGCGGATTCGGTGGCAAGGCCGGGATCGTCTCCGAGCACAGCATCGCGGTAGCCGCCGCGCGCAAGCTGAACCGCCCGGTCAAGTGGTCGGAAACCCGCTCGGAGAACCTGATCGGCATGCCGCACGGGCGGGCCATGGTGCAGTACGCCGAGCTGGGCCTGCGCCGCGACGGCACGATCACCGGGCTGCGGATCCGGGTCATCGGCGACTCCGGGGCCTACGCCGGCTTCGGTGGCGCGCTGGCGATGGGCCCGAGCTACTCGATGGCCCAGGGTGTGTACCGGATCCCCAAGCTCGGCTACGACGTCGCGGTGGCGCTGACCAACACCACCCCGGTGGGCGCCTTCCGCGGCGCCGGCCGCCCGGAAGCCAGCGCGTTGCTGGAGCGGGTGATCGACCTGGCCTCGGTCGAGCTGGGCATCGACCCGGCGGAGATCCGTCGGCGGAACTTCCTGCTCCCGGAGGAGTTCCCCTACCAGACCGTCGTCGGCACCACCTACGACAGCGGCGACTACCCGCACACGATGGACGAGGTGCTGCGCATCTCGGACTACGCCGGGCTGCGCGCCGAGCAGGAGCGGCGCCGCGCGTCCGGCGCACGCCGGGCGCTGGGCATCGGGTTGGCCAGCTATGTGGAGATCACCGCCGGCGGCGGGGCGCAGGAGTGGGGCTCGGTGACCGTGCACGAGGACGGCACCGCCACCGCCTCGGTGGGCACCTCCGGGCACGGCCAGGGGCACGCCACCTCGTTCGCCATGCTGGTGTCCGACCAGCTCGGCATTCCGATCGAGTCGATCAAGTTCGTGCAGGCGGACACGGCACTGGTGCCACGCGGCGGGGGCACCGGTGGTTCCCGCTCGCTGCAGCTGGGCGGCAGCGCGGTGCACGCGGCCGCCGGCAAGGTGCTCGAACAGGCCCGCGAGCTGGCCGCCGAGCTGCTGGAAGCCTCGGTGGAGGACATCCAGGTCACCGACGACGGCGACGTCGGGGTGGCCGGGGTGCCGGACCGGACGCTCAGCTGGGCCCGGCTGGCCACCGCCGCCGCCGAGGCGGGCACCCCGCTGGCCGCCGAGCTGGACATCGACCAGGGTGGCCCCACGTTCCCGTTCGGCAGCCACGTCGCGGTGGTCGAGGTCGACCTGGACACCGGGTTCGTCCGGCCGCTGCGGCACTTCGCGGTGGACGACTGCGGCCGGGTGCTCAACCCACTGATCGTGCGCGGCCAGCAACACGGCGGGATCGCCCAGGGCATCGCGCAGGCGCTGTGGGAGCACGTGCGGTTCGACGCCGACGGCAACCCGACCACCGGCACCCTCGCTGACTACACCGTGCCCACCGCCGCCGACTTGCCGCCCTACGAGGTGGCCAGCACCGAAACGCTGACCCCGCTGAATGCGCTCGGCGCCAAGGGCATCGGCGAGGCGGCCACCGTCGGGGCGACCCCGGCGGTGCAGAACGCGGTGGTCGACGCGCTCTCCCACCTGGGCGTGCGGCACGTGGACATGCCGTGTACCCCGGAGCGGGTCTGGCGGGCGATCCACGCCGCGGCCAACGGCGGCCCGGCCGATCCGTGGCGGGAGCCGCCGCCCATCTTCACCACGCTCCCGATCCGGGGCACCGGCGAGGACCTGGAGACCGCCGACATCTGAGCGATCAGCACATTTCCGGCCGGCCAAGGCAGACACAGCCTGGCCGGCCGGAATCGCGAGGTACTGACGTGGACTGGGATCCTCGGATTACTCCTGACGGAGGCATGAGTGTGACCTGCGTCACGTCTGATAGTCGGCGGGAACCACCGCTGCTTGGGTGGCGACATGGGTCCCGGGGCGATGCTTGTGCACCGGATTCACGTCGATCTGCTCCGGGTCTGCGCCTGCGGTTGTCGCTGAACATCCCGCCCGCCCGACTGAGCCCTCAGCGCGCCGAGCGCCACGAACCACCGATCTCTGAGGAGTCCCAGCATGTCCACGCAGACTGATCCGACGTTCTACCGCAGCCCCAGCGAGGCAGCCGCCGCCCCCGCCGAGAAGCTCGCCTACGTGGTCGCCTTCGACCGGGCCGGGGAGAAGGCGGATGCCCTCACCGTGTTGGACGTCGACCCGAGCTCGTCGCGCTACGGCGAGATCGTCGGCTGGACCGACCTGCCCACTAAAGGCGATGAGCTGCACCATTTCGGCTGGAACGCCTGCTCCAGCGCGCTGCTGCACGAGGGGCACGACCACGGCACCGAGGGCCTACAGCGCCGCTATCTGCTCCTGCCCGGCCTGCGCAGCTCGAACATTCACGTCTACGACACCCACCCGGACCCGACCCAGCCCAAGCTGATTAAGACGATCACTCCCGACGAGCTGGGCAACAAGGCCGGCTACTCCCGCCCGCACACCCTGCACTGCGGCCCGGACGGCATCTTCCTGTCCTGCCTCGGTGGCGCACACGGCAACGATGGCCCCGGCGGGATCGCCCTGCTGGACCACAACACGTTCGACGTGCTGGGCGCCTGGGAGACCGACCGGGGCCCGCAGTACCTGGCCTACGACGCCTGGTGGCACCTGCAGCAGAACACGCTGATCACCAGCGAGTGGGGCACCCCGTCGATGATCGAGGACGGGGTCAACCCGGAGCTGCTGCTGGGCAACAAGTACGGCCACCGACTGCACTTCTGGGATCTCGCCAAGGGCGTGCACCAGCAGGACATCGACCTCGGCGCGGAGCACCAGATGGCGCTGGAGCTGCGCCCGGCACATGACCCGGAGGCGTCCTGGGGCTTCGCTGGCGTGGTGATCTCCACCGCCGACCTGTCCGCCTCAGTGTGGCGGTGGTACCGGGACGGCGACCGGTGGGCGGCCGAGAAGGTGGTCACCATCCCCGCCGAGCCGGCCGAGGAGGACGACCTGCCGCCCGCGCTCAAGCCGTTCAAGGCGGTGCCGCCACTGGTCACCGACATCAGCCTGAGCGTGGACGACCAGCGGCTGTACGTGTCCTGCTGGGGCACGGGCGAGCTGAAGCAGTACGACGTGTCCGACCCGGCGAACCCGAAGGAGATCGGCTCGGTGCACCTTGGCGGCATCGTGCGCCGCGCCGCCCACCCCGCCTCGCCGGACCTGCCGCTGGCCGGCGGCCCGCAGATGGTGGAGGTTAGCCGGGACGGCCAGCGGATCTACCTGACCAACTCGCTGTACGGCTCCTGGGACGACCAGTTCTACCCCGACGGCGTGGGCGCCTGGGCGGCCAAGCTGGACGCCGACCCGACCGGCGGGTTGAGCGTGGACGAGAAGTTCTTCCCACAGGGCGAGGTGTGGCGCGGGCTGCGCACCCATCAGGTCCGGCTGCAGGGCGGCGACGCCTCGTCCGACTCCTACTGCTACCGCTGATCCGGCGGGTGGCGCTGGCTCAGCAGCGCCGCCCGATCTCGCGACTGGTGGCGGGCACCGCCGAAGCGATGCCCGCCACCAGGACGCGAGCTAGCTGGCTTGCCGGCGGGGCCGGCGGGACTGCGCGGTGGAACCACCGGAGCCTCGGCTCCGACCGCCCCGCCTCGGCCCACCAGCTCGGGAACCGTTGCCGCTGGCGGCGCCCCGGGTCGATCCGCCGCGGGACCCGGAACCGGATCCGCCGGAACTCCGGTCCGCTCCCGGCGCGGCCGTGGGCTGCACGAACGTGCGTTCGCCCGGCGCGAGCTGGGCGAGCAGCTGGTCACCCGGGCGGACCCGGCTGGTGGTCGGCTTGATCCCGGCCCTGCGAGTCAGGTCGCGCACCTCGCTGGCCTGCTCGTCGGTCATCAGGGTGATCACGGTTCCGGATGCGTCGCCGCGGGCGGTGCGGCCGGAGCGGTGCAGGTACGCCTTGTGCTCGACCGGCGGGTCGGCGTGGATCACCAGGGCGATGTCGTCGACGTGGATACCCCGGGCAGCGATGTCCGTGGCCACCAACGTCGGCGCGGAGCCGTCGGAGAAGGCCGAGAGATTGCGCTGCCGGGCGTTTTGGGACAGATTGCCGTGCAGATCCACCGCGGGCACCCCGGCCGCGATGAGCCGGCGGGCGAGCGACTTGGCGCCGTACTTGGTCCGGGTGAACACCAGGGTGCGGCCCGGGGCGGCGGTCAGTTCGACCAGCACCGGCAACCGGTCGTCGCGCTGGATGTGCAGCACGTGGTGCGCCATCGCGGCGACCGGGGAGAGCGCCGAGTCGACGCTGTGCGTGACCGGGTCGGACAGGTACCGGCGCACCAGCACGTCCACCCCGGCGTCCAGCGTCGCGGAGAACAGCAACCGCTGCCCACCGCGCGGGGTCTGGTCGAGCAGCCGCCGCACCACCGGCAGGAACCCGAGGTCAGCCATGTGGTCGGCCTCGTCCAGCACGGTGATCTCCACCGAGTCCAGGCTGGCGTAGCCCTCGCCGATGTGGTCGGCCAGTCGGCCGGGGCAGGCCACCAGGACGTCGACCCCGGCGCGCAGGCCGCGGATCTGCGGGTTGGCCCCCACACCACCGAACACGGTGAGGGTGCGCAGGTTCAGCTCAGCGGCCAGCGGCGCGATGGCCGCCTCGATCTGGGTTGCCAGCTCGCGGGTGGGCGCCAGGATCAGCGCCCGGGGCCGGCCGGGCTTCCTCGGTGACCGGCTCGCGGCCAGCCGGGCCAGCACCGGCAGAACAAACGCGTAGGTCTTGCCCGAGCCGGTGCGGCCTCGGCCCAGCACGTCACGCCCGGCCAGCGAATCCGGCAGGGTGGCGGACTGGATCGGCCGGGGCGCGGTGATGCCCTGGGCGGCCAGCGCCCGCACCAGCGCGGTCGGCACGCCGAGCTCGTCGAACGACGCCGCCGCGGTCGCCGCGTCGGCTTCGGCGTCGACCGGGCGCGGCGAGGCGGGTGCGCCGGCGGCGCGTAGGTCCCTGGTGTCCGACCGGGCACCGGGGGCCCGGTTGGCGGACCGACCGGACTGGGTGCCGTTCGTCCGGCCAGAACCGGACCGGTTGGTGGACCGGCCGGATGGAACGCGGCCGGTCGGGCGGTCGGTCTCGGACCAGTCGGTGGAACGGGTGGGAGCGGCCTGCTCAGTGAACCTGGCGGGCGCAATGGAAGAAGTTAGGTGGGGGCGGCGGGCCGCCATGCAGTCTCCGAACGTGGAAGGGTCGTCCTGCCCGGCGCAGACCGGAATAGTCGCGGCGCGTGGTGGTCGACGATGAACCCGACCCGAGGCAGAACTGTGCGGGCCGTTGTCTCCAACATACCCGAAGTACGCCAGGAGATCATGGCGCGGCACTGTGATACCGGCTATGTCGCGGAGAACCGGGCCGCTGCTGGCGATCACCCGGCGGGCGCGGCACACCGCTCGCGGGCATGCTGGACGGCGTGCCGACCGACAGCGCTGTCACCTCCACCCCGCCCTCCGGCGACGATCCGGGAGACCGAACCAGCTACCCGCCCAGCGCCTATGGAGTCGGCGCGGGAGGGTCCGACGGCACCCCGGTCGGCACCGGGTTGGACGCCTTGGCCGAGGCCGACCCGGACGCTCCGGCGGTGACCTGCGGCGAGCTCACCCTCAGCCGCGCCGAGCTGGCCCGCCGCGCCAACCGGCTGGCCAGGCAGCTGGCCCGGCTCGGCGTGCGGCACGGCTCAATGGTCACCATCGGGCTGCCGAACAGCGCGGAGTTCTACGTGGCCGTGGTGGCGACGTGGAAGCTCGGCGCCATCCCGCAGCCGGTGTCCGCCCGGCTGCCCGCCGCCGAGCTGACCGCACTGCTGGAGGTCGCCGGGTCGCCGGTGGTGATCGGGCTGGACCCGGGCGGCGGGCGGCCGTGGCTGCCACCCGGCTTCGAGCCCGACCAGACCATCTCCGACCAGCCATTCCCGCCGGCCACCCCGCCGTCCTGGAAGGCGCCCACGTCGGGCGGCAGCACCGGCCGCCCGAAGATCATCATTGCCGGTGGCGCCGGCACCATGGAGACCATCACCGCCCGGTCGGACGCGCTGCACATCGGGCCGGACGAGGTGTTCCTGGTCACCGCGCCGCTCTACCACAACGCCCCATTCATGTTCTCGCTGATCGCGCTGGTCAACGGCGGGCACGTGGTGGTGATGGAGCGGTTCGACGCGGCCGACGTGCTGGACCGGGTCCGCCGGCACCGGATCACCTGGCTCTACGCGGTACCCACCCTGATGGGCCGGATGCTGCGGCTGCCAGAGCAGGTCAGAGCGGCGGCCGACCTGTCCTCGGTGCGCACCCTGTTGCACGTCGGCGCGCCGTGCCCGGAGCACGTCAAGCGCGGCTGGCTGGCCTGGATCGAGCCGTCCAAGATCCTGGAGTTGTACTCAGGTACCGAGTCGATCGCGGTATGCATGATCGACGGCGCGGACTGGCTGCGCCACCCCGGCTCGGTGGGCCGGCCCACCACCGGCGAGCTGCTGATCACCGACGACGACTTCACCCCGCTGCCGCCCGGCGAGGCCGGTGAGGTGTGGCAGCGGCCTCCCGTCGGTATCCAGACCTACCGGTACCTGGGCGCCACCGCGCGCGCCAGGGACGGCTGGGAGTCGATCGGCGACATGGGCTGGCTGGACGCCGACGGCTACCTCTACCTCACCGACCGACGGCAGGACATGATCCTGGTGGGCGGGGCGAACGTGTACCCGGCCGAGGTGGAGGCGGCGCTGGAGGAGCATCCCCGGGTGCTCTCCTCGGCGGTGATCGGCCTGCCGGACGAGGACCTGGGCAACGTGGTGCACGCCATCGTGCAGACCGACGGCCCGGTCACCGACCAGGAGTTGACCGAGCACATCCGCGCCAAGCTGGTCCCGTACAAGGTGCCGGCCACCTTCGAGCGCAGCGCCGAGCCGTTGCGCGACGACGCCGGCAAGGTCCGGCGGTCCGCGCTCCGAGCGGCGAGGGTGGGTGGCCCGTGAGTGGTTTGCGTGGCTATAGCAACGCAAACCACTCACGGGGTCTGGGGGCGGGCCAGCGGGACCGAGGTGAGCAGGAGCCGGACGCAGTAGTCGGTGAGCTCGGCGGGCGTCACCGCGAGCGAACCGTCCAGCCACCGGATGAACAGCTGGGTCAACGCGCCGATCAGCGCCGATGCGGTCAGCCGCTGCTCGAGCGGAGCCGGCTGTGGTGGGCGGCTCGCCACGGCGGCCAGCTGCACCCGGATGAGCTCGCCGAAGGCCAACTGCAGGCGCAGCGCGTGCTGGCTGAGCAGCGGGTCGCTCATCGGCGCGAGCAGCAGCACCCGGCCCTTGCGCGGATCGTCGGTGAGCAACCCGAGGAACGCCCGCACCGCCGCGCGAGCCACCGCGTCCGGGGTATCCGCCGGGGTGGTGGTGACCGCCTCGACCAGCGCCCGCTGCGCCTGCTCGGCGACCTCGTCGTACACCGCGAGCAGCAGCTCGTCCCGGTCGGCGAAGCTCTCGTAGAAGTACCGGTCGGTGAGCTTGGCGTGTCGGCAGACCGAGCGCACGGTGACCGCTGAGGCGCCTTCCGGCCCGCCGAGCAGGTCCAACCCGACCTCCAGCAGGCGCCGGCGGCGCACTCCTCGGCGGGCGTCGAGGGTGCTGCCACCCCAGGTGCGCGACGCGCTGGACCCCATGACGACCTCGACCGGCGATTGACGACAGGTGTCAGCAACCGTACTCTGAAGACACCCGTCATCAGTTACTGCGGACTGGAGCCGAGGATGACAGCCGAGACAGCACAACCGGCGGCCGAGGCGACCACGCGGCCGGCGTCCGAGCCGACAACCGAGGCGAAGACCGAGGCGACGGCGGACACTGGCGCGAAGCAGCCGGTGCCGCTCGGGCCTGACGCGCTGACCTGGCGACTGTTCGGCGACTGGCGCGGCCTGCTGCAGGGCCCATGGGCGGGCTCGATGCAGAACATGCACCCGCAGCTGGGCGCCGCCGTGGAGCAGCACTCGATCTTCTTCACCGAGCGCTGGCAGCGGCTGTACCGGTCCCTGTACCCGATCGGCGGGGTCGTCTTCGACGGCTATCGGGCGCCGGATACCGGCCGCCAGGTGCGCGACTACCACCGGGGCATCAGCGGGGTGGACGCGAAGGGCCGCAAGTACAACGCGCTCAACCCGGACGTCTTCTTCTGGGCGCACGCCACGTTCGTGATGGGCATGGTGGTGGTGCAGGAGTACCTCGGCGACCCGCTCACCCCGGCGCAGAAGGACCAGGTCTGGCTCGAGGGCCTGCGGTGGTACTCGATGTACGGCATGCCGATGCGGGACCTGCCGGCGGACTGGGCGGCCTTCCAGCGGTACTGGGACCACATGTGCGAGCACGTCCTGGAGGACAACAAGGCCACCCGGGACGTGCTGGACCTCTCCGAGCTGGCCAAACCGCCGATGGCCCCCTGGCTGCCGGACCGGGTGTGGCGGCTGCTGCGCATCCCGATCAGCAAGGGCTTCATCTGGCTGACCGTCGGCATGTACGACGACTCGGTACGCCAGCTGCTCGGGCTGCGCTGGACCAAGCGGGACGAGCGGCTGCTGCGGGTGGTGCACACGGCGGTGCGGTACGCCTGGAGGCTGGTCCCCTTCGAGCTGCGCTACCACCCGCGTGCCCGGTCGGCCTGGCGGCGGGCGCGCGGCAAGATCCCGGCGGACTCGCCGCTGGTAGAGACGCCGGACCGGAACCTGCCGCCGCCGGAGTACCGCGACTCGCCACACCACTACGTCCCGGGGCGCTGAGCCCGGCAAGGACGTACCGTCACCGGCGTGACCGAAGCGCGCGGCGGGCTGAGCCGGGAGCGGATCGTCCGCGCCGCGGTGGCGCTGATCGAGCGGGACGGCATCGACGCGGTCTCCATGCGCCGGCTGGCCGCCGAGCTCGCGGTGGGCACCATGTCGCTGTACAACCACGTGCCCAACAAGGCTGCCCTGCTGGACGCCATCGCCGAATTCATCATGGCCGACATCGAGTTCGCCACCGACCCGGACGCGGACTGGCAAGACCAGACCCGGGCGCTGGCCCACACCTTCCGGGGCATCGCCCGCCGCTACCCGCGCAGCGTGCTGGTGGTGATCACCCGGCAGCCGAAGTCCACCGTCGGGCTGCACCCGGTGGAGATCGCGCTGGCCGCGGTGCGCAAGGGCGGGTTCGACGGCCAGGTCGCGGTGCGGCTGGTGCGCACGTTCGTCTCGTTCGTGCTGGGCAGCCTGATCAACGAGGTCGGCGTGGCCGAGGCCGCCGGGGCCGGGGTGGACGCGCCGGACAAGGCCGAGCTGGCCGAGGCGCTGAGCCGGGCCGGCTACCTCAACGTCCGCGACCTGTTGCCGGTACTCGCCGAACACGACCACGACCGCGACTTCGAGTTCGGCCTGGAACTGCTGATCAGCGCCGTGCAGGCATTACCCCGAGGCAGCTGAACTCCGCCCCGACCGCCGAGCCCGCGCGCCGACCACCGAGCCCAGCCGGCGGCGATCGGGCAGGATCCGAAGAGGCCCCGAGAGGCCGGCCCGAGAGGAAGGCATCACCCATGTCCGACGAAGTACTGGTGGAACGCCGTGACCAGGTTCTGGTCGTCAGTATCAACCGCCCCGAGGCGCGCAACGCGGTCAACCGGGCGGTGGCCGAGCAGCTCGCGGCCGCGATGGACGAGCTGGACGGTGACCGCGAGCTGACCCTGGGAGTGCTCACCGGGGCGGGGGGCTCGTTCTGCTCGGGAATGGACCTCAAGGCGTTCCTCACCGGCGAGCGGCCGAGCATCAAGGGCCGTGGCTTCGGCGGGATCACCGAGGCGCCGCCGCGCAAGCCGTTGATCGCCGCCGTGGAGGGTTACGCACTGGCCGGCGGCTGTGAGCTGGTGCTGGCCTGCGACCTGGTGGTGGCCGCCGAGTCGGCCAAGTTCGGCATTCCCGAGGTGAAGCGCGGCCTGGTCGCGGCCGCCGGCGGGTTGATGCGGCTGCCGCGTCGGATCCCGCCGCAGATCGCCATGGAGCTCGCGCTCACCGGGGACTTCCTGGACGCCACCGACGCGCACCGCTACGGCCTGGTCAACCGGCTGACCCCCACCGGAGGGGCGCTGGACGCGGCGCTCGGCCTGGCCGAGAAGATCACCGCGAACGGCCCGCTCGCGGTGATCACCTCCAAGCGGGTGATCACCGAGTCGGCCGACTGGAGCAGCGAGGAGATGTGGCAGCGGCAGGCCGCGATCATCGAGCCGATCTTCACCTCCGCCGACGCCCGGGAGGGCGCCCAGGCCTTCGCCCAGAAGCGCCCGCCGGTATGGCGCGGCGAGTAAAGGCCGGTGGTTACCGAACTGCACGACAGGCAGATCCCGAGGCTCACCAGCCGGATTGCTGTGCGGTTCGGTAACAGCCGGCTGCTGTGCGGTTCGGTAACAGCCGCCTGCTGTGCGGTTCGGTGGCGGCCGCCCGGGCTGGGGGTCAGCGCTCGCGGGGGCCGGTGAGCAGCTTGAGGAAGCCGAATCGGGGGATGTCATTGGCCACGTCGTAGACGGTGCTCTCCAGCCGGGGCAGCCGGGCGGCGATGCCGGCCACGTCCTCGGCCATCTGGATCACCGCAAGGGCCAGCTCGCTGCCGATTCGGGCCAGCGCGATCGCGCCGAGCACCAGGAACGGCACCACGGCGAGCGCCAGCAGGCCGAGCCAGAATCCGGCCACGAAGGCGGCCACCACGGCTGCCACACCGACCGAGGCGAGCAGCAGGCTGACGCCGAGGAAGAGCAATGGGACCAGCGCCGGGGTCAGCGGCAAGGCAAGGCTCGGGCGCAGCAGCGCGGGTACCGGGCCGGTGTACTCCGGTCGCGCGGTACTTGGGCCGGGGTGGTCCGGCCTGCCCGGTCCGGGGTAGTCCGGTCGGCCGGTACTTCGCGGGTCGTCCTGTTCGATCACGGTCATCGCCTCCTGGTGCGACCGGTGGCTTCGGACTGCTTACTCTAGCAAGCACTCAGCAAGCACGTCGTGGAGCTAACCTCTGCGTGGCGTTCGCCTCTCCCCATCGGGTGAACAAACATGGGATGTTAGGTTCATCCCCCAGTGAGGAGGTGGACCGTGCCACTGAAGGCAACGGAACGGTCCAGCCTGGTCGGACGCGTGATCGACCAGCTGCGCGGCCAGGTCGAGTCCGGCGAATGGGCGGTCGGTACCAAGATTCCGGCCGAACCGGTGCTGGTCCAGAGCCTGGGTGTCGGCCGCAACACGGTGCGCGAAGCGATACGCGCGCTGGTGCACAGCGGCATGCTCGAGCCGCTGCAGGGCGACGGCACCTATGTCCGGGCCGGCGACGACCTGGGCGCCGCGGTGCTGCGCAGGTTGCGCAGGGCCGGGCACCTGGAGGCGCTCGAGGTGCGGTCCAGCCTGGAGCGCGACGCCGCTCGGCTGGCCGCCGCCCGGCGCACCGACGCCGACATCGAGGCGCTGCGCGCGGCCCTGGCCCGCCGGGACGCGGCCTGGCGGGAGGGCGATGACGAGAAGCTGATCAGCGCCGACCTGCACTTCCACCGGGCCGCGGTGGCCGCCGCGCACAACGGCATGCTCGCCGACCTCTACGACCACCTGACCGAGGGACTGCGCGCGGTGCTCGAGACGATCGTGCACAGCCCGCTGGGCGAGGAGGTCCGCTACCAGCGCGGGTCGCATGCCGCGCTGGTCGAGGCGATCGAGGCCGGTGACCAGGGGGCGGCGCAGCGGTGCGTCGAGGACTATCTCTCGTCGGCGGTGGAGTCGGTCCGGCTGCTCTCGGACGCGGATCAGTGAGCCGCCGCGCCCAGATGATCTGGCTGGCCGTCGGGGTCATCCTGCTGGCACTGAACCTGCGGCCACTGGTGGTCGCGGTATCCCCGCTGGTGGGCATGATCCGGGCGGACACCGGCATGTCGGCGGCCACCGCCGGGCTGCTGACCACGCTGCCGGTGCTGTGCTTCGGCGCGCTCGCCCCGCTGGCCCCCAGGGTCGGGCGGCGGCTGGGTGCGGAGCCGACGCTGCTGTTGACCATGGTGGTGATCGCCGCCGGTGCGGCGGTGCGACTGCTGCCCTCGGTCGCCACGCTGCTGGCCGGGACCGTGCTGATCGGCGCCGGCATCGCGTTGGCCAACGTGCTGCTGCCCAGCGTGATCAAGCGCGACTTCCCCACCCGGACCGGCACCATGACCGGGCTCTACACCATGACCTTGTCCGGTGGGCCGGCGATCGCGGCCGGAACCACCATTCCGTTGGTGCAGGCCACCGGGCTGAGCTGGCGGGTGGTACTGGCGCTGTGGGGCCTGCTCGCCGTGCTGGCGATCGCGGTGTGGCTGCCCCAGGTGCGCCGGCACACCCGGTTGCGGGCCAGTGAGGTGGGCGCGGCGGCGCACCCGGTGCGTGGCTTGTGGCGTAGCCCGCTGGCCTGGGCGGTCACCGGCTACATGGGCCTGCAGTCGCTGAGCTTCTACACCGGCGCGGCGTGGCTGCCTACCCGCCTGGGCGACGCCGGGCTGAGCAGCGAGTTGGGCGGGGCCATGCTGTCGTTGTCCAGCGTGGTCAGCATCGCCGGTGCGCTGGCCGCGCCGGCGCTGGCCGGCCGCCGAGTGCCGGCGGGGGTTCTGGTGGTGGCCGCGGCGGTGCTGAACGGCGCTGCCCTGGTCGGCCTGCTGTTCGCGCCGGCGAACGGGACCTACCTGTGGTTCGTGCTGTTCGGTCTCGGGCAGGGTGCCGCGCTCAGCCTGGCCATGCTGTTCATCGTGCAGCGGTCGCCGGACACCCGGCACGCCGCGCAACTGTCCAGCATGGCGCAGTGCTTCGGCTACCTGCTCGCTTCAGTCGGGCCGACCGCCCTGGGCGCGGTGCACGACGCCAGCGGCGGCTGGACCGCGCCACTGGCCCTACTGCTAGCCATCCTGGTGCCGCAGTCGGTGTGCGGGGTGATCGCCGCCAGAGACCGCCACGTCACCGGCCACGAGCCAGCCCCCACCACCACCCCCACGGCCCGCGAGTCGGGGCTCTCGGCACACTGAGTCGGCGCTCCCAGCCCACACGGTTCACCGACCGCCGAGAGCGGTCCTCAAAAAGTCCACCTGGAGCAGGAGCAGGTTCTCCGCGACCTCCTCCTGCGGCGTCATATGGGTGACCCCGGATAGCGGCAGGACGCTGTGCGGACGCCCGGCGGCGAGCAGCGCGGCGGACAGCCGCAGGGTGTGCGCGGCGACCACGTTGTCGTCGGCGAGACCGTGGATGAGCAGCAGCGGCCGGGTCAGCTTGGCCGCGTCGCCGAGCAACGAGGACCGCTGGTACGCCTCCGGCGTGGTGTCCGGGTGCCCGAGATACCGCTCCGTGTAGAAGGTGTCGTAGAGCGCCCAGTCGGTCACCGGGGCGCCGGCCACCGCCGCGTGGAACACGTCCGGCCGGCGCAGCACGGCCAGCGCGGCCAGGTACCCGCCGAACGACCAGCCCCGGATACCCACCCGCGAGGTGTCCAGCTCGGGGTGCGCGGCGGCGGCCAACTCCAGCGCGGCGACCTGATCCTCCAGCGGCGGGCTGGCCAGGTCCCCGGCCACCGCCCGCTCGTAGGCCCGCCCCCGCCCCGGTGCCCCCCGACCGTCCGCGACCACCACCGCGAAGCCCTGGTCGGCGAACCACTGGCTGGTCAGGTACGCGCCCCGGGCGGCCAGCACCCGCTGCGCGTGCGGCCCGCCGTACGGGTCCATCAGCACCGGCAACCGCTGGCCCGGCCGGTGGTCGGTGGGCAGCAGCACCGCGGTGCGCGGGGCGCGCGGCTCGGCGCTGGTGCCGGAGCTCGGCGGGAGCAGCGTCAGCCGCGGGGTGAGATCGGGCGGCTCGGCGAGCGAGGCGATCGGCGCCGAGCGGCCGTCCGCCCGGTGCACCACCGCCGCCACCCCGTGCCGATCCAAGGTCTGACCAGCGATCACCGTCGTACCCGCCCGCCGGCGGCCGCTGAACACCCCGGGCTCCGGGGTCAGGCAGTTCAGCCCGTCACCCCGGCGGTAGGTCCACAGCCGAACCTCGGTCGGATCCTCGTTGGCGGTGAAGAGCACGGTGTCGCCGTCGATGTCCAGCACCGAGCGGACCCGCAGGCTGGGCGGGGTGACCGGATCGCCGTCGATCAGCAGCCGGCGCGCGTCATCCAGGTCTGCGGTCCACACCAGCGCGCCGTCGGCCAGGTGAGCCGGCACCCCGGACACCACGTCCACCCAGTGCTCGTCGGTGTTCTCGGTGACCGGGCTGGTCGTACCGGTCGCCGGGTCCACCCGCAGCACCCGGATCGCCCGCTGGTCCCGGGGCAGCACGGTGATCAGCAGGCCGGCATCGTCCCAGTACACCTCGGCCAGGTACTCCTCGCCGCCGGGCCAGGTCACCGCGGTCCGGGAACCGTCCCGGCCGAGCAGGTACAGCTCGGTCACCGCGTTCGGGGTGCCCGCCGCCGGGTAGGCCAGTTCGGTGGGGGTCCGCTCCGGGTTGGCCGGGTCGGCCAGGTGCCAGCGCTGGACCGGGGCCTCGTCCACCCGGGCCACCAGCACGGCCTCGCCGTCCGGGGCCCACCAGTAGCCCCGCATCCGGTTCATCTCCTCGGCCGCGATGAAGTCGGCCAGGCCGTAGCGCACCGTGTCGGACTCCGGCTCGGCGAGCGCGGTGGAGGTACCGGTGGACAGGTCGTAGAGCCACAGCGCGCCGCCGCTGACGTAGCCCACCCGCTGTCCGGCCGGATCAGGTCGCGGGTCGATCACCCCGGGTGGCGTGCTCACCGCGCGCGGCGTGGCACCCGGGGTGACCAGGTCAGCCACGTACAGGGTGCCGGCCAGGGTGAACGCGGCGAGCCCGGCGGCCCGGTCGGTGGCGTAGCCCACGATGCCGCCGGCCTGCTCCCGAGCGCGCTCCCGGCGGGCCCGCTCCTCGGCCGGCAACTCGGCGTCCGGGTCACCCAACACCCTCGGGTCGGCCACCACTCGCTCGACGCCGGTGCCGGTGTCCAGTGACCACAGGCAGGTCACCGGGTCGGTGCCTCCCTGGCTGCGCAGGAACAGCACCCGCTGGCCGTCCGCCGAGATGGTGAACCCGCGCGGGGCGCCCAGGGTGAATCGGCGGGTGCGGGCCTGTCGACGTGGAAAACTCTCGGTCACGCTGCATTATCCTGCCGCGGTCGGGGTCCGGCCCGCGATGCATCCACCTGGATCACCGCTCGCGACGAGCGGCATCACTCGGGGCCCTCCTAGCATGTCCCCATGTCCACCACCCCCGGCCTGACGCGATGACCCGATCGCGCGGTCAGGCGCGGGAGCGGCTGCTCGCCGCGGCGATGACCTATTTCGGCACCCGTGGCATCAGCGACCTGAGCCTGCGGCAGCTGGCCGAGGCCCTCGGTACCAGCCACCGCATGCTGATCTACCACTTCGGGTCCAAGGAGGGGCTGCTCACCGAGGTGGTCCGGGCGGTGGAGAGCGGGCAGCGCCGGCTGTGGAGCGAGCTGGTCGCCGACCCGTCGCTGGATCCGACGGAGCGGCCGAGGCGGCTGTGGCAGCGGGTGTCCGACCCGGCGATGGAGCCGTACGCCCGGTTGTTCTTCGAGATCTACGGTCAGGCGCTGCAGGGCCGCGAGCCGGCTACCGCGCTGCTCGAAGGGGACATCGAGTCGTGGTTGGCGCCCAGCGTGCGCACCCTGGTGGACAGTGGCATTCCCGCCGAGCGGGCCGAGCCGATGGCCCGACTCGGGTTGGCGGTGACCAGAGGCCTACTGCTGGACCAGCTCGCCACCGGGCAGCGGGAGGCGGTGGCCCAGGCATTCGAGCTGTTTCTCACCCTGTTCCAGCGGGCCGAGCAGCCCGGCGCGGTCGCGGAAACCGGCGCCGGCTGAGGCACCGGCGTTTGCTGAGGCACCGAGGTTTGCCGAGGCGGGAAGGTTCAGCGACCGCCGCGCAGGGCTTCCCGGATCGCGATGAGCACGCGGCGGCCGCCGTTGCCCCGGCGGAGCGCGTCGTAACCGGTACGCAGGATGCGGTTCGGGATCAGTTCCACGGCCGGCGGGTAGGTCCACACATCCCCGCCGAACTTGGTCTTGAACAGGTCCGGCCCGGCCAGTGAGTCCAGGTTGACCATGCCGGGGGCGCGCAGCGCCGCGACCGACTCCGGATGCAGGCCGCCGAAGTCGAACGCGCGGTACCCGTTCGCCTTGCCCCAGTAGATCGCTTCCCAGATCATCGCGCTGGCCACGTTGAGCTTGCCGGCCTCCGAGGAAGATCGGTCCAGCCCGGTGATCCTGCTCTTGAGCACGCCGCCGCACCCGGTGAGCAGCTCAGCGGCCACCGGCGTGCCGGACAGCTCGCCGAGCAGCAGCACCACGTGCCCGCCGGCGGACAGCTCGGCGTAGGTGGCCTCCAGGTAGCTCTCCGGGAACGGGGTGAAGTTCTGGTAGCTCGCCGTGCTGGCGGCCAGCTTGGCCAGGATCGGGATGTCCCGCTCGTCGCCGACCCGAACCTTCACCCCGCGCTCCGGCCACTGCCTGGTCCAGGTGCGCAATCGACGGCTCAGGTTGGCCCGCAGCGCGTCCTCGGACTGGGTCAGGTCCACTCGGATGGTCGCGGCGGGGGCGATACCGGCCTGGGAGAAGCGGAAACCGCGCTGCAACAGCGCAAGGGTGATGTCCTCGCCACCGTCCGGCGGCTGCACGAACAGCACCGCGTGCGAACGGGCCAGCTTGTGCAGCGCGTCCACCAGCTGCTCGCGCACCGACGCCCGGATCGTCACCAGGTCGTCGGCGATGCTGGGGCCGTAGGGCAGGTAACCCACATTGCGCAGGCCGGGGACCCGCCGACGTAGCAGCGTGGCCCCGCCGAGCACCTCGTTCCCGGACGTGGCCAGCACGTAGAGCGGCTCGTAGTCGGCCAGCCGCCGCAGGGTGGCCCAGGCGGACAGCTGGGCGACGTCACTGTTGGCGGTGCGGGACACCAACTGGTCCCACGCGGCGAGCAGCTCCGGGCCAGGATCCTCCGTGACCATCACGGTCAGCCCGCTCAGCAGCCGCTTCTCCCGCGCCCGCCCGGCCGCGGTCACACCGGCGCCGCTGTCAACGCCAGCCTCCTTCGGCAACCCGCCGGCGTCGGCTGGCTGCGATACGGAGTCGACCTGCATGGTAGAGAGCATCCTTAGCTACAACGAGGGGGACAAGCCGTGGGTGCGCGCACCGAGGCTAGGCGAACTGCCCGCGTACACAATAGGGATTAGTTCGCCGCGCCGCGCCGGCCGGATCCACTTCGACCCGCTGACCTGGTCAGATGCGGTCCTATGTGGTCCGACCAGCGGGTCGCCGGCGGGGTTCGAGCGGGCTTCCGGCAGGACTCAGGCGAGGCCCAGCGCGGCCGACGCGGCCGGGTCGGAGTCGGCCAGGAAATTCCGGCAGCGGGTCGCCTCGTCGTCCTCCCCGATCGCGTCCGCCGCCTTGGCCAGGGCGGCCAGCGCGCGCAGGAAACCCTGGTTGGGTTCGTGCGCCCAGGGCACCGGGCCAAAACCCTTCCACCCGTTTCGGCGCAGCTGGTCCAGCCCTCGGTGGTATCCGGTACGGGCGTAGGCGTAGGCCGCCACCGGCTCGCCGTTGGCCAGCGCCCGCTCGGCCAGCACCGCCCACGCCGCGCTCGCCGCCGGATGCGCCGCAGCCGCCTCGGTGGGATCGGCGCCGCCGTCCAGCGCGGCGTCCAACGCCACGTCGACGGGCAGCAGGGTCGGCTCGGGGCCGAGCAGGTTGCCGTGCAAGGTCATCTGTCCTCCGGTGTGGTGAGTGGCAATGGCCGCTACCGGCGCCATCGCCACTCACGGGCGTCACTTCAGGGTGCGGCCGGCCGAATTGAGGTTCTGGCAGGCCTGAACGATCCGGTCGGCCATGGCCACCTCGGCGGCCTTGAGGTACGAGCGCGGGTCGTAGACCTTCTTGTTCCCGACCTCGCCGTCCACCTTGAGCACACCGTCGTAGTTGGTGAACATGTGTCCGGCGATCGGCCTGGTGAACGCGTACTGGGTGTCGGTGTCGATGTTCATCTTCACCACGCCGTAGCTGACCGCCTCGGCGATCTCCTCCGGCAACGAGCCGGATCCACCGTGAAAGACCAGGTCGAACGGCTTGGAGCCGGAAGGTAGGCCGAGCTTGGCGATGGCCACCTCCTGGCCCTGCTTGAGGATCTCTGGGCGCAGCTTCACGTTGCCCGGTTTGTACACCCCGTGCACGTTGCCGAATGTGGCGGCCAGCAGGTAGCGGCCCTTTTCGCCGTGGCCCAGGGCCTCCAGGGTCAGCTCGTAGTCGTGCGGCGTGGTGTACAGCTTCTCGTTGATCTCGTTGGCGACGCCGTCCTCCTCGCCGCCGACCACGCCGATCTCCACCTCTAGAATGATCTTGGCCTTGCTCGCCGTGGCCAGCAGCTCCTCGGCGATGGCCAGGTTCTCGTGCAGCTCGACCGCCGAGCCGTCCCACATGTGCGACTGGAACAGCGGGTTCTCCCCGCGCGCCACCCGCTCGGTGCTCACCGCCAGCAGCGGCCGGACCAGCCCGTCCAGCTTGTCCTTCGGGCAGTGGTCGGTGTGCAGAGCGACGTTGATCGGGTACTTCGCGGCCACCACGTGGGCGAACTCGGCCAACGCGATCGCGCCGGTGGCCATCTCCTTCACCCGGGTTCCGGAGAGGAACTCCGTACCACCGGTGGACATCTGGATGATGCCGTCGCTCTCCGCATCGGCGAACCCACGCAGCGCCGCGTTCAGCGTCTCCGAAGACGTCACATTGATCGCCGGGAAGGCGTACTCACCAGCCTTGGCGGCGTCCAGCATCTGGTTGTAGACCTCAGGGGTCGCGATCGGCATGGCGTGGCCTGTCCTCCTCGATTACCTGGTCGCCGCCCAGTATTCCGCACCAGCGCGTACCGGCAATGGCACGGCGCCGACGGGGGCTCGCTACCCTCGAGCCGTGAGCTCGAAACAAACCGGGGAATCCTTCGCGGATCCCGTCGAGAGCCCCGTCGCCGGGCTCGTCGAGCGCACCCTGACCAGACTGCGCCGGATCGACCGGTTTCCCGCGACGCCGGCGGAACAGCCGGCCGAGGATCGGCCCAAGACGCTCGCCGATCTGTACACCGAGCACCGCATGCGGCTGGTCCGGCTGGCGATTCTGCTGGTCGACGAGCAGGGAACGGCCGAGGACGTGGTGCAGGAGGCGTTTACCGGGCTGCATCGGCACTGGTCCGAGCTGCGTGACGAGCGCGCCGCGCTGGGCTACCTGCGCACCGCGGTGGTGAACGGGTCCCGCTCGGTGCTGCGTCGGCGGCGCACCGCACGGGAGTACGTTCCCCCGCACCAGGTCAACGCCCGGTCGGCGGAGTCGCTCGCGATGCTCTCCGCTGAGCACCAAGGGGTGGTCGACGCGTTGAGCACGCTGCCGGCCCGGCAGCGCGAGGTGCTCGTACTGCGCTACTACGGCGGGCTGTCCGAGGCCGAGATCGCCGAGTCCACCGGGATCAGCCGGGGCGCGGTGAAGTCCACCGCGAGCCGGGCGCTGGCCTCGGTGGCCAAGGCGATGGCCGACCGGCCAGGTCGCGGTTGAGCGGCGCGGCTGAGCGCGGCAAAAACAGACGGGGTGGGAGATGGACCCGGAGCGGATCGTGTCCGACGCGCTGCGCGCGCAGGCGGTGCAGGGCCGGCCGGCGCCCACCGGGTCCCGCCGCCCGCCGCCGCCGCCGCGCCCGTTTCCGATCGGGTGGGTACTGGTGATCGCCCTGCTCACCGGCGCCCTGGTGGGCGTTTCCCTGGCGCTGATCTCGATCTTCATGCCCGGTACGCTGCCATCGGTGGGTGCCGGCTAGCGGCGCCGCTGGCGGAGCGCGCCGCGGTCACCATCCGCGCGGCCGGTACCGTGGATAACCGTGAGCCTCCTCGCCTCGATGCCGACCACAAGCGTGGTGCTGGCGCTCGGTCCGCAATGGCTCGACCCGAGCTACCTCATCTCCGCGATGGGCCCGTTCGTGCTGGCCGGCCTGTGCCTGATTCTCTTCGCCGAATGCGGGTTACTCATCGGGTTCTTCCTCCCGGGCGACTCGCTGCTGTTCACCGCCGGCCTATTCGTCGCCACCGGGGCGATCCGCGAGCCACTCTGGCTGGTCTGCACCCTGCTGGTGGTGAGTGCGTTCGCCGGCAATGTCTGCGGGTACTGGATCGGCCGCGCCGCCGGCCCGGCCATCTTCGACCGGCCGAACTCCCGGCTACTCAAGCCTGAGTACGTGGACCGGACCAAGGCGTTCTTCGACAAGTACGGCAACAGGGCAATCGTGCTCGGCCGTTTCGTCCCCATTGTCCGGACGTTTATCACAGTGATGGCCGGCGTGGGCAAGATGGAACCGAAGCGCTACCTCACGTACTCGTTAATTGGCGGCGTTGCCTGGGCCGCTGGCGTCACTCTTTTGGGATACTCGCTGGGCGGCTTCGCCTTCGTGCGCAACAACATCGAGTTGATGTTGGTCGGCGTGGTGGTGCTGTCGTTGATTCCGTTGGCCGTGGAGTTCATCAAGGCCCGGCGGGAGCGGCGGCCCGAGATCGAGGACAAGCGAGAGACCACCGAGCTCGGCTGAGACCGATCCCCTGACCGGGCACCACGCCCGCCAACCCAACCTGGAGACCTGTGAGCACACTGCTGGCAACGGCGAACGGCCTGGCCGGTCCGCTGGTGGCCGGCGACGTCGTGGGCTCCGTTGCCGCGGCGGCCGGGAATCCGGGTGAGGTGTTCGTGGCGTCCGGGGTGTTACACAGCGCAGCGCCGGCCACGGTGTGGATCGTGGTGCTGTCCTTCGTGTTCCTGGAGTGCGCGTTCATCATCGGCCTGTTCCTGCCCGGGGACTCGCTGCTGTTCGCCGCCGGGGTGGTGCTCGCGGCGCACGACCAGGAGGTCAGCGCGTGGGCGCTGGCCCTTGCGGCCACCGTCGCGGCGGTGGTCGGGAACCAGGTCGGCTTCCTGGTCGGTCGACGCACCGGGGTCCGGATCCTGGCCCGCAAGGACGGCCGGATCCTGAACCGGGCCAACCTGGATCGGGCGGCCGCGTTCTTCGAACGGTGGGGATTCTGGTCGGTGGTGGTGGCTCGCTGGCTGCCCTGGGTCCGCACGCTGGCCCCGATGATCGCCGGCGCGGCCGGGATGGACAACCGGCGCTACATCCTCGCCAACTCGCTGGGCGCGATCACCTGGGTGCCCATCCTGCTGCTGCTCGGGTACTACGGCGCCGGCCTGCTGGACGCGATGCCCTGGGTCAAGCAGGCCACCACGATCGGCTCCATCGCGTTCTTCGTGGTGGGCACCGGATACGGCCTGTACCGCTACCGCCAGGAGATGCGCCGCCCCGTCGACGAAGACCCCATCCCCGCGGAGTCCCACTAACCCACCCGGCGAGTCGGGAATCCCGTCACCGCGTCGGGATGCCGTCACAGCCAGTCGGGGATTCCGTGACTGCGGGTCGGGCCGCCCGTGTGCCGCGGGTCGGCGCTCTCAGCACACCGAGTCGGCGCTCTCAGCACACCCGAGGGGTGCCCGCCCAAGCGCAGTCAGGCGCTCAGGATCGTCTTGATGTCGCCGGTGCGGTAGTGCCCGGCGAGTAGCCGGGGCGCATCGTCCAGCGAACCGAAGGTGCTGATCACCTGCTCGGGGCGGAACCGGCCGTCGGCGATCAGCGCGAGGGCCTTCGGCATCACCGCCCTGGCGTCGGTGCGAGCCACCCGCAGCGAGACGTTGCGTCCGTAGAGCACCCCGACCGGGATCCGCCCCACCCGGTGCAGCCCACCGACGCTGCTGCACATCCCGTCCGACGCGGTCTTGCTCAACGCCGCCCACAACCCTCGGGACGTCGCCGTGGCGGCCACCACGAGCGCCGCGGCGGGCGTCCGGCGCAGCTCGGCGGGGCGCAGCGGCTGGATGCCGAGCCGGGCGGCGGCCGCGCGGACATGGGCCCGGCTGTCCACCAACCGCACCCGGCGGGCACCCAGCGCCAGCGCCACCTGCCCGGCATACAGCGGCACGCTCCCGCTGTAGATCGTCCGGGGGGCCAAGCCGGCGACAATGAGCACCTCGGCGTCCGGGTCCCGCTCCAGCAGCGCGGGCAGGTACGGGCCGATGTGCCGGTACCCGTCGCAGATGGTGTCCGCGAGGCTGGCCGCGGCGACCGGGTCCATGCCGTCGGGCAGCGGCACCAGCATGGCGTCGGCAAACGGCACCGCGAGTTGGTCGGCCAGTGCACCGCCCCAGTGACCGCCGCCCACCCCGAAGCCGTACATCGAGATCGGCGGCACGCTGGCGCAGTTCGAGGTCGCCCCGGCGCGGCACGGCACACAGTCGCCGCAGCTGATCTGAAAGGGCACAGCCACCCGCTGGCCCGGGCGCACGCTGGTCACCCGCTCGCCGACGGCAAGCACCTCGGCGACGCATTCGTGCCCGATGTTCAGCGGCAGCGGGAACGGCGTGGCGCCCAGCGCGACCGCCCGGTCCAGGTCGCAGGTGGCCACGGCGATCGGGCGGACCACCGCCGCGTCCGGCCCCGGGGGCGGCGGCGCCGGAACGTCGCGCCAGCGCAGCCGGCCGCCGCCGGAGGCGATCAGCGCCCGCATCCTCGGCCGGCTGGGACGGCGTCGCTGCTGGACGCGGTCGCGCGCGGCATCCAGCAACCGCGTGCGGCGGACGTCCACGCCGCGTTCCAGGAGGACGCGCCCTACCGCGGCCGTCACCGGAGTCAGCATGGTCGCCAACTGGCGCGGCATGGGCCGTGGTCGGAAGCGCGGTCCGTGGCCCGTCGGCTCCGTCATCCCGGCACTCCTCTCGCTCGGTGTCCGCACCGTACCGCGATTAAATAGAACGTTCTAGTTAGATCTTGGGGAAGTCGGCAAGGGAGGCGACTTCAGGGGAACGGCGGGCGCCACTGTGCTGAGAGCGCCGACTCGCGGAACACGGTCGAGCCCCGCCACGCCCTGGTGGAATCCGCGACTCACGCTGACGGAATCCCCGACTCGCGGGTTACCAGGCGGTGTTCAGGTCGGCGTGTTGGCGGATCCAGGCGTGCATGGCGACTCCGGCGGCGACTCCGGCGTTGATCGAGCGGGTGGAGCCGAACTGCGCGATGGACACGGTCAGCGCTGCCCCGTCTCGCCCCTCGGCGGACACTCCGGGCCCCTCCTGGCCGAACAGCAGCAGGCACTGGCGGGGCAACGACGCGCGCTCCAGCCGCACCGAGCCCGGCGAGTTGTCCACCGCCACCACGGTCAGTTCCTGCTCGGCGGCGTACTCCAGCAGCGAGGCGACCGTGGGATGGTGGTGAAGGTGCTGGTAGCGGTCGGTGACCATGGCACCCCGGCGATTCCACCTGGCTCGCCCGACGATATGCACCGCGGACGCCGCGAACGCGTTGGCGGTACGCACCACGGTGCCGATGTTGTGGTCGTGCCCGAAGTTCTCGATGGCCACGTGGAACGGGTGCCGGCGCGCGTCGATGTCGGCCACGATCGCCTCGCGCCGCCAGTACCGATAGGCGTCCACCACGTTGCGGCGGTCACCGTCGCGCAGCAGGTCGGGGTCGTAGCGCGGGTCGCTCGGCCAGCTGCCGGCGTCACCCGGCCACGGGCCGACGCCCACCGGCTCGCCGGCGGTCCATTCCGTCGGCCCCGCCGCGTCGTCGGAGAGCACGGTCAGGACGGCAGGTCCAGGTCGGCCGGGCCGAGCACCGCGCGGTAGGCCAGCCCCTCCGCCTCGATGACCTGCCGTGCGCCGGTGTCCCGGTCCACCACGGTGGCCACGCCGACGATCGAGGCCCCGGTGGCCAGCACGGACCGGACAGCGGTCAGCACCGAGCCTCCGGTGGTCGAGGTGTCCTCCACCACCAGCACCTGCCGCCCGGTGATGTCCGGCCCCTCGACCAGCCGCTGCATGCCGTGCTTCTTGGTCTCCTTGCGCACCACGAACGCATCGATCGCCACCCCGTCCGCCGCCGCCGAGTGCAGCACCGAGGTGGCAACCGGGTCCGCGCCCAGGGTCAGCCCGCCCACCGCGTCGTACTCCCAGTCCGCGGTCAGCACCCGCAACAGCCGCCCGATCAACGGCGCCGCGCGGTGGTGCAGGGTGACCCGGCGCAGGTCGATGTAATAGTCCGACTCCGCGCCCGAGGACAACGTCACCTTGCCGTGCACCACCGCGAGGTCTCGGACCAGACCGGCCAGCTCCTCCCGGTCCCGATCCGCCGGGCCACCCCCCAGCGTCACCGGCGCTTCCCGTCGAACCGGGACACCATCGCCCGCACCACGAACCGGGGCATCACGTCGATCACTCCAACCAGTGCCTTGTAGGTCAGGCTGGGCACCGACACCACCCGCCCGCGCGCCAGGTCCGCGAGGCCGTCGGCAACCACTCGATCGGCATCCAACCAGAGCGGCCCGGTGCGCGCGCCGACGTCCAGCCCGGCCCGCTGATGGAACTCGGTGCGCACGTAGCCGGGGCAGAGCGCGAGCACGTGCACGCCGGTGCCGCGCAGCGCGTCCGCCAGGCCCTCGGTGAAGGTGGTCACCCACGCCTTGCTCGCGTTGTAGGTGGCGGCCCGGCTGGGCACGAAACTGGCCACGCTGGACACGTTGATCACCGCGCCGGAGCCCTGGGCCACCATAGACGGCAACGCGGCACGGGTCAGCCGCAGCACGCTGGTCACGTTCACGTCCAACTGGTGCTGCAGCCGCTCCATGTCCAGCTCCAGGAACGCCCCGCCCAGGCCCAGACCGGCGTTGTTCACCAGCAGGTCCACCCGCTCGGCCGCCCGGGTTTCGACGGCCGCGCGCCCGTCAGCCGTGGCCAGGTCGGCGCTCAGCACCTCGACCTCGACCGGGTGGCGCGCGCGCAGCTCGGCGGCGGTGGCTTCCAGGCGAGCCGTGTCCCTGGCGACCAGTACCAACCGATCATGGTCGGCGGCCAGCCGGTGGGCGAACGCCGCGCCGATGCCGGCGGTGGCCCCGGTGATGAGGGCGGTGGACAACCTGGAGCTCCTAGCTGTAGCCGGAGTCGCTGTCCGGCGAGTTGCCCGAGGTGCGCCAGCCGGGCGAGTCCGATTGCCGCTGGGTGAACGTCCGTGCCCAGTCCGCCGCGGCTGAGGACGACGGAGGGTCGGGGTCGGACGGGTTCTGTGGCAGCTGCGGGGAGTCGCCGGCCCGGCTGGCCTCCTCCAGTGCGCCGGCCACCTCGACCAGCTGGTCCAGCAGGTCTTGCAGGTGGTCCGGCGTGTAGTCCAGCGGGGCGGTGCACAGCACCCAGGAGTCCTCCGCCCAGAGCAGCTCCACGTCCTCGCCGATCGCGTCCGCGGCGCGGATCAACCGGGGCGTGATCAGCGGCCGGATCGCGGCGGCGTCGGAGACGAACGCGTAGCGCTGGCCGACCGGCTCCAGCAGGTCCAGCCCGGCGTCGTCGGGCAGCGGAGCGGACGGCAGCCGCAGCTCGACCGCCCCGCTCATGGCGGTGCGCCGCTGCACCGCGCACACCACCGAGCTGAGCCGGCCGGCCTGCTCGTGGTCGAACACGTACACCAGACGGCGTCCCTCGGCGGTGGGCACCGAGCCGGTCACCAGGTTTCGGGCCACTCCGGGTCCGCCCTGGTGGATGGTGCCGTAGCGCCACCTGCTGGGCAGCACCGGGTCGCTGTCCAGGTACTCCCATTCCTTCTGCGCGGCCCAGCGACGGCGGTCGCGCATCTGCCCGCCGCCGGCGTGCCGCGAGGCCCGGAGCATGACCAGGCCGAGCACGAACGCGACAGCGGCGATGAGAAACCACACCGAAGTCGGGATGCTCACGCAGCCACCCTAGCGGCGACGGCGGGCATTTCCAGGTAACCCACCTGTAGGACGTGTGGGCGAGCCGGCTGCGAACAGCACAAAAAAGACCCACCGGGCGCCCTTGCGGGTCGCCCGGCGGGTCGATCGGGTCTGCCGGCTGAACTAGCTCGCCGCACCGGACCGGATGCCGCGGCCGACTGTCAGCCCGGCCGCGCTGTCCAGCACCGAGCCGGCCAGGTCGACCCGGACGGTGTCGCCGTCGGTGATCTCCCCGGCCAGCAGCGCCTTGGCCAGCTGGTCGCCGATGGCCGACTGGATCAGCCGGCGCAGCGGGCGAGCCCCGTACAGCGGGTCGAACCCGTTGATGGCAAGCCATTCGCGTGCCGCGGGGGACACGTCGAGGGTCAGCCGCCGCGCGGCCAGTCGCCGGCCGAGCAGCCCCAGCTGGATATCCACGATGGAGGTGAGCTCCTCGGTGGTCAGCGCGTGGAACACCACGATGTCGTCCAGCCGGTTCAGGAACTCCGGCTTGAAGTGCCCGCGCACGGTCCGCATCACCGCGTCGAGCCGGGCGGCCTCGTCCATCGAGGGGTCCGCGATGGCGTGGCTGCCCAGGTTGGAGGTCAGCACCAGGATCGTGTTGCGGAAGTCCACCGTGCGGCCCTGGCCGTCGGTCAGCCGACCGTCGTCCAGCACCGCGAGCAGCACGTCGAACACGTCCGGGTGGGCCTTCTCCACCTCGTCCAGCAGCACCACCGTGTACGGCCGCCGCCGCACCGCCTCGGTGAGCTGACCGCCCTGGTCGTAGCCCACGTAGCCGGGGGGTGCGCCGACCAGCCGGGCCACGCTGTGCTTCTCGGAATACTCCGACATGTCGATCCGGACCATCGCCCGCTCGTCGTCGAAGAGGAACTCCGCCAGCGCCTTGGCCAGCTCCGTCTTGCCCACCCCGGTCGGGCCGAGGAACAGGAACGAACCGGTCGGCCGGTTCGGGTCGGCCACCCCGGCGCGGGCCCGGCGCACCGCGTCGCTCACCGCCCGGACAGCTTCGGGCTGCCCGATCACCCGCTTGCCGAGCTCGTCCTCCATGCGCAGCAGCTTGGCGGTCTCGCCCTCCAGCAGCCGCCCGGCGGGAATGCCGGTCCACGCACTGACGACCTCCGCGACGTCGTCCGGGCCGACCTCCTCCTTGAGCATCAGCTCGTCCTTCTTGGCGGACACCTCGGCCGCGGCAGCCAGCTCCTTCTCCAGCTGCGGAATCTTGCCGTAGCGCAGCTCGGCCACCCGACCCAGATCACCGTCCCGCTCGGCCCGCTCGGC
The DNA here is from genome assembly GCA_036402515.1 of Pseudonocardia sp. GTDB lineage: Bacteria > Actinomycetota > Actinomycetes > Mycobacteriales > Pseudonocardiaceae > Pseudonocardia. The sequence goes on from DASWST010000086.1 coordinate 48,936, forward strand.
CTCGCCGCGCAGCGCCTCCAGTTGCTCCTTGAGCTCCCGAGTGGACTCGATCGCGGTCTTCTCGTTCTGCCAGCGGGCCGTCAGTGCGCCCAGCTCCTCGCGCTTCTCGGCCAGCTCGGCGCGCAGCGCGGTCAGCCGCTGCTGCGACGCCGGGTCGTCCTCCTTGGCCAGCGCCATCTCCTCGATCTCCAGGCGGCGCACCGCGCGCTCCACCTCGTCGATCTCCACCGGCCGCGAGTCGATCTCCATGCGCAGCCGGGAGGCGGCCTCGTCGACCAGGTCGATGGCCTTGTCGGGGAGGAATCGGGCGGTGATGTAGCGGTCCGACAGGGTGGCCGCGGCCACCAGCGCGGTGTCGGTGATCCGCACGCCGTGGTGCACCTCGTAGCGCTCCTTGAGCCCACGCAGGATGCCGACCGTGTCCTCCACCGACGGTTCACCCACGAACACCTGCTGGAACCGCCGCTCCAGCGCCGGGTCCTTCTCGATGCGCTCGCGGTACTCGTCCAGCGTGGTGGCGCCGACCATGCGCAGCTCGCCTCGGGCCAACATCGGCTTGATCATGTTGCCGGCGTCCATGGCGCTCTCGCCGGTGGCGCCGGCGCCGACGATGGTGTGCAGCTCGTCGATGAAGGTGACGACCTCGCCGGCGCTGTCGGTGATCTCCTTCAGCACCGCCTTGAGCCGCTCCTCGAACTCACCTCGGTACTTGGCGCCGGCCACCATCGAGCCCAGGTCCAGCGCGATCACCCGCTTGCCCTTGAGCGACTCCGGTACGTCGCCGGCCACGATCCGCTGGGCCAGGCCCTCCACGATCGCGGTCTTGCCGACGCCCGGCTCGCCGATCAGCACCGGGTTGTTCTTGGTCCGCCGGGACAGCACCTGCACCACCCGGCGGATCTCCGTGTCGCGGCCGATCACCGGGTCCAGCTCGCCCTTGCGGGCCCGCTCGGTGAGGTCGACGCCGTACTTCTCCAGCGCCTGGTAGGTGCCCTCCGGGTCAGGGCTGCTCACCCGGCTGGAGCCGCGCACCTTGGCGAACGCCTCCTTGAGCGCATCCTCGGTGGCGCCGTGCCGGCGCAGCAGCTGAGCCACCGCGTCCCTGCCCGAAGCCAGGCCGACGAGCAGATGCTCGGTCGAGACGTACTCGTCGCCCATCTCAGTGGCCAGTTGCTGGGCCGCGGTGAGCGCCGCCACCGCATCGCGATTGAACTGTGGGGCGCTCACCGTGGCGCCGGCCGCCGAGGGCAGCCGGTTCACCAGCTGGGCCAGATCGCCCCGGATTGTGCCGGGGTCAGCGCCCACTGCCTCCAGCAGCGGCGCGGTGATGCCGTCGGCCTGCGCCAGTAGGGCGCCGAGCAGGTGTGCCGAGCCGACGTCGGGGTTCCCAGCCAGGGTGGCCGCCTGTACCGCGGCCGAGACGGCCTGCTGGGTCTTGGTCGTGGGGTTGAACGAGTCCATGCTCGCTGCGTCCTCCTGCATTCTTCGGTCCGCGGGCGCCACCGGCCTCCTCGCCAGTGTGCCTCTCGCTATACATAACGGCAGGAAACTTGAGTCTGTTCCGCTCAAGGCAAATTCTGTGCCAGATTGCCCGACTCAGTGTGCTGAGGGCGCGGACTCGCGGGAAGAGGTGCGCCGGCATGCCGACCTACGCCGGCGAACTAGCCGGCGAACTAGCTGGCGATCTTGGCTGGCGATCTAGCCGGCGAACTAGCCGGCGATCTTGGCTGGCGATCTAGCAGGCGAACTGGCTGGCGATCTACGCCGTGATCACGTGGCGATCTTGGGCGAATGTCACGCAGAGAGATCATGTGGCGGGTGACACCCCCGATGAGGTGGTGCATCTTCACGAGCTCGTGACGGCCGCCCCCGAGAAGTAATACCCTCTGCGCCCGGCGGTCCGGCCAGCTACTACTATCGGCAATCCCCGACCGCCCGAAAGAGTGAAGGGCACAGTGATCGTTTAGTGAGACGTTCCCCCGTCGCTCCCCGGACGATCACCCCTCGACGAGCCGGCGCGACCGGCGGATCGTCGCCGCTTCCCGAGGAGAGAGCCAGCCGCCTGCGATGACAGCCCAACCACTGCTGACACTCCCGCCGGACCAGCCGACTCAGGCGCGCGCCTCCGAGATGGTCGAGATCATCCGGAACAGCTGGACGGAGGTGGAGCCGAAGGCCGACGAGCTGGCCAAGCACTTCTACGCGGTGCTCTTCCAGCACGCGCCGGAGACCCGGGAGCTGTTCCCGGCGAACATGCAGGTGCAGCGCAGCCGGCTGCTCCGGGCCCTGGTGCACGTCGTGCAGATGGTCGACCGGCCCGGCGACCTCACCCCGTTCCTGGCCCAGCTCGGCCGGGACCACCGTAAGTTCGGGGTGATCGCCAAGCATTACGACGCGGTGGGGTTTGCGCTGCTCAGCGCGCTGGAATACTACCTGGCCAACGCCTGGATCGCGCCCGTCGAGAAGGCCTGGACCGACGCCTACGGGCTGATCGCGAGTGCCATGGGCGCGGCCGCCGACGCCGAGCGCGGGCCGGCCTCCTGGCTCGGCCGGGTGGTCGGCCACCGCCGGCTGAGCTGGGACGTGGCGATGGTCCAGGTGCAGACCGGGGAACCCATCCCGTACCAGGCCGGCCAGTACCTGAGCGTGGAGACGCCGCGCCGGCCCCGGCTGTGGCGCTACCTCTCCCCGGCCAACGCGCCGCGGCCGGACGGCGTGATCGAGTTCCACGTGCGCGCGGTGGACGGCGGCTGGGTGAGCCGGGCGATCGTGGCGCACACCCAGCGCGGCGACACCTGGCGGATCGGCCCGCCGATGGGGCGGATGGCGGTGAACCGGAAGTCCGGGCGGAATCAGCTGATGGTCGTCGGCGGCACCGGGATGGCGCCGATCAAGGCAATCTTGGACGACATGTCCCGCTACCGGGAGAACCCGCGCACCGAGGTGTTCGTGGGCGGCCGCAACTGGGACGAGCTCTACGACTTCGGCAGCCTGCGCCAGCTGTCCTACACCAACCCCTGGCTGAACGTGGTCCCGGTGGTGGAGGAGGACGACGAGGGTCAGGGCGCCGAGCGCGGCACGCTGGCCGACGTGGTCACCCGGTACGGCGCGTGGAAGGACCACGACGTGCTGGTCTGTGGCTCGCCGACGATGATCAGGGCAACGGTCTCCCGGATGCTAGTTGCCGGCACACCCCTAGACCAGATCCGCTACGACCCGTTCACCATGGACTGAGAGCCCGCACCCCGCACTCCGACCCGCCCCGCACCCCGAGCCCGAGCCCGAGCCCCGAGGCACCCCGGGACGCCCCGGCCGCCGGCGCCCCGACTTGTCGCGTCTAGTTCCAACGACAAGAGCCACTTGTCGCGTCAAATTCCAACGACAAGTGGCTCATGGGTGGGCTGGTGCGGGCGCCTGCGGGAGCTCCGGGTGCGTGCGCCGACCCGGCGAGGCGGCCAGCGGCTAGCGCTCCGGGGGCTGTTTGGGGGCGGGGCGCCAGACCGCGATGGCGGTATGCCGCTTCACCGGGACCAGGTCCCGACGGTAGGAGGCGTGCACCGTGGCGGCAGCCTGCTCGGCGGCGGCCTGTGCCGCGGCCAACTCGTCCAGCAACTCGGCGATCTGGCCGCGCAGCTCGTCCACCGTGCGCTCCAGCTCGATGATCCGCTTGACCCCGGCGAGGTTGACCCCCTCGTCCTGAGACAGCCGCTGCACCTCGCGCAGCAGCGCGATGTCCCGCGCCGAGTACCGGCGTCCGCCGCCGGCCGACCGGCCGGGCCGAACCAGGCCCAACCGGTCGTAGCCGCGCAGCGTCTGGGCATGCAACCCGGCGAGCTCGGCAGCCACCGAGATGACGAACACCGGACTGTCCAGGTCGGTGCCCGGCGGCAGACCGGATGGCGAACCGGAACGGTCGTCAATGGCCATCGCTGATCACCTCGTCGCGTTCTTCATCAGAACAGCCCGGCTCGCGGGTCGAACGATTTTGTCGCGTCAGCGTAGGTCCGCAGGGCGGCCGCCGCCTCCTCGTCCAGCTCCTTCGGCACCGCAACCTCGACAGTGACCAGCAGGTCACCGCTGGTGCCGTCGGGCCGGCGCACACCCCGGCCCCGAACTCGGAAGGTCCGCCCGGTCGCGGTACCCGCCGGCACCTTCAGGGTGACTTTCCCGTCCAGGGTCGGCACCGTCAGCGTCGCGCCCAGCGCCAGCTCCGCATACGTCACCGGCACCCGCAGTGTCAGATCGTCCGGGTTGCGCTCCGATCGCCCGAACAACTGGTCCGGGTTCACGTGCACCAGTACGAACAGGTCACCGGCGGGCGCGCCGCCACGACCGGGCTCGCCCTGGCCCTTGATCCGGATCCGTTTGCCGTCGGTCACCCCGGCCGGGATGCGCACGTTGAGCGTCCGGGTCCGTGGGGTGACCCCGTCGCCGCCGCAGTCCGGGCACGGGTCGTCGATGATCCGACCGGTGCCCCGACAGTCCCGGCATGGCTCGGAGAAGGCGAACGCCCCCTGGTTGCGGGTGACCAGCCCGACGCCGTTGCAGGTCGGGCAGGGCCTTGGGGTGCTGCCGACCCTGGCTCCGGTGCCGCCGCAGGTCTCACAGCGGCCCTGGGTGGTCAGCCGCAGCGCCACCGTGGCACCTCGGACCGCGTCGGCGAAGGGCAGCCGGATCTCGCTCTCCACGTCCGCGCCCCGGCGCGCCTGGCTGGACGGACGGCTGCCCGCCCGGCCACTGCTGAACAGATCGCCGAACAGGCCACCCAGTCCGCCGGTGCCACCGGCCCGCGCACCGCCGGCCCCGGCCCGACCGAGCAGGTCGTCCAGGTTGAAGTCGCCGCCGGTGCCGAACCCACCGGTACCGCCGCCGAAACCACCGAACCCGCCGGCCCCGGCGCCGAAGTTGCCGCCGGACCGGAACAGCCGCCTGGTCTCGTCGTACTGTCGGCGCTTCTCCGTGTCGGAGAGCACCGAATAGGCCTCACCGACCGACTTGAACCTGGCCTCCGCCTTGTCGTCACCCGGGTTCTTGTCCGGATGCAGGTCGCGGGCCAGCTTCCGGTAGGCCTTCTTGATCTCGTCGGCCGAAGCGTCGGAGGAGACGCCCAGCTCGGCGTAGAAGTCTTTCTCAATCCAGTCTCGCTCGGTCACCGGACGCCTCCTTCCCGCTCATTCGTTGTTGTCCTCGGGCTGGGTCTCCTGCTCGATGGGCGGCTGCTCCACCGGGCCCGCCGCCGGGTCCCGGTCGGTGACCGCGACCATCGCCGGGCGCAGCACCCGGTCGCCCAGCCGGTAGCCCGGACGCAGCACCATGGTCACTGTGGGCCCGGTGACGTCGTGCGAGGTGGTGTGCTGCACCGCCTCGTGCACCGAAGGATCGAACGGGTCGCCCTCGGCGCCGAACGCGGTCAGCCCGATGTGCGTCAACGCGCTGACCAGCTTGTCCGCCACCGCCTTGAACGCCCCGGTGAGGTCGCCGTGCGCCTCGGCGCGGGCCACATCGTCGAGCACGGTGAGCAGCTCCGCGGCCACCTGGGCGCGCGCCGCCACCGTGATCGCCTCCCGGTCCCGGTCCACCCGGCGCCGGTAGTTGGCGTACTCGGCGCTGACCCGCTGCAGGTCGGCGGTGCGCTCGTCGAGTTGGGCGGACAGCTCCGCCAGCTTCTCCTCGGCGGGATCGGGCGTGGGGGTCGTCCCCGGAGCCGGCTCGCTGGCCCCGGTGGGACCGCCGGCCCCGGCGCCGGAGACCGACTGCTCGGCCTCCGGCACCCGGACCTCACCGGTCAGCGGGTCGATCCGCCGCCGGTCACGCACCACGACCCGCTCGGGCTCCTGGTTGCGTTGTTCACTCACTTCTTGTCGTCCTCATCCACAATCTCGGCGTCCACCACGTCGTCCGACCCGGCCTGGTTGCCGGCACCCTGGGCACCCGCACCGCCGGCGGCTCCGCCAGCGGCACCGCCCTCAGCGCCCGGCTGCTGGTACAGCGCCGCGCCCAGCTTCTGGGACTCGGTGGCCAGCTTCTCCATGGCAGCCTTGATCTTGTCCGTGTCGGTGCCCTTGAGCGCCTCCTGGGCCTCGCCCAGCGCGGCGTTCACGCCGTCCTTGACGTCGGCCGGGAGCTTCTCGTCGTTGTCCTTGACGAACTTCTCCGTCTGGTAGACGAGCGTCTCGGCCTGGTTGCGGACCTCGGCTTCGTCGCGGCGCTTCTTGTCCTCCTCGGCGTGCTGCTCGGCGTCGCGCATCATCCGGTCGATCTCGTCCTTGCCCAGGGCGGATCCGCCGGTGATGGTCATCGCCTGGCTCTTGCCGGTGCCCAGGTCCTTCGCCGAGACGTTCACGATGCCGTTCGCGTCGATGTCGAAGGAGACCTCGATCTGCGGCACGCCCCTGGGGGCCGGCGGCAGGCCGGTCAGCTCGAACATGCCGAGCTTCTTGTTGTACGCGGCGATGTCGCGCTCACCCTGGAACACCTGGATCTGCACCGACGGTTGGTTGTCGTCGGCGGTGGTGAAGATCTCCGACCGCTTGGTGGGGATCGTAGTGTTGCGCTCGATGAGCTTGGTCATCACGCCGCCCTTGGTCTCGATGCCCAGGGACAGCGGGGTGACGTCGAGCAACAGGACGTCCTTGACCTCACCGCGCAGCACACCGGCCTGCAGGGCCGCGCCGACCGCGACGACCTCGTCCGGGTTGACGCCCTTGTTCGGCTCCTTGCCGCCGGTCAGCTCCTTGACCAGGTCGGTGACCGCCGGCATCCGGGTGGAACCGCCGACCAGCACGACGTGGTCGATCTGGCCGACCGAGATGCCCGCGTCCTTGATCACCTGGTTGAACGGCGCCCTGGTCCGGTCCAGCAGGTCAGAAGTGATCCGCTGGAACTCGGCGCGGGACAGCGTCTCGTCCAGGAACAACGGGTTCTTGTCCGCGTCCACCGTGATGTAGGGCAGGTTGATCGTGGCGGTCGACTGGCTGGACAGCTCGATCTTCGCCTTCTCGGCGGCCTCACGCAGCCGCTGCAAGGCCATCTTGTCCTTGGTCAGGTCGATGCCCTGGCTGCTCTTGAACTTCTCGACGAGCCAGTTGATGATCCGCTCGTCCCAGTCGTCACCACCGAGGTGGTTGTCGCCGTTGGTCGCCTTGACCTCGACCACGCCCTCGCCGATCTCCAGCAGGGACACGTCAAAGGTGCCACCACCCAGGTCGAAGACCAGGATGGTCTGCTCCTTCTCGCCCTTGTCCAGGCCGTAGGCCAGCGCGGCCGCGGTCGGCTCGTTGACGATCCGCAGCACGTTCAGCCCGGCGATCTGGCCGGCCTCCTTGGTGGCCTGCCGCTGGGCGTCCTCGAAGTACGCGGGCACGGTGATCACCGCGTCGGTGATGTCCTCGCCCAGGTAGGACTCGGCGTCCCGCTTGAGCTTCTGCAGCACGCGGGCGCTGATCTCCTGAGCGGTGTACTTCTTGCCGTCGATGTCCTCGGTCGTCCAGTCGGTGCCGATGTGGCGCTTGACCGACCGGATCGTCCGGTCCACATTCGTGACGGCCTGGTTCTTGGCCGACTGGCCGACCAGTACCTCGCCGTTGCGGGCGAAGGCGACGACCGAAGGTGTAGTCCGCGAACCCTCGGAGTTCGCGATGACCGTCGGCTCGCCACCCTCGAGGACGGCGACGACGGAGTTGGTGGTCCCGAGGTCGATTCCGACCGCACGAGCCATAGTGGTTGTCCTCCTGTGTTGCTGCGGGAGCCATGCTTGAGTTTGCGTGACTCAAGTTTGAGCGAGCCAGACCGTGATCGTCAACCCGATCCTTGAGCCTGCTCCACTCAACCCTAGCTGAACCGTTCAACGGACGGCCGCCCCGACTTGTTCCCGCCCCTGGAAACACCTCAGCCGCCCTCAGCGCAGTCCGAACTGGCTCACTCCGGGCGGGCCGACTGCAGCCCGTTCCCGGTCGGCACCTGTGCGGGGCGGGGGCTAGATGCGGTCGTCGGCTGGGCGGGGGGCGACCCGGCCGACGGAGGCGGGCGGGATGGGGTCGGCGGTGGGCGCCAAGACCCGGGTGGCGTGCGCGTCCGGGACGGGCCGCTCGGCGGAGTCCCGGAAGATCAGTTCCCCGTTCGCGTCTAGGTCGGCGACGTAACCGACGGCGGACAGCTGCTCCTCGTCCAGATCGGTGAGCAGCTCGCGGCGGCTGGGCACCACCCGGTAGATCGGCCAGTCGAGGTGTCGGTACGCGTCGTGCATGTCGGCCAGCATCCCGACGAACACCTGCTGCCAGCGCAGCGGCATGGACTGGGCCAGGGACCGGGGTACCACCAGATAGTCCTCGGACGCTCCGGGACACGGGCGGTCGGCGTAGTCGCGCACCGGCGTGGCCGAGGCGGGCGGCGGGACCGACCTCGACGGAGGTGCGAACGGGTCGCTCGGCATGGGGTGATTCTGGACCGGACGGCTCAGGCCGGGTTCGGGGCGGTACCCGGGCGGGTCGCGAGCGGGACCAGCTCGGGGTTGTTCCAGTCCATCGGCCGGGTGCGCACCGGAACCCCGTTGTACGGCGCCTCCGCGATGGTGCCGTTGCCGAGGTAGAGCATCACGTGGTGGATGGTCGCCGGATCGTGTGGATCGGTGGCCAGGAACAGCAGGTCACCGGGCTGCGCGCTGGCCAGCGGCAGGTGCCCGCCGGCCTTGTACTGGTCGCGGGACACCCGGGGCAGATAGATCCCGCCGGATTGGAAGGCGCGCAGCATCAATCCCGAACAGTCGTAGGCGTTCGGCCCGGTCGCCCCCCACACATACGGCTTGCCCACCGCGGCGAGGGTGAAGTTGATCGCGGCGCGCACCACGGTCTCAGGCAGGTTGACCGCGCCAACCCCGCAGCCCATCGGGTCGGCCACATCGGCCAGGATCTGCACCAGCTGCGCGGCCAGCCCCTCCCACTGGGCGTAGGCGTCCGGGAACGCGGAGCGCTGGACGATCTGTGCGGCCACGGTCACCGGCAGCTTGTCCCACCCGGGTACCTGGACCAGTCGCTGCAGGAACGTGGTCGTGGCGTACACCGGGTTGGTGACCTCCGCCGGTGTGCCCCATCCCTGCGAGGGACGCTGCTGGAACAACCCCAGCGAATCCCGGTCGCCGTAGTTCAGGTTGCGCAGCGTGGACTCCTGCATGGCGGTGGCCAGCGCTACCAGCCACGCCCTGGGCGGCAGGCCCATCCCCTTGGCCACCCCGATGATCAGCGCGGCGTTCTCCCGCTGCTCATCGGACAGCTGTGCCGCGCTGGTGACTCTCCGGGAGCCGGCGCCGTCCGCCGTGGATCCCAGCGGACCGAGGGTGGCGTCACACGGGCCGACGTAGGACCGGCCACCGAGACCTCCGAAGCCGATGATCAGGCCCACGCCGAGGAACAACAGCAAAGCGCAGCCGATCGCCACCAGCGGGAGCAGCAGCCGCAGCGCGCGGAACTTGCCCAGCGGCCCGGCTCCGGTCACCAAGCCACCGCTGTCATCGAGCCCCCGCCGTCATCGGCCCGGCGCCGGCCCCCCGGCCGGCTGCTGAACAACCGCGTTGGGATCATCGGCGGCCCGGTCGTAGCCGGCGACCTTCCACTCGGCGCCCTCGGTGTTCACCACCAGCACCACCAGGGTCACCGCGTCGGTGGGCACCTGGACCCGAACCGAGCGGGGGGAGACCAGCACCGCGCGAGCCGGACCGGTCACCCGGGTGGCCGGCACGTTGGACGGATCCACCGTGGCCAGCACGCCGAGGTACTCGTCGGTGGTGTACGGGCGCAGGGCGGTCACCCAGCTCTGCGTGGTGGTGCCGGCCGGATGCTTGGCCCAGGCTTCGGTCCACCGGGTGGCCGCGGTCAACGCGGCGCGCGGCGCCTGGGATGGTGGCAGGGTCCGCGGGGTGAGCTCGGGCACCGGAGGCAGCCGGGTCGGCTCGGCCGGTGCCGCCTCGGCGGTGGGGGTAGCGGCGGCGCTCGGCTGGGTCGAGCCGCCGGAGAGAATTCCGGGGGTTCCGCCGGGACGCGCGGAGAGCAGCCCGAACGCCGAGTTGGCCACGATCACCAGCGCTACCAGCACAACCACGCAGCCGATCAGCCGGGCCGGCGAGCGCAGCGGCCACTGCCACAGCGGGCGGTACGCGGCGCCCCGCCCCCTGGGTGTCCTAATCGGCATGCCGCACTCCAGCGCTCGTCCTCGCGCGCATCCCAGCGCTAGGCACGGCCGCCGCCGTATGGGTAGATCGGCCGCACCGGGCGCGGCCGGTAGATCCGGTACACCGGAACGCCGTCGACCAGCTCCGGCTGCACGGGCTGCCGCCTCGGCCGCTCCGGAAGTGCATCCGGCCGTCGGTAGATCACCCGGTCGTCCACCTCGCTGGGGTCCAGCCCGCTCGGCCGGTATCCGCCGCCGGCGCCCATCCCGGCGCCGCCCCCGCCCAGCGCCCGGCGCGAGCCGACCCCGCCGACCGCCGGGGCGCCCGGACCGTCCAGCTGACCCCGCTCGGACGGCCGCCAACCGCCGGCGTAGCGCTGCTCGGGTACCACCGTGGCGGTGGCCTGCGCCGGCACCGACTCCGGCCGGTAGGCGCCGCGATCGGGCGGCCTGCTGGCGTCCGCCCGCCGCTCGTCCCACCAACGCTGCTGCCGGTCGTCCGCCTCGCCGCCGCGCAGCCGCTGCCACACCCGCGACATCGGCCCGGTACCTGCCCCGGGCACCACCCCGCCGAACTGCTCGCGGGTCAGCGCGACCATGGACACCAGCCGGCGGAACGGCCGGGCCACCGCCCACAACACCACCGTGGTCACCCCGGTGATGAGCAGCGCCAACCACAGGTCGATGCCGCTGCCCGGTTTGAACATCGAGATCACCAGCAGCGCGTGCAGCCCGGCCAAGGCACCTACCACCAGGGTGTTGACCAGGGCCGAACCGGCCACCTTGGCCACCGTGGGCAGCACGTCCGGGCGCAGCACGCCGACCACCGCGATCGCCGGCAGGCACATCACGATCAGCCGCAGCATCAACATCGCGACCAGCACCAACACCTTGGACAGCAGTTGGAACAGCGCGATGCACACCGCCTGGATCACCGACAGCACGCCGACGCCGATGCGACTGCCGGACTTGCCCTGGAAGTAGGTGTACCGATCGCCCATCTTGCCGGCCACGTCGGCGAACGCCTGCTTCTTGGCGTCCACGTCGGCCTGCTGGGTCTTGCCCTCGGCCATCTCGACCTTGCTGAAGGCTTGCGCGCTGAGCAGCGGGCGGCCCAACTCGACCGCCTTGGGATCGGTCGGTGAGCCGAACTCGCCGCGCAGCCAGTTGTCGTAGATCACCTGGTCGGTGAGCAGGGTGGGCAACGTGTCCACGTTCCCCTGCCCCAGGGCGTTCAGGAAGCCCTGCTGCATCTGCGTGACGCCGTCCAGCAGCAGTCCGTCGGCCACCTTCGCCCAGTTCACCGGGGCGAGGTAAGCGGCCGAACCGATCATCAGGGCGAGCGCGGCGAAGCCGGCCCGCTGCGCCTGTCGGGCCAGGTCCCCTCGAAACGCGAGCATCAGCAACAGCAGCGCGAGCAGTAGCAGAGCCGGGCCGATGAAGGTGCTGAACACGCCGTCGTACATGGCCTTTGTGCCCTGGGCGAGCACGTTGTCCAGTGGGGTGAGCACGTCCCCGCCCCTGGCCAACAGATAGTGGGACCAGTTCACCCCGGCGACGGCGAACTTGGCCAGGTTGAAGGTCTGGTTGCCCAGCCAGGTGTCGGTGGCCACCGAGGGGTCGGCCACCGAGCCCGCGCAACCCAGGTCGTAGGTGTGCCAGACCAGCCCGGCGTAGCCAACCTCGGCGTACACGCTGTTCGGCTCGCCGAGCCCGAGCGGCGCCGGGTCCAGCGAGCCGACCAGTCCGGATCCCGGGCGGTCCGGCTCAGGCGCTTCCTTGCAGTCGAACGGAGAGGCGTAGGCCGGCGCCCCGATCAGCATCGAGCCGGCCAACAGCCCGGCCACCACCACGACCCGGGTCGACCGGCGGGTCCAGGAAGCGCGCCGCCAGGCGGAACCGCATTGCCCAGCCGAACCGCGTTGCCCAGCCGAACCGCATTGCCCGGGCGCCCGCCGTCGACCCTGGCGCAGGCCCAGGACCAGCGCCAGCGCGACGACGAGCAGCACCGCGATCACGTCCCGGTCACCGCACGCCCTCGCCGGAGTGATCGAGCTCGTCCAGGTCGTCGAGCAGGTCGATCTCTTCGTCGTCCACCGGCTCGGCCCCGTCGGCCGCCCGATCGCGCCCGCCGCTCACCGGGACCGCCCGCCGCCCACTCTCCAGCGACCGGGCCGCGCCGTTGCCCGAACCGGCCACCGCGGCCCGGCCAGCACCGTTGCCAGCCCGGTTGCCTGAGCCGTTGCCTGAGCCATTGCCTGGGCCGTGGCCGGGCAGCGCCGGACTGCCCCCGGTGCGCCCGACCGCGGGTGAGGGGGTGCTCACCGGGTTCACCCTGGCCGCGTCCGGGTTGGTGTCCAACGCCTCGGCCAGGTGGGCCAGGTGCGGCGCCTCCATGTCGATGCGGATCTTTTCCACCCCGCCGTGCCCGTCGGCGAAGACGAACTGACGGGGCGTGTCGTCCGGGCGGTCGTCCACCCGGGGGCGCGGGGACAGCGTGCCGAGCATCTGCTCGTAGCCCACCCCAGTGGGCACCCGCAGCAAACGGAGCGCCTGGGCTTGTGCTTCATCATCGTCCGTGCGCCCGACGAACACCGCGTTGACCAGCGAGGCGAACCCGGACACCCGCAGCAGGTCGCCGGCCAGCTGGGAGGCGAACAGCGCGCGGACGTTGAACTTCCGGGAGTCCCGGGCCAACCGGTCGATCAGCACCTTGCCGGTGGGCACCTGGGACAGGAAGTGCGACTCGTCCAGCGCGACGCCCTTGCGGGTGTTGCGGTTGGCGTCGTAGATGGTGCGCTGGGTCAGCCAGGAGGCCAGGTTGAGCAGCTCCACGGCCAGCGACTCGCCGTCGGTCCACTCCTCGCGCGGGCTGCCGGGGCGGGGCAGCGTCATGCCCTGCATGGTCAGCACGGTGAGCCGGTATTCCCGGTCGGCGCGCCACGGGTCGTCCCTGGTCTCGTCCGGGAACAGCAGCGCGGCCTGCGGCAGCTCGCGGCGCTCGGCCAGGAAGTCGGCCACCACGCCGGCATGGTCCTCGCCCTCCCGGGCGTGCCGGCGCAGCACGTCGATCACCTGCGCGGGGTCGCGGTCCGGCGCGCCGCCCACCTCGCGGACCGCGCGCAGCAGCACAATCCGGGTGTGCGGCAGCCGGGCCACGTCGAACGGCAGCAACCCGGTGAGCACGTCCAGCACCAGGCGGCGGCGGGTGGCGGCGGCCAGCGACCGCTCCCGGCGCCAGGCCCGCTCCGCGTCGTCGCCATCTCGGGCATCCCCTGCGTCGTCTAAGAAGTGCTCGATCCGCGGCTCGGCCACCACCCGGTACGGGTTGAGGATGCCCGGGTCGGCGCGCAGCAGGTTGATGTGCCGGGAGAACGGCGCCAGCTCGGGCAGCCTGGTCAGCTCGGCCAGCGGGCCGGACGGGTCCAGCACGGTCCACTGGGCGCCGGCGCGCAGCGTCTTGTACACGATCAGCCCGGTCAGGAAGGAGTTGTGCGTGGGGATGCACGTTTCGCCAGCCAGGTACAGATGGTCTTCGTTGTCCACCTGAACACACCGGACCGGCACCGACTCCGCCGGAACCACATCGACGATATAGCGGTACCGGCTGGTTGACCGGGTGATCGGATTCAGCCGCGCTGCCTTGCGCGGTAGCCGAAACACCTGATCCGAGGTGGTGAACGCCACGGTGTAGGCAGTCGAGGTCTCCGGGCGGCGGCCCTGGCACGGCTTGGTACGCAATCTGGCCTGGTACCCGAGGCTCAATGCCAGCTCGCGGGTGTCCCAGGCCAAGCGCTCATTGGTGGCGGTGAACTCGACCGTGCCGTTCTTGGTGCAGTACCCGTCGGTGTCGAGCAGACCCGCCAGCAGGGCACGCCGCTGCGTCCGCGAAGAGCGCAGGTACTCACGGGGGATGTGCTTATTGTTCAGCACCCCGAGGTGGCGCAGGCGCTGCTGCAACCCACCGGGCAGCCCGTACCGGTGCGCCGCGACTCTCGGTCGACACTCCTGTCCGGTCGCCTCGATTTCCGCGAGGATCTCCGGGTCAAAGGCGGTGATCTCAGCCCGACATGACGTTCCGTCGCCGAGCCAGGCACCCAACACATACGGATCGACGGTGAGATCGGCCTCCGGCAGCTCGAACGCCCGGGCCACCGGGACGGCGTGATTGATCTGCCGACCCGAGATCAGCGACGCCGCGATCTCCTCGGTGGTGTGCACGGTCGGTGCCTGGTTTAGCACCACGGAGGTCTCACCCCGGCGGTGGTGACCCTTCAAGTAGCGGAAGTGATCACCCCCGGCCAACCCGATCGTGGCTCTCGGATGGATCGTACGGTTGGTCGGTTCACCGCAGCCGCAGTGGCAGGTGCCTGCCGGGACGTTCCGTTCGGCCATCGAACCGGCGGCCACCAGCCGCCGCAACCGCGCGTTCAGCCGATCGGCGGCCTTCCAGTCCTTCCGGGTCCGGGTGAGCCACTCGTGCTGCGCATCTGCCCGGATGACCGAGCCGTCCGAGAACACCACGTCGTAGCAGGGGCGCCCGTGCATCACCTCTGTAGTGGCGACTACTCGAGTGGGCCTGCCGTCCCGATCCACTAGCTCGTCGCCGACCTGGACCTCTCCCATCGTGGTCCAGCCGGTTGGCGTGGGCAGGGGAGTGTCCAGCGCCAGCGCCTTCCCAGAGCCCAAGCCGCCCACCACAGCCGTCAGCCCGGAGGCCCGGCGTACCTCCTGGGCCAGCCACGGATCCCAGGCCACCGGGCGGCGGGTGGCCGTGCAGGTCTCGCCGAGCATGATGCCGCGCCGGTCCCCCACGGCCGCGGTGGCGGCAGGCACCGCGGCGGCGGCCCAGGTCACCGACCCGCGCCGCCGGTACGCCGAGGACGCCAGCGGCTCGCCGGGGATGAACTCGCGGGCGTAGCGGTACTGCGCCTCGGGGTGCTCAATGGCCACCTTGGGGCGGTAGATCTCCAGCACCTGCTGGGCGCGGGACACCGCCTCGGCCTCGTCCCGGCCGGCTACCGCGATCCGCCACCAGCCGAACAGCCGGGTATTGGTCTGGCTCAGCCCGCTGGACAGCTCGTCCTCGATCTCCAGCACCCGGTCGGCCTGGCGGGCCAGCGACATCGGCGGGTCGAGGTCGTGGTCGTGCGTGTAGTGCCGGATCTGGCTGCGCACCTTGCCCATCTGGCGCTGCAGCTCACCGGTGACTTCCTCGGGACGGCGGATGTACATCCGGGCAGACCACTCCACCGGGAAGCTCAGCCGGTCGCTGCGCTGCATCCACGGGTCGTCCACCTCGGGGATGCGCAGTCCGTCCATCAGCCCGATGGAGAGCACCGCGACGTGCCGGGTGACGGTCTGGCTGCGCAGCCGGCCGACCACCCGCACGGTCGGCGCGTACGGCTCCTGGTGCAGCTCGACGCCGTCGGTGAAGGCGGCCAGGTCCTCGGTCTCCCAGCGAGCCGCCGAGGCCCCGGCAGGCGCCACCGCGAGGGTGCGCGGCGCGGGCAGCCCGAGCGAGCAGGACCGGTGCATCAGCCAGGCCATGTCGTCGGCCAGGGCGGGTACCGCGTCCAGCCCGGTGCCGGCGACCAGGTCGTTGACGTGCCGCACCTCGGACTCCAGCGCGGCCAGCTCGGCGGCCACCGCGCCGGGCACCAGCTTGCCGAGTACCGGCGCGGCCCGCTCCACCCAGCGGTCCAAGGTGCCCCGGCCGGAGATCTCGACGCCGAGGAACACCTCCTTGTCGGACATGGACAGACCCATCAGGTGTCGCTGCTCGCCCTCCAGGAAGCCGTCCCAGCCCATCGCGCCGGCCACGTCCGGCGGGCGGCCCAGCGCGTTGTGGTCGAACGCCTCGGCCCACATGTGCACCGGGTAGGGCCGGGTGGTCACCCGCAGGTGCAGCCAGCGGCCCTGCAGCTCGCCCAGCTGCGCGGCGATCTGGTGGATGAGCAGCTCCCGCTGGTTGTCGCTGCGGAAGCTCCAGGCCTGCGGGGCCAGCCGGTACCACGCCATCACCTGGGTGGCGGTGCGGGTGAGGTGACCGTCGATGGAGCGCAGGTTGATGGTCGATTGGTAGCGCGGGGCGGCCGACTCGCCGGCGCGGGAACGGGCCACCTTGGCCTTCGGCGGTGTAGGAGGCGTGACCGGCGGAGGCTGACGCTGGCCGGACCCGCGCACCGGCCGGGCGGCCTTGACCGGCTTAGCCGGCTTCCCGCGCCTGGCCGGTTGGACCTGCCGACCGGGGCGGCCCGAGCCGGACTGCTTGCCGCCGCCGAACATCAGCGCCCACCTCGCCGGCCTCTGGGCAGCGCGCGGCGCACCCGGACGTGGTTGGTGCGCACCGCGCCGCCCTGGTGCGCGGTGCGCTCCCTCGGGCCGGTCACCTCGTGCCAGAAGTGCTCGAACAGGTGCACTACGCCCTTCTCGTAGTTGACCTTGCGGGCGATCAGCCGGGTGAGCGCGACGCTGATCACCAGCGCCCACGCGGTGGGCATGATGTTGAACTGGATGCCGATCCGGCGCTGCACGAAGAGCACGGCTACGAAGATCAGAAAGCCGACCAGATAGCTGGCATAGGTCGCCCGCCAAGGAAACGTGGCCCGGGGCGGCCCCAGCCAGACCTGGTCGATCCGGTAGATCTCGTCGTCAGTTCGCACCCGCATCGCGGTCACCTCGCAGCGCCCGCGTCGGCGGCACGGGGTAAGCCACCGAGACCCTCAGACGTGGAACGCCCGCCGGGTGCACACCGGGCGGGCGCGAATTGACGTCGGACCGGGATGTCACGAGCTGCCAACTATGAGACTGGCCAGAAACTTGCCCACGTCGCCGGCCTTGCCGGATACCGCGATGCCCAGCGCGACCAGGCCCACAATGAGGCCGACGCTGCGCCGGGCCACCCCGGCATTGTCGCCCCGGCCACCGATCCACAACAGGATCACGGCGATCGCCAGTAGGACCAACGGGACGATGTTGCTCTGGATGAAGTTCTGCAGGGGTCCGGTGCCGAACTGCTTGTCCTGGGCCAGCAGTCCGCTGCCGACCACGGTGGCGAACAAGCTAGTCATGACGGCTCCTCACATGCGATTCTTCGTCCGAGTGCCGCCCGCCCCGACCCACTCGGACAGGCGGGCACCCGACCGAACCATGATCGACCGTTGGGTTCGAACCTGAGTAGACCACGCAGCGAGATCCGAGCCTAGGACGGCGGGACCCGCCGAGGGGTGCAGGCGCGCCGGGAGCAAGCACCGGAGCGTGACCGAGGTACTCCATTTGGACGCACAAGCGGGTGACGCGCTCTCCTCGAGGCCCCGCACCGAAGGAAAGACGCCTCAGCGAAGCCCTATCCGGGGTGTTATCCGGGTTAGGCCCGCCTTTGCACTCCAATACCGGGCAGCGGTGATAACAACAAGCCAACCCGACGGATTCACAGGTAACTGAGCCGGCCCATTCATCGGGCTTTCCCGCATTCCGACAGATCAACGGCCTCGGCCTCCGGAGCCCTGCCGGACCGGCGGCGCCCATAGGTTTGACCCGGCACGGGACAGTCCACAAAAGACCGAGGCCGGCCGGCCCGGTCAGCGACTGAACGCCGGCGCAAGCGACCGGCAATCCGGTCTTTGCGACGAGGTTCGGAGCACTGGACCCGAGCACAAACGGAGACTAACTCGGTGGCCTCTCGGCCGGAGGCGATTCGGAAATCTCGGCCTGATTCACACTCCCACCTGCGCCGCAAAGATGACACCCTGACTCGTCCGGGTGAATGTGGGTGTTGTTGTCCTCAATTCACCCCACAACGTGCGCCCTCTGCGCGCCTTACCCGTGCCACATGCTGGCCGGCGGGGCGTAAGGAAACACACGGTGCTCACACCGAGCGGGCGTTGTTACCGTCCAGTAGCTTGGCCAGGGATCCGCGCGTGGCATCCCAAGCGCCCAGCTCCGGCGAGGTCTACCCTTCACCGGCAACACATACCGGGAGGAACAAGCGTGATCGCGCGAATGGTGATCGGCCTAGCCGTGACGGTCATCGTGCTGGCCATCGCCGGCCGGCGGGCGTGGTGGCTCTACCGCCTGATCAGCTCAGGCCAGCCGGCACACGACCGCACAGACCAGCTGGGCGCCCGGCTGCGTACCCAGCTGGTGGAGGTGTTCGGCCAACGCAAGCTGCTGAAGTGGTCGATCCCCGGGCTGGCGCACTTCTTCACCTTCTGGGCGTTCGTCATCCTGCTGACGGTCTACCTCGAGGCCTACGGCGCACTGTTCGACGAGAAGTTCCACATCCCGCTCGTCGGGCACTGGGCGGCGCTGGGCTTCCTACAGGACTTCATCGCGGTGATGGTGCTGATCTCGCTGGCAGTCTTCGCCATCATCCGGATCCGCCAGGCCCCGGAGCGGCGCCAGCGAGAGTCCCGATTCTACGGCTCGCACACCGGTCCGGCCTGGTTCATCCTTTTCATGATCTTCAACGTCATCTGGACGTTGTTCTTCTTCCGCGGCGTCGAGGCGGCGGCCGGGAACTTCCCGTACGCCTCCGGCGCGTGGGTCTCGCTCGGCATCGGCAGCCTGTTCAGTGGGCTATCGGCCGGCACGCTGGCGGTGCTGGAGGCCATCGGGCTGGTTCTGCACATCGGTGTAATGCTGGCGTTCCTGATCATCGTGCTGTACTCCAAGCACCTGCACATCTTCGTCGCGCCGATCAACGTCTCGGCCAAGCGGCTGCCCAAGGCGCTCGGCCCGCTGCTGCCCATGGAGTCGGGCGGCAAGCCGATCGACTTCGAGGATCCCGGCGAGGACGACACGTTCGGCCGGGGCAAGATCGAAGACTTCACCTGGAAGGGCATGCTCGACTTCGCCACCTGCACCGAGTGCGGGCGATGCCAGAGCCAGTGCCCGGCGTGGAACACCGGCAAGCCGCTCTCCCCGAAGCTCGTGATCATGGACCTGCGGGATCACCTGTTCGCCAAGGCCCCGTACCTGATCGGCGGCAAGGAGGTACCCGAGGGCGGGGCGCTCGAGCTCGGCGACGAGGAGAAGGGGCACGCGGTGCCCGAGGCCGGGTTCCCCCGGGTCACCGGTTCCGGCCCTGAGCAGGCGCTGCGCCCGCTGGTGGGCACCGCCGAGCAGGGCGGGGTGATCGACCCGGACGTGCTGTGGTCCTGCACCAGCTGCGGCGCCTGCGTGGAGCAGTGCCCGGTGGACATCGAGCACGTGGACCACATCATCGACATGCGCCGCCACCAGGTGCTCATCGAGTCGGAGTTCCCCTCCGAGCTGGGCGTGCTGTTCCGCAACCTGGAAAACAAGGGCAACCCGTGGGGGCAGAACGCCAAGGACCGGCTGGACTGGACCAAGGCGCTGGACTTCAAGGTCCCGGTTTTTGACGGCGAGCTGGCTGAGGACGTCGAGTACCTGTACTGGATCGGCTGCGCCGGGGCGTTCGACGACAACGCCAAGAAGACGGTGCGGGCCACCGCCGAGCTGCTGCACCGGGCCGGGGTGAACTTCGTGGTGCTGGGCACCGAGGAGACCTGTACCGGTGACCCGGCCCGGCGGTCCGGCAACGAGTTCCTGTTCCAGATGATGGCGCAGCAGAACGTGGAGATGCTCAACGCGGTGTTCGAGGGCCGCGAGCCGGGCAAGCGCAAGATCGTCACCACCTGCCCGCACTGCATGAACACCCTGGGCAGGGAGTATCCGCAGCTGGATGGGCACTACGAGGTGGTGCACCACACCCAGCTGCTGAACAAGCTGGTCCGTGACGGCAAGCTGGTGCCGGTGGCCGCGCCGGCCGGGGACAGCCAGGACGTCACCTTCCACGACCCGTGCTACCTGGGCCGGCACAACGGCGTCTACACCCCGCCGCGCGAGCTGGTCGGCGCGGCCGGTGCCACGCTCACCGAGATGCCCCGGCACGCCGACCGGTCCATGTGCTGCGGCGCGGGTGGGGCGCGGATGTGGATGGAGGAGCACATCGGCAAGCGGGTCAACCTGGCCCGTACCGAGGAGGCGCTGGCCACCGAGGCCAAGCAGATCGCCACCGGGTGCCCGTTCTGCCGGGTGATGCTCACCGACGGGCTGACCGAGAAGCAGAACGCCGGCGTCGGCGAGGACGTCGAGGTACTGGACGTGTCGCAGCTGCTGCTTGCCTCGGTCAAGCGCGGCGACCCACACACCAACGGCCAGCACACCAACGGCCAGCACACCGCTACCGAGGCGCAAACGGCCCCGCAAGCCGAGCCCACACAGACCCCTGCCGACAAGCCGGCCGACAGCGGCTGACCGGTCAGCGGCAGGAGCTGTAGCCGGTCACCAGGTACCGGTCGCTCTGCTGGAACTGGCGCAGGCTGAACCGGCCGAGCTTGGGGCCGGGGTCCGGACCGGGCCACTTCGCCTGGCAACCGTCCAGGGTGGCGGTCCCCGACTGACCGGTGGCGCCCGGCTGCTTGGCCAGCGCGGTCGGCGGTAGCAGGGGGGACGCATACGCCCCCGGGTCGCGGACCTGGGTGGCCAGCTGGCGCACCGCCGCCGCGCAGTCCGGCGTCCCGACCGAACCGGCGAGCTGGTCGCTGGCCGGCGAGCCGAGCAGGTCGCAGGTGGTGCGGGCGTCCCCGGCGGCGATACCCCTGGCCACCGCGCGCAGCAGCAGCTCGGGGGCGATGGCCATCACGTTGCTGGCCTGCCGGGCGGACTCCTGGGCCTGCTCGGCCTGGCGCTGCTGCGCGGTCCGGAAGTGCGCAACCCCGTAACCGAGGCCGAACAGCAGCACCAGGCCCGCGCCGACGACCAGCAGCCGCCGGTCCGGCAGCCGAGCCACTCCGACGCCCAGAACCGCGATGCCCCCGGCCAGCCCCCAGGCCCACGGGTCGCTGCGCGCGGCCATCAGCACCACGGTGACCAGCCCGGCCAGGTGCGGCGCCCAGCCGAACAGCAGCCGGTCCAGCCGGAGCAGGTACAGCAGGATCAGCACGCCCAACCCGCCGACCCACGGCCACCAGGACCAGCCGGCGAACGGCCAGAGCAACCCGACGGCCACGAGCAGGACGAGTCCGGCGAGAACCCGGAGCGGCCACCGCCGCCGGACCGGCATGGGCGTGCGCTGCCGCTGTGTCACCCGAGCAGAGTAGGAGACGGGCCGTCCGGGGCGGAGTGGAACCGCCGGGTCCCGGGCTCCTCCTCGCGCTCTCAGATAATCGGCCCGAGCAGCGGTCGCTTCGCCACGATGCCGTCGCCGGCGGAACGCCCGCGCACATGCCGCCACACCCAGGGCGCGAAGTACTGGCCGACCCAGGCCGCGTCCCGCTCCAGCGCCTCGCGCAGGCCCAGCACGGGTGCCGGGGGCAGCACCGAGTCCGGCCCGCCGCTGTTCCCGATGCCCGGCTCCCCCGGGACCGGAGGCATGCCGAGCACCTCGGCGACCGTCGCGGCCATCCGGGTGTGCCCGAGGGTGTTCAGGTGCAGCCGGTCCTCGCTCCAGAACATCGGGTGGGTGCACTCCGGGATGCGCTCGAAGTCGACCAGGAGCAGGCCGTGCCGGTCGGCGCAGGCGCGGACGCCCTCGTTGTAGGCGAACAGCCGGCGGCGGATCGGCCGGCCGATCCGGGCCACCGCGACCGGATCCGGTTGGGTGATGGTCAGCACGGTGGCCCCGGTGGCGACCAGCGTGGCGCACATCGTGTCCAGCTGACCGATCACCTCGGTCAGGTCACAGCGCGGGCGGAGTAGGTCATTGACCCCGGCGATGACGCTGACCAGATCCGGTCGAAGGGCCACCGCCGGCGCCAGTTGCTCGGCCATGACCTGACCGGCATACCGTCCTCGGACGGCCAGGTTGGCGTACTCGAAGCGGGGGTCCAACTCGGCCATGCGCGCGGCCAGCCGGTCCGCCCAGCCTCGGTAGCCACCGCCCGGGGCCGGGTCGTCCATGCCCTCGGTGGTGCTGTCGCCGATGGCTACAAAGCGACGGAACCTTTGCTCGACGCGCTGGCCGGTGCGCTGGCTGGTTCCTCGCCCCGCTGTAGTGGTGGGTGATCCGTCCACCACATCGAGAATAATTGCGGTGCTCGGAGTGAATTCTCAGCTAGCGCGGACCGCGGGTCAGCGGCGGGTGTCGGCGCGGTGGAAGTTGAGGTACGCCCGGGACGGTGTGGGGCCGCGCTGACCCTGGTAGCGGGAACCGGTCGAGGCGCTGCCGTACGGGTTCTCCGCCGGGCTGGAGAGCCGGAACAAGCACAGCTGGCCGATCTTCATACCCGGCCAGAGGGTGATCGGCAGGTTCGCCACATTGGACAGCTCGAGGGTGATGTGCCCGCTGAACCCGGGGTCGATGAAGCCCGCCGTGGAGTGGGTGAGCAGCCCGAGCCGGCCCAGGCTGGACTTGCCCTCAAGCCGCCCGGCCAGGTCGTCCGGCAGCCCGACCAGCTCGAACGTGGAGCCGAGCACAAACTCGCCGGGGTGCAGCACAAAGGGGTCGTCGCCCTCCGGCTCCACCGGCGTGGTCAGCTCGTCCTGGCGCTCGCGCGGGTCGATGTGGGTGTAGCGGGAGTTCTGGAACACCCGGAAATGCCGGTCCAGCCGCACATCCACGCTGGACGGCTGGAGCATGGCCGGATCCCACGGGTCGAGCGTGAGACGCCCCGACTCGAGCTCCTTGCGCAGGTCACCGTCCGACAGCAGCACGAGGTCACCCTAGCGAGTGCCCTCCGGCCGCTCGGCCCTCGGTGCCTTGCGACCCCGCGCTGGGCCGAGCAGTGGGCGCCGGGTGCGCCTCCAGGCCGAACATCCAGGCGAGCGCGTGCTCGGCGCGACCGGCGGCGGCCGGGTCGGCGTTCTGGCACCGCCCGTCCGGGCGCTCGGCGAGCTGCTGGGTTATCGCGGTCAGAACGGCGGCCGGGTCGGCGCGGACCACATCAGGCACCAGGTCCGGCCGGTCGGCCCGTTCGACCAGCAGCGTCGGCAGGCCGAAGTCCTTCGCCTCCCGGCCGACCCAGTGCCGATCCGTCACCCCCAGGGTGCTCACCGCGATGATGGCGACCACGTCCGGTAGGGCCGAGCGGGCCAGCACCGAAACCCGGGGATGTCCGAGCAGGTCGGCGTCGCCGGGCATGCCGATGAACACCGCGTCCACGTCCGGGTGACTGGCCAGCAACCCGGGCGCGGCCGCCACGACCGCGTCGGTGGCCGCGTCCAGCAGCACAATCCGGGTCCGCCCGGCCCTGGCCCGCTCGGCGAGGGCGGCCAGCTTCGGGTCGGACAGTGCGGCGGCGGCCATCGTGTCGCCGACCAGGATGGTGTTCGGGCCGCCCGGGACGCTCGGCGAGGGACGGTCGCTGCCCCGGAGGAACATCGAGGTGAGCTGGCTGATCACCCGGCGGTTGCCGCCCTCAGGAAACGGACAGGGGTGGGCGCCGATGTCCGCGCCGGACTCCAGGTACACCACCGGGATCTGCCGCCAGAAGGCCACCTGCGCGCCGATCACGGCGGTGATCCCGCCGCCGGACAGCAGGACCGCCGAAGGATCCCGGTCGAGCATCAACTCGTCCAACCGGACGGCCAGCGCGGCCGCCGCGGCCACCTCGCTGTGCGCAGGCTCACCGAGCAACAGGGTGACCGCCGCCGGCACGCCCATGGCCTCCAGTACGGCGTGCACCATCATCGGGTCCGGCCCGGCCGCCACCGGGACCGGCTCGATCCGGCCGGCCCTGGCCATGGCCGCCGCGACCGGCGCAATGCGGACCGCCTCCGGCCGGCTGCCGGCGATCAGCAGCACGTCGTGGGCGGGGCCGGCGCCGTTCGAGGCGGCGGGGTTGAACAACGTCATCGGGGTCCCTTCGTCGACGGGGGGCTCGTCGACCGGTACGTAGCGGTCCACACAATGCCTTGGCCTTGCTCAGCAGTCGATACGGCACTCGGGGTGCCCGCCGGAGGCAAGGAGTCACTCCAATGGCCGTACCGGCGGTGATGCTAAGCTCGCCCACGCAAGGCCATGCGGATGTAGTTCAATGGTAGAACGTCAGCTTCCCAAGCTGAGAACGCGGGTTCGATTCCCGTCATCCGCTCAGTCCTTAAGGCCCAGGTCACCGGTCGTCCACACCGGACCTGGGCCTTCGTCTTTGCACCTCGGTGATCGCCGCCGCGCGTCCGGTCGGCAGGAGAGCGGCCGTTCGTCCAACCGGTGGGCGGCAGGTGCCCTCCGCCGTCGAGTCAGGCGACCCGTTGGTGATGGAGGTCGGAGTTGGGGTCGGCGGTGATTTGGTCGGTATCGGTGTCGTAATCGAAGAGTTCGGCGTAGCGGCCCCAGTCGATGGCGGTGTCGAGTTGTTGCTGGGCGTCCTGGGTGGAAAAGCCCCGGCGGAGCAGGTCGAGGAAGAATCCGGCGCGCAGGTTTCCGTCGGCGCTGTTGGCGAGTGCTCGGCAGATAGTGCGAACGAGGGGTGCTCGGCGCCGTACCTGTTCGGCGAAGATTTTTTTGCTGGCCTGGATGTTGGCGGTGGTGAACGCCTTGCCGGTGGGGGTGAGCGTGAGGTCCGCGCCGGCGACAAGGACAAGGTCGAGCATGGCCGCGGCGTCGACCAACGGCAGCAGGTCGTCGATTTCGAAATTGAGCTCCGCCGCAATGTCGGGCAGGTCCACGCGTCCGCCGTTGGCATAGACGATCTCGACCAATCCGGCCAGCCCGCCGACCGAGGCGGTGGGCAGCGGTCGGGCAGTGGGGGTGGCCTCCGTGGGTTCCGGGATCTGCGCGTCGGGCTCCCGGCCGGTGAGGATGTCGTAGAGGTGATCGACCAGGGCGGCGAAGGCGGGAGCGCGCCGGTCGCGGGGTCGGCTGAGCTCGACGGGGACTTCGGCGCGGATGTGGCCAGGGTTGGCGCCGAGCACCATGACCCGGTCGGCGAGCAACACGGCCTCTTCGATGTTGTGGGTGACGATGCAGATCGCCTTGGTGGGAAACCTGTCTCCGCCCCACAGGGTCATGAGTTCGGTGCGCAGGTTTTCCGCGGTGAGCACGTCGAGCGCGGAGAACGGTTCGTCCATCAGCAGCAGGTCGGGTTCGAGCACGAGCGCGCGGGCGAAGCCGACCCGTTGGCGCATGCCACCGGAGAGCTCTTTGGGGTAGGCGGATTCGAAGCCGTCCAGGCCGATCAGGTCGATCGCCCTGAGAGCCTGTTCACGCCGCTGCGCGGGCGGCACACCTTGGGCGGCGAGGCCGAGTTCGACGTTGTCCTGCACGGTCAGCCAGGGCATCAGGGCGAAGGACTGGAACACCATCGCGGTGCCGGGGTTCGCGCCGTTGAGCTGGGTGCCTCGGTAGCGCACGGTGCCGGTGGTAGGGGCGATCAGGCCGGCGATGGTGCGCAGCAGGGTCGACTTGCCAGAGCCGGAGCGACCGAGCAGGGCGACGATCTCGCCGGCGCGCAACTGCAAGGTGATGTCGTCCAGGACACGGAGCTCGTCGCCGGCGGCACCGGTGAAGCTCTTGCTGACGTTCTCCACACCGACGATCACCTCGCCGGCTCCGAGCGGGGTCTGTGTGGTCATGGGAACCTCCAGGACAAGGCGGGATCAGGCTGGGTTCCAGCCGGGGTCAGGTCAGCGAGTAGCGGCGTTCGGCCAGGGCGTAGAGGCGGCGCCAGAACAGCCGGTTGAGTCCGACGACGTAGAGGCTCATCACCGCGACGCCGATGAGGATGTGCCCGGCGTTGCCGGTGCCGGTCGCCAGCGCGATGTAGGCGCCGAGCCCGGTGGCCCTCAGCGTGGTGCCGTGATAGGAGACGACCTCGGCGACGATGGAGGCGTTCCAGGCACCCCCGGCGGCGGTGATGCCGCCGGTGACATAGCTGGGGAAGATCGCCGGCAGGATGAGCCTGCGCCACCACAATGTGCGGGTCAGCCTCAGGTTGGCGGCGGCTTCGCGTAGGTCGTTGGGGATGGCGCTGGCCCCGGCGATGACGTTGAACAGGATGTACCACTGGGCGCCCAGCGCCATCAGCAGAATGCCACCCCAGTTCAGGCTGATGCCGGTAGCCAGCAATACCGCCGTGACGAGCGGGAACAGGAAGTTCGCCGGGAAGCTGGCCAGCACCTGCACCACAGGTTGGGCCAGGCGGGAAACCGGGGGGTTCAGCCCGATCCACACCCCGACCGGCACCCAGACCAAGGTCGCCACCACCACGAGCGCGACCACCCGGGCGAACGTGATCAATCCGAGGAACAGGGCGTGGCCGACCTCGGCGAAACCGGCGGTGCCCGCGATGAAGCCGGCCATCCTGACCAGCCCGTAGACGATCAGCGCCGAGATCGCGACGGTGAACACCACGTCCCCGGCGCGGCGGCGGACCGGGTCAGGGCGCAGCGGGTGCTCGGCCAGCCCGAAGATCGCCATGGCCCGGTCGACGGGGAAAACCAGGCGCCCGAACACCGAGCCGAGCGCGGCGGGGATCCGGGAGCGGCGCAGCAGGTTGAGGGTGAAGCTGCGCGGTGCCTGGGCCGCTTCGGACTCCTCCACCCGGAACCGCTCGGCCCACGCGGTCAGCGGCCGCCAGAACAGCACGTTCACGCCGACCACCATGACGATCATGACCACGATCGCCAGCAACACCCGGCCCAGCTCACCGTTGGCGGTGGCGGTGGCGACGTAGGCGCCAATACCGGGCAGCGCGTAGTTGTGGTTGTTCACGCTGAGTGCCTCGGAGGCGGTGAGGAAGAACCAGCCCCCACCGAAGCTCATCATCCCGTTCCAGACCAGCGGGATCATCCCGCTAGGCACGTCTAGACGCCAGAACCGTTGCCATCGGGAGAGCCGAATCAGCCGGGCTGCCTCGTCCAGCTCCCGGGGCTGTGAGGTCAGCGAGTAGTAGAAGGCGAAGGTCATGTTCCAGGCCTGCGAGGTGAAGATCGCAAAGACCGAGGCACATTCGAGGCCCAGCTCTGAGCCCGGGAACAGCGCGATGAACCCGGTGATCGTCACCGACAGGAAGCCCAGGATCGGCACCGACTGCAGAATGTCCAGCACCGGCAGCAGGACTTTCTCCGTACGCCGCAGCCGGGCGGCCGCCGTGGCGTAGACGAAGGTGAACAGCACCGACAGCGCGAGCGCGGTAAACATCCGCAGGAGCGAGCGGGCCGCGTAGTAGGGCAGTTCCGCCGGATCGGTGGAGATCGCCGACGGTGCGGTGGCCGGGTCGAACGGGACGTCGACCCCGTGCGCGACGCGGACCAGCAGCCACAACAGCGCGACCGCGCCGAGGAACACCACCACATCGGCGACGCTGCGCGCCGGCCGGGCCAGCACACCACGGGTGGGGAACGTACGCAGCATGGACACCGCGGGCTACCTGTCTTCCTCGCCGTTGACCCCTGGCAACTCGGTCTGCCAGCGCACACTGGTCACCGAGGGCTCCAGGGACAGCCGGCTGATCGCGGTTTCCATCTGCTTGTCGTCGCGCTGCTCGGCCGACAGCCGCGCCCGGACCTCGACTCGGCCCTTACCGTTGCCGTTCCCGGCGACGTTGATACTGGCGACCGAGCGCAACGCGAAATCGGTGCGGGCCAGCGCCTGCACCAGCAGCGCGCGCACGTGCGCCTCGGAAGCGTCGTCGGTCACCGCGAGGAACTCATACGAGGTCGGGGTCTCGGCGCCGGTGTCGGGTCGGCGATCCACCACCCGGCCCACCGGGCGCAGCACGATGTTCACCGCCACCACCGCGACCGTGCCCGCCACCGCGATCGAGAACAGTCCGGCGCCGGCCAATGCGCCCACCGCGGCCGAGCACCACAGCGTGGCCGCCGTGTTCAGTCCGCGCACTGTCAATCCCTCACGCAGGATCACCCCGGCGCCGAGGAACCCGATTCCGGACACGATCTGCGCGGCCACCCTGGTCGGGTCCGCGGCGGCGCCGGTGAACCCGTGCGCGGACAGCAGGACGAACAGGGTGGCTCCCCCAGCGACCAGAGCGTTGGTGCGCAAGCCGGCCATCCGGGCCCGGTACTGGCGCTCAAAACCGATCACCGTGCCGAACCCCACACCGGCGCCCAGGCGCAGCAGCATCTCAAGAGTGGTCATCAGGGTGCTCCCCTCACGTGCACAAAGCCGGCGGGTCGAGTTGGTGTGTGTTGTTGTGCGGACGTCGGGCTACCACCAGGTCGGTCGGCGCCGCAGATACACCCTCTTGGTCAACTCAGCGGCCACCCCGTAGCCGAGCAGGACCGCGCCCAACCAGAGCAGGTAGCTCCCGGGCAGCGCTCGCAGCCCGAGCGGCCCGGCCAACCCGGACAGCGGCAGCACCAGCCCCGCGATGGCGACCGCGGAGGCGGCGATCACGACCGGGCGGCCGGGCCGCGACGCCTTCCAGACCGGCCCCGCGACGCGCAGCACAAACACGATGAGCAGCTGCGATGCCAGGCCCTCGACAAACCACCCGGTCTGGAACATCGCGGGCTGCGTCCCCGCGCCGAACACCGACCACAGAACCACGAAGGTCATCAGGTCGAACAGCGAACTGAGCGGGCCGAACGCCAACATGAACCGGGTCAGGCCTCGGGCATCCCAGCGGCGGGGTCGGCGCAGGTACTCCGCATCGACCCGGTCCCACGGCAACGCCAGCTGCGCGGTGTCATAGAGCAGGTTCTGAGCCACCAGCTGGATCGGCAACATCGGCAGGAACGGCAGGAACACGCTGGCGACCAGCACGGAGAGCACATTGCCGAAATTCGAGCTGGCCGTGATGTGCACGTACTTGAGCGTGTTACCCAGGGTCCGCCGGCCCTCCACGATGCCCCGGGCGATCACACCGAGATCCTTCTCCAGCAGGATCAGGTCCGCGGCGTCCTTGGCGACGTCGGTGGCGGTGTCCGCCGCGATGCCCACGTCAGCGAGACGCAGAGCCGGCGCGTCGTTCACCCCGTCCCCGACAAAGCCGACCGCGTGCCCGCCCTCGCGCAACGCCGCCACGATCCGAGACTTGTGCGCCGGGGTGAGTTTGGCGAACACGCTGGTGCGCTCGACCAGCGCGCGCAGCTCGGCGTCACTGGCCTTGTCGATTTGGCGGCCGAGCGCGATCCGCCGAGATGGCACGCCGATCCGCGCGCAGACATGCGCGGCGACGTGTTCGTTGTCCCCGGTGAGGATCTTGATCGCCACCCCGTGCTCGCGCAACGTGCGCACCGCCTCGGCCGCCCCCTCGCGGACCGGGTCGACGAAGCCGATGAATCCGACCAGCGTCAACCCGAACTCGTCGTCCTCGTCGTAGCGACCAGCCCGCCCCGGGCACTGCTTGACCGCTACGGCCAGCATCCGCATGCCATGCTCGGCGTGGGCCCGCACCATGTCGCGGGCCTGCGCGCGGCCCGAGGGGGTCAGCTGGGTGACCGCGCCGAGCGCGCGGGCGTGGGTGCTGCGTGCCAGCACAACGTCCGGATCACCTTTGGTGATCAGGAGATGCTCGTCCGGTTGGCGGCGCAGCACCACGGTGCCCCGCCGTCGGAGGTGGTCGAAGCCGATCTCGTCGACCTTGCTGTGCAGCGCCTCGATCAGCAGGTCCTCGGCGTCATCCGCGTTGCCGGTGAGCTGGGCGTGGATCGCCTCGTCCAAGCGGATCCGAGGGCCGTCCTGGAAATGCAGGGCCAGATAGGCGTACTCGGCTGCTTGGCCATCGGGCCGTCCCTCGGGGTCAATGCTGTGCGCGTAGACCACCCGGTCCTCGGTCAACGTGCCGGTCTTGTCCACACACAGCACGTCCGTCGCGCCCAGATCCTGGATCGCGTTGAGCCGCTTGACGATCACCTTCGCGTCGGCGAGGCGCACGGCACCCCGAGCCAGGTTGGTGGTCACGATCACCGGCAGCATCTCCGGGGTCAACCCGACCGCCACCGCCACCGCGAACATCACCGCCCGCGCCCAGTCTCCGGTCACCGCCCCGTTGACGGCCAGCACGATCGGCACCAGCACCAGCATGAACCGGATCAAGGTCCAACCGACCGTGCGCACCCCCCGGTCGAAGCTGGATTGCGGCCGGTCACCGGTGGTGTGGCGGGCGATCGAGCCGACGTAGGTGTTCGTCCCAGTTGCGACCACCACCGCTACGCCGGTGCCCGACACGACCGAGGTGCCGACGAAACACAGCGCCGGCAGGTCCACCAGTTCCGGGCCGGCACCGTGACGATCCGCGGATTGCCGCCGGCGGTACGCCAATGCGGGTGGTGCTGGCTGCCGCTTGGACACCGGCATCGCCTCGCCGGACAGCGCCGACTGGTCCACCACCAGATCAGTCGCACTCAGCACCCGAACATCGGCCGGCACCAAGTCGCCCGGCTCGAGCAGTACCACGTCGCCTGGAACAAGGTCCTGGCTCGGGACCTCCCGCTCACTGGGCTGGTATCCATCCTCCGCGCGCCGGCGCACCGTCGTGGTCATGCTCACCCGAGCCCGGAGCGCGGCCACCGCGCGGTCGGAGTGGGCGTGCTGCCACCACCGCACCGCCACGCTCAACGTCACCATCACTGCGACGGTCGACGCCCCGCTCAGATCCCCCAACCCGGCGAACACCACGCCCAGACCGGCCAGCAGCGCCACGAACGGGCTGTGCAGAGCCGCGACAACCCGCCCGGCGACACCAACCCGAGCCGGCGGGTCTACGACGTTGTCTCCGTACCGAGCCAGTCGCTCGGCTGCTTCCGCCTCGGTGAGGCCTGTGGGGGATGCGCCCAACTGCACGAACACCGCCAGGGGCGATGCGTCGGCCAACTCACGCAACCAGGCAACTGTCGCCGCGGCGGACGATCCATCCGGGCGAGGCGAGGCGAGCATGGAGGAATTTCGAATCATGGAACGGTCCTGTCAGTGATGGCAGTGGGCGTGCCGTGCTGAACACGAACGATGGCCACCACACGGACCGCCGGGGCTTACCCCAGTCCTGCCAGGCGTCGCCGGGCCTCCGCGTGGCGGCAGCGACTACTTCCCTCGCCGGTCATCCGGCTCACCTCCCACCGCGCATACCGGCCGCCCAAGATCGGGCGGCGCCCCAACCAGTACACCGCCCCCCGGCCAGACAGTCAAACACTTGTGCAAACATCAGTCGTAAGTCACGCTGTCGGGCACCGCGCTCGAAAGGACAGCTCGTGCCCGTTGGCCCTGCCGCTAACCCTCCGGCGCCGCCCGGCGGCTTACCGCCCGAGTTGCTGCAGGACACCGCGGCCACCTTCGGGCTGCTCTCGGCCACTGTGCGGTTGCACCTCGTTTGGCTGCTCGCCGAGGACGAACGTGACGTCGGCACGCTGGCCGAGCACGTCGGGCAGAGCGTGGCCACCGTCAGCCACCACCTGAGCAAGCTCAAACTCGCCGGCTTGGTGCGGGCCCGCCGCGAGGGCAAGCGCCAAGTCTACTTCGTAGACGATCAGCACGTCGTCGACATCGTCCAGCTCGCCATCCCCCACCACGCCGAGCTGCGCGAATCTCAGCTCAGCCGAAGACGAAGCCGCGCACAGAACCGAGGTGCGTAGTAGCCGCCGCGCCGGGGTGACTTGCGGAGTACCCGGGTTCGAACCCGTCATCCGGAGTCCTCGAGGCCCAGGTCAGCGGCGTGCACAGCGGACCTGGGCTTTCTCATGAGCTGAGCCTTAGCCGCCGGATCCGGAGCCATAGGAGTTGACCCCGCCGTATGAATTCACTCCGGGGTACCCCGCGCTAGGGCTGCTCGCCGCACCGCCCGCCGAACTGGAACTGGTCCCGGAGCCGGCTGTCTGACCGGTCGGGCCCGAGCCGGTGGTGCCGGTGGAGCCTGTGGTTCCCATCGAGCCGGCGGCGCCCGTCGAGCCCGTGGCACCCGACGAGCCGGTAGCGCCCGTCGAGCCGGCGGCGCCCGTCGAGCCCGTGGCACCCGACGAGCGGGTAGCACCCGTCGAACTCGTGGTGCCCGTCGAGCCGGTGGCGCCGGTTGAGCCGGTGGCGCCGCTAGTGCTCGTGGTGCCCGTCGTGCTCGTGGTGCCCGTCGTGCTCGTGGTGCCAGTCGAGCCGCTGGCGCCCGTCGTGCTCTTGGTGCCGGTCGAACTCGTCGTGCCGGTCGAACTCGTCGTGCCGGTCGAACTCGTCGTGCCGGTCGAACTCGTGGTGCCGGTCGAACTCGTCGTGCCGCCGGCCGAGCCCGAACCAGTCGAGGAACCGGTCGAGCCCGAGGAGCTGCCGAAGAGGTAAGTGAGTAGCTGCTGGACGAAGTCGTCAATCCCTCCGCCGAGGCCGCCGCTGGTTCCGTTCTCATTCCCGCCGTAGGTCTGTGCCGGCACGGTCCGCTGGGAGCCGATCGGCTCGGCGGACGCGGTGCCCATGCCGAGGGCCAGTGACGCCGTCGGCACGAGAGTCAGGGCTGCCAGCCGCTGCCAGGTACCGCGATTCATCGTGCTGTCCTCCCCCAGGTTGCACTGTTCGGCCACTTCGAGCAGTAGTCATCTCGAGCGCGATCAGCAACCTCGGGGCACGATCAGTTGGCGTGCGCTCCCCCACACTTTCCGGCCTCAATGTGGTTTGAAGCGACGGCAGCGCCGCTGAGCTGAGGAAGGGTCGGACGTCGAGGTGCCGATGACCTGACCCTGTCCGCCCTACGTCACGTTCCCAACCTGAGAAGCGAGCCGCCGGGAAATCCACTGCGCCGGAGCGCCGGCTGGACTAGCTTCGACGTCGGTCCAAAGGGGGATGATTTCGTGGCGGGACGGTTCGAAGGCAAGGTTGCGCTGATCACCGGGGCGGCCCGAGGGCAGGGGCGCGGCCACGCGGTGCGGCTGGCCCGGGAGGGCGCGGACGTGATCGCGGTGGATATCTGCCGGCAGATCGACGCGGTGGCCTATCCGCTGGCGACCAGCGCGGACCTGGCCGAGACGGTGTCCGAGGTGGAGGCGCTGAACCGGCGGATCGTGGCCGTCGAGGCGGACGTGCGCGACTCGAAGGCGATGCAGGCCGCGGTCGACGAGGGCATCGGCCAGCTGGGCGGGGTCGACATTGTGCTGGCCAACGCCGGGATCGGGATGGTCCGCGACGGCGTCGAGCCCCCTACCGCGTTCCGGGAGGTGCTCGAGATCAACCTGATCGGCGTGTGGAACACGGTGCACGCGGCGGCGCCGGCGATGATCGAGCAGGGCCGCGGCGGGTCGATCGTGCTCACCGGCTCGGTGATGGCGCTGACCGGGCGGGGCGGCAGTGGCAACGCCGGCATGGAGGGATACACCGCCGCGAAGCACGCCCTGGTGGGGCTGACCCGCAGCTGGGCGAACTGGCTGGCGCCACACAACATCAGGGTCAACTCGGTGCACCCGACGGGGGTGAACACCCCCATGATCATCAATGAGGCCATGCAGGAGGTGCTCGCCGCAATGCCGGCGGACGGCCCCGACCTGTCCAACCTGATGGACGTGCAGCTCGTCGAGGTCTCCGACATCAGCAACGCGATCGCCTGGCTGGTCTCCGACGAGGCCCGCTACGTGACCGGGGTGGCGCTCCCG
Source organism: Pseudonocardia sp. (assembly GCA_036402515.1). GTDB lineage: Bacteria > Actinomycetota > Actinomycetes > Mycobacteriales > Pseudonocardiaceae > Pseudonocardia. The sequence goes on from DASWST010000086.1 coordinate 82,584, forward strand.
GTGGACGCCGGGTTCCTCGCCAAGTAACCCCGGCCGCCGCCGCACACCCGGCCGATCGGGCGCCTTACGACAGCAGCTGCAGCGCGCCCGCCAGGCCGGCCAGGTAGGCGTTGGCCAGCTCGCCGACCACCGTGTCCGGTGGCGCGAACCGGGCGTCGTGCAACCCGGGTGCGCCAGGCGAGCCGTCGTCCACCCCGACGAATAGCATCACCGACGGCAGCGCGTCACTGAAGTGCGAGAAGTCGTCCGAGCCGCAGGACCGGAACTCCTCGTCCGGGCGCAGACCCAGGCCGGCGAGCACCGGGAGGATCGCCGAGGCCAGCCGGGCGTCGTTGTGCAGCACGGGCTCGTTCTCCACCATCTGCACGGTTCCGGTGCAGTGGTAGGCGGCCGCCGTGTGCGTCACCACCTCCCGGGTGGCCTCGCGCAGCCGCTGCCGGTCGGCCAGGTCCAGCGCGCGGATCGTGCCGTACGCCCTGGCCGACGCCGGGATGACGTTGCCCGCCGTGCCGGCGTCCAGCTTGCCGATGGTGAGCACCGCCGAGTCCAGCGGATTCACCCGCCGCGACACCAGGTGGTGCAGCGCCACCACGGTCTGGGACAGCGCCAGCACCGGGTCGTCAGAGCGATGCGGGTAGGCGGCGTGCCCACCCCGGCCGGTGATGGTGATCAGCAGTTCGTCGCTGGAGGCGTTTACCGGGCCCGGTCGGGCGCTCACCACCCCGCGCGGCAACACCGGCTGGACATGCGCGCCGACCACCGCGCGCACGTCGTGGGCGAGGAACGCCGGGTCGGCCAGCACGTCCCCGGCGCCGCTCGGCGCCGCTTCCTCCCTGGGCTGCAGCACCAGCAGCAGCCCGCGCGGCAGCTCGGCCAGCCCGTCCCGCTCCATCCGCCGAACCGCCCTGGCCACCGCGACCAGCGCCGCGCAGTGCAGGTCGTGCCCGCAGGCGTGCATCACCCCGGAGCCGGACGCGTAGGCCAGCCCGGTCTGTTCGACCAGCGGCAAACCGTCCAGCTCGACCCGCAGCGCCACGGACGGTCCGGTGGCCGGGCCAAGGCGCACCAACCTCCCGGTGCCGGCCACCCGCTCCGGTTTCGCCGCCAGCGGCTCGGCGCCGTCGGTGATCGCCGCGCACACCGCCTCGGCGGTGTCGTCCTCCTGGCCGGACAGCCTGGGGTCGCGGTGCAAGCGCTGCCGCAGGGCCACCGCGGCCAGCATCTCCGCCGGCAGTTCGGCGGCCAGCAGCGGAGCCAGCGCCGCGCCGTTCACGTGCGTCATGCGGCCACCGGCAATCGGTAGAGCCGGCGGGCGTTCTCCTCGGAGATCATCCGGGCGATCCGGGGTACGTCCGCCTCGGCCGCCTCGCCGCTGTTCTGCCAGCCGCCGAGTACCTCCGACACCGCCCGCCGGAACGCCCGCGCGGCTACCAGGTACAGCTCGGGCAGGCCGAACGCGTCGGAGGAGTAGAGCACCTTGCCGAACGGGGCCAGCTCGAGCACCTCGGCGAGCAGCGCCGACGCCCGGTAGCCGACGTAGGTGGAGGCCAGACCGACGTCCAGGTAGACGTGCTGGAAGGAGTGCGCCAGCCAGGCCGCCTCCCGGTGATACGGGTAGCAGTGCAGCAGCACGATCGCGGTTCCGGTGTGCTCGGTGGCCCGGCAGAACCCGGCCAGCAGCGCGGGGTTGGCCCGGTGCAGGTCTTCCTCCGGGTCACCGAACCCGGTGTGCAGTTGCACCGGCAGCCCGGCGTCCACCCCGCACCAGAGCGCGTGCCGCAGCAGCACCGGGTCGGTGATCCGGCGGGCGGCACGGTCGCGGGCGCGTTGCGTCAGCCACCGGTCGGTGGCCACTCCCACCTGCGCCGGGGACGGCCGGGTCGGGTCCACGTCGAAGCCGTAGCGGTAGGCCAGGATGGACTTGCAACCCACCGCCGACTCGGCCCGCCGGTGTACCTCGGTGGCCAGCGCTTCGGGGTAGTCCTCGGCGCTCACCCCGGCGTCGGCCAGCTGTTCGGCTACCGCCTCCAGGCGCACCACCTCGTCCACCGGCGCGGCGGCCACCGAGGCCAGCTCGTCCAGCCCGAGCAGGTCGTCACCGCGGAACCCGTGATCCACCAGCAGCCGCGCGGTGCCGGACTCCGCGAACAGCCGGCGGGCCACCTCGGCCACCCCCAACTCGGCGCGGCGGGCCAGGTAGTCGGCGGCCGGGGCATGCGCCGGCAGGTCCAGCACCGGGGCACACTCGCGGCGCACCGCCAGGCCCACCGCCGAGTCGAACGGGTCCGCCCCGGGCGCCGGTGCCGGTGCCTCGGTGAGCAGCGCGCCGAATCCGGCCGGGTCCAACGCGGCACCCACCACGCTGTGGCAGTGGTGATCGATCAACTTCAGCGCGCCGACCCACTCGGGCCACGGGCCAGGCACCGCCGCCGGGGCTGCCCCCATCAGTGCCGCCACCGGGTCGCGGCGACGATCTCCTCGGGGCTGGCGTCGGCGAACAGGTCGATCTCGGCGCGGCGCACGGCGAGCAGTGTCTCGGTCAGCAGCGGACCGAACGCGTCGTTGAGCACCTTGTCGGCAGCGAACGCATCCACCGCGTCGCCCAGCTGCTCGGGCAGCCGGGTGATGCCCCGCTCGGAGCGCTCCGCCTCGGACAGCCCCGCCGGGTCACCGTCCACCGGTTCGGGCAGGCTGGCGTGTTCCTCCAGCCCGGCCAATCCGGCGGCCAGCACGCCCGCCACCAGCAAGTACGGGTTTGCGCTCTGGTCGATGCACTTGATCTCGAAGTTGGCCGCCCGGGCCTGCTCGCCGACCGACCCGGTGACCAACCGCACGGCGGCCTCGCGGTTCTCCAGGCCCCAGCAGGCGAACGCGCCGGCCCAGTGCGAGGGCAGCAGCCGCAGGTAGCTGGCCACGCTGGGCGCGCCGACCGCAAGCAGCGCGGGCAGCCGCTCCAGCACCCCGGCGATGAACGCCTCGGCCTCCTCGGTCAGCCCGAACCGGCGGTCGCCCCCGCTGAACAGGGAGCGCCCGCCGCGGTGCAGCGACAGGTGAAGGTGTCCGCCGTTGCCCACCCCGCCGGCCTCGACCGACGGGGAGAAGGACACCGACAGCCCGCGCCGGGCGGCCACCGCGCGGATGGTGGAACGGACCAGCACGGCGGTGTCGGCGGCGGCCACCGGCGACTCTGGCGCCACAGAGAGCTCTAGCTGTCCCGGCGAGTACTCCGGGTGGAACTGCTGCACGGCCACACCCTGCGCGCCCAACGTGCGCAGCAGCTCCACCGCGTAGTCGGACACCTCAATGACCCGGCCCATGCCGTACGCCGGAGCGACCGCCGCCGGCTGGGGGTCGTCCTCGGACCCTCGGAAGAGCACCCACTCCACCTCGAACGCGGCCTTGGCGGTCACCCCGGCCTGGGCCAGCCGGTCAACCAGCCGGGTGGCCAGCAGCCGGCCGCAACCCGGGTGCGGCTCCCCCTCCTGGGTCCACCGGTCCCCCGGCGCCCAGGCCCACCCCGGCTGCGCGGCCAGCGGAACCAGCCGGTGCAGATCCGGCACCAGCCGCAGGTCGCCGCTGGGGTTCGCGGCCGGGGTGGCCGCGATCGAATCGTCGAGCAGGAATGCGTCGAAGACCGGGGTGGTGCCCACGCCCCAGCCGGAGACCCGGTCGAACACCGACACCGGGACCCCCTTGACCCGGGTGATCCCGCTGGTATCCACAAACGTCACCGCCACGGCGGCGACGTCACGGGAAGCCAGCCACTCCGCCTGCCGGCGCCCCCTGGCCACCCGCTCGGCCCGCTCCTGCTCGTCCATGTACCGCCCCTCGGTGTCTTCCGGAGGTCTCGCGGGACCTTGCCCGGGCATTCATTCGGAAAGATACTTTGAAGCTCGTGGTTTGAAGATCACGCCGCACGCAGACCGCGGCATTGCTCGGTCGGGGATGGACCGCGTCAAGGAGACTGCCATGACTTCGCCCGATCCAGTCCCTTTGAGGGAGCCTACGACCGCGGCCGGCACGAGTGCGGTGGGCCAGGCCACACTTCGGCGCAGTCTCTCGGTCTGGCAGGCCGTCGGCCTTTCCATCGCGCTGATGGCGCCCAGCATGGCGGCGAACATCAACCCGCAGGGCACCGCCGGGTCGGTCGGCCGGGCGGTACCGCTGGCCTTCCTGATCGCCACCGTCGGTGTGCTGCTGGTGGCCTACGTGTTCGTCCGGCTGTGTCAGCGGTTCAATCACGCCGGCTCGGTGTACGCGTTCGTGGCCAGCACGCTGGGCGCCCGGGCGGGGACCGTGGCCGGCTGGTCGCTGATGGGCACCTACTGCTTCTACGGCGTGGTGACCTCGACCGCCGCCGGCATCTTCGGCACGTCCTTCCTGCAGCAGGTGGGGCTGTTGACCGACCCGCCCGGGTGGGTGCCGTTCCTGATCAGCGCCCTGGCCCTGGTGCTCGTCTGGCTGCTCACGGTGATCCCGGTACGCGGCGGCACCCGGGTGCTGCTCACCGTGGAGGGGGTCACCGTCGCGCTGATCCTGGCGGTCTCGGTGGCCGTGCTGGTGCACCTGTTCGCCGGCACCGCGCCCGGTGGGCTGCGCCCGACCTGGAGCGTGTTCACCGTGGCGCCCGGCACGGACACCTCGGCGCTGTTCCTCGGCGTGGTGTTCGGCTTCCTGTCCTTCGCCGGCTTCGAGGCGGCGGCCACCCTGGGCGAGGAGGCCCGCCAACCCCGCAGGGACATCCCCAGGGCGATCCTCGGCACGGCGATCTTCGGCGGCTGCTACTTCGTGTTCGTCACCGCGGTGGAGGTGATGGGTTTCGGCACCAGCGACGAGGGGGTGGCGGCGTTCACCCACTCCAGCTCGCTGCTGGGCGACCTGGGTACCCAGTACGTCGGCGCCTGGGTCGGTGACCTGATCTCCCTGGGCGCCGCGATCAGCGCGTTCGGCTGCGCGCTGGCCTGCGCGGTGGGCGCCTCCCGGCTGCTGTACGCGCTCAGCCGGGACGCGGTCGGTGACCGAGGCCTCGGCAAGGTGTCCCGGCTGGGCACCCCGGCGGCCTCGGCGGCGGTCGTGGTGCTGGCCATGTACGCGATCGTGGCGGTGTGCGCATGGGGTGCCGGGGCGGCCGCGATGGACGTGTTCCTGTGGACCGGGACGATCGGCACGCTGATCCTGCTGGTGGTCTACCTGGTGACCACGGTGGGTGCGATCCGGCTGCTGTTCTTCACCCCGCCCAGGACGGTGCCGATGTGGGAGCTGGTCATCCCGGTCCTGGCGCTGGTGGTGTTGGGCTACACCGTCTTCCGCAACGTGGTGCCGTATCCGACCGGCGCCGGCGCGGCCTTCCCGATCGTGGCCGGCGGCTGGGTCGTCCTCGGCATCATCGCGGTGGCCCTGGTCCCCGGGCTGGCCCGGTTCGCCGAGCGCGAGGAGTTGACCGCAACGAACGGAGCACCTCGCTAGCGCCCGCTTCCAACGGCCAGTCCGGCCGAAGGCGGCACCGTCGCTGGCGGCTTCGCGAGGCGCGTTTCGCCCGTTCGGGATAGCGTCCCGCCATGCACGCGATCACCGTCCGCGAACCAGGCGGCCCAGAAGTCCTGGAATGGACCGAGGTACCCGACCCCGAGCCCGGCCCAGGAGAGGTGGTCATCGACATCGCGGCGACCGCCGTGAACCGCGCTGACACGCTGCAACGCCAGGGCTACTACCCCCCGCCGCCCGGCGCCTCGGACATCATCGGGCTGGAGTGCTCGGGCCGGATCTCCGCCGTGGGCAACGGCGTGTCCAGCTGGGAGGCCGGCGACGAAGTCTGCGCACTGCTCGCCGGCGGCGGGTACGCGGAGAAGGTCGCGGTGCCGGCCGGGCAGCTGTTGCCCACGCCACCCGGCTGGGATCTCATCGACGCCGGTGGGCTGCCCGAAGTGGCCTGCACGGTGTGGTCCAACCTGGTCGGGGTGGCCGGGCTGCGGGCCGGCGAGCTGGTGCTCATCCAAGGCGGCACCGGCGGCATCGGTACCCACGGCATCCAGGTGGCGGCCGCGCTGGGTGCCCGGGTGGCCGCCACCGCCGGCAACCCGGAGCGGCTGGAGCGCTGCCGCGAGCTGGGCGCCGAGCTGGCTATCGACTACCACGACAAGGACATCGCCGACCAGCTCAGGGAAGCCACCGGCGGGCGCGGCGCGGACGTGATCCTGGACAACATGGGCGCCGCCGCGCTGGCCGACAACATCGACCGGCTGGCCCCCGGCGGGCGCCTGGTGATCATCGGTCTGCAGGGCGGAACCAAGACCGAGATCGACCTGAGCACCGTGTTGCGCAAGCGGGCCAGCATCGCCGCAACGAACCTGCGCGGGCGGCCCACCGACGGCCCGGACGGCAAGGCGGTCATCGTCGCCGAGGTACGGGCCGGGCTGTGGCCGCTGATCGAGTCCGGGCGGGTCAAGCCGGTGGTGCACGCCCGGCTGCCGCTGCCCGAGGCGAGCGAGGCGCACCGGTTGCTCGGCGAGGGCGGCGTGATCGGCAAGTTGCTCCTGGTCAACCCGAATTTCGGCGGCTGAGGGGCCCTAGCGGGACCCTGCCGGTTGTCGGATCAGACCATTTCGTTGAGGGCGCGGGCGAGCTGGTCGATCTCCGAGGTGGTCGTGTAGTGCGCCAGGCCGATCCGGACCACGCCGCCGACCTCGCCGCTGCCCAGGTGCTCCAGCACGCCGTGGTCACCCATGTCGGCCACCGCGCAGACACCCCGGTCGGCGAGGTAGGCGGCCACGTCCTGCGCCTTGCGGCCGTCGTGGGTGAACGACAGCGCGGGCACTCCGCCGGACGGGTTCCCCACGATGGTGATCCGGGGCACGAACTTCAGTTCGTAGATCAGCTTTTCCATCAGTTCGGACTGGTACTGGGCCACTGAGCGCATCGAGGTGGCCAGCCGGTCCGGGCGCTCGCCCTGTGCCTCGTCGTCCAGGGTGGACAGGTAGTCGATGGAGGCGACCAGCCCGGCCAGCAGCGGGTAGCAGTGCGGGCCGACCTCGAGGCGCTCCGGACCGCTGGCCAGTGGGTCCAGCGAGCAGGAGGGCAGCCGGTCGAGCAGGCCAGGGTCGGCGAACACCAGCGCGCCGCATTGCGGGCCGCCCCACGCCGAGGCGGTCAGCACCAGCACGTCCGCGCCGAGCTCGTTCATCCGCAGCGGACCGCACGCCGCCGCCGCGTAGCCGTCCACCACGACCAGCGCGTTCGCCCGGTGCGCCCGCTGCGCGATGCGCGCCACCGCGGGGCGGGTGCCCACGTGCTCGGAGCCGGCGGTCACCGCGACCAGCCGCACCGAGTCGCCGCCGAGCAGCTGCTCGTACTGCCACTCCGGGAGCTCGCAGGTCTCGATCTCGATTTCCGCCCAGCGCACCCCGATGCCCCGCGCCTCGGCGGCGGCACGCCACGGGGCCACGTTGGCCACGTCGTCCAGCCGGGAGAGCACGATCTGGTCGCCCAGCTGCCAGCTCGGCGATAATGCGGTGGCCAGCCGGCCGATCAGTACCTCCCGCCCCGGCCCCAGCACCACTCCGCGTGGATCCGCCCCGACCAGGTCGGCGACCGCCTGCCGCGCGGCGTCCTCGATGACCTCGGCGCGTTGCGAGGCCGGGAAGGCTTCGCCGGGCGGGGAAATGGGCGCGCGTACCGCCGTGCCCATGGTCAATGCGACCTGTTCCGGGCACTGGGCACCGGTGGGCGCGTCCAGATGCACCCAACCGTCGCCGATCGCGGGAGTCAGCCCACGAACCCGGGCCACATCAAAGGGCATCATCATACGGTAACGGCGACCACAAGTTGATCGTGGAGGCAGCTCGGGTTAGACCACCGGACGCATGTGTCAGGCGAGTCCGTCGGGGTATCCCCCGGATTCGACTGCGGCACGAACAGAGGCCAGGATGGACATATGACCCAGCCAACGGAGCAGCCCGAGAACGGCGAGCAGCAGGTCATGGTGATAGGGCCGGACGGCTCGCCCGTCGGTATGGCCAGAGTGCCGGGCAGCCAGGGATCGGACCAGGAACAGTCCGAATCGGGTGGCGTGATGGACATGGTGGAGCAGCCCGCCAAGGTTATGCGGATAGGCACGATGATCAAGCAGCTGCTCGAGGAGGTGCGGGCCGCGCCGCTGGACGAGGCGTCCAGGGTCCGGCTCCGGGAGATCCACGAGAACTCGATCAAGGAGCTGGAGCAGGGCCTCGCCCCCGAGCTGACCGAGGAGCTGCACCGGCTGAGCCTGCCGTTCACTGAGGACACCACACCCTCGGACTCCGAGCTGCGCATCGCCCAGGCGCAGCTGGTCGGCTGGCTGGAGGGCCTGTTCCACGGCATCCAGACGGCGCTGTTCGCCCAGCAGATGGCCGCCCGCCAGCAGCTCGAGCAGATGCGCCGGGGACTGCCACCCGGCACCGGCGGCCAGCAGGGCGTGCCCGAGGGTCTGGGCGGCCGAGGTACCGGTCAGTACCTGTAGCCCGCTCGTTGCGCGGAGCCTCGGCGCGTGGAGTGCTCTCCACTCACAAGCGGCGCAGAGGCAACGGGTACCGTTGTCAGCCATGTCCAGCACCGTGAGTGTCGACTCGGCCGAGCCGCCCGCAGCCGCGGTGGCCGGGTCACGGAGCTGGCATCGGGCGTTCGGTGACCTGCGACAAGGCTGGCGGCAGCGATCACTGTGGGGCTACCTGGGCTGGCAGGACATCAAGCAGCGCTACCGCCGGTCGGTGCTTGGCCCGCTGTGGATCAGCATCAGCATGGGCGTGCTCGCGGTGGGCCTGGGCATTCTCTACGCGGCGCTGTTCAACAGCGACTACGAGAAGTTCCTGCCCTACGTGGCCACCGGCCTGCTGATCTGGAACTTCATCTCCGGCTGCATGCTGGAGGGCAGCGAGGTCTTCATCGCCAACGAAGGCCTGATCAGGTTCCTGCCCGCGCCGCTGAGCCTGCACGTGTTCCGGCTGGTCTGGCGGCAGACGCTGTTCTTCCTGCACAACCTGGCGATCTGGCTGATCCTGATCATCATCTTCCCGCAGCCGATCAGCTGGACGTTGGCGCTGGCGATTCCCGCGTTCGTTTTACTGATGGTCAACGGCTTCTGGATCGCGATAGTGGCCGGCGTCATCGCCACCCGGTTCCGGGACATCCCGCCGATCATCGCCAGCGTGGTTCAGCTGGTCTTCTACCTGACGCCGATCGTCTGGGACTACGGCACGCTGGCCAACAACCCGAACCCGCACGTCGCGGAGCGGGCCCGGCTGGCCGAGCTGAACCCGGTGATGCACTACCTGGAGATCCTGCGCGAGCCGTTGTTGGGCGAGGCCATCGTCTGGCGGCACTGGATCGTGGCCGGGGCGATTACCGTGGTGGGTTGGGCGATGGCCCTGCTCGTACTGCGCAACTACCGATCCCGCGTCGCGTACTGGGTGTGAGTGAGTAATGGTCAGCATCGACATCCAGCACGCCTTCGTCGACTTCCCGATCTTCGACGCGAAGAGCCGGTCGCTGAAGAAGGCGGTGCTCGGCAAGGCCGGCGGCAAGATCGGCACGGAGAGCCGGGTACCGATCATCGAGGCGCTGCGCGACATCAACCTGAACCTGCGCCAGGGCGCCAGGGTCGGTCTGGTCGGGCACAACGGCGCCGGCAAGTCCACCTTGCTGCGGCTGATGTCCGGCATCTACGAGCCGACCCGGGGCAGCGCCCTCATCCAGGGCAAGGTGGCACCGGTGTTCGACCTGGGTGTCGGGATGGATCCGGAGATCTCCGGCTTCGAGAACATCATGGTGCGCGGGCTGTTCCTGGGCATGACCCGCAAGCAGATGCAGGACAGGGTGGATGACATCGCCGAGTTCTCCGAGCTGGGCGACTACCTGTCGATGCCGCTGCGCACCTACTCCACCGGCATGCGGGTGCGGCTCGCGCTCGGCGTGGTGACCAGTATCGACCCGGAGATCTTGCTGCTCGACGAGGGCATCGGCGCGGTCGACTCCGAGTTCCTGGCCAAGGCGCGGGACCGGCTGAACTCGCTGGTAGAGCGCTCCGGGATGCTGGTGTTCGCCTCCCACTCCGACGAGTTCCTGGTGGACCTGTGCGACACCGGGATCTGGATGGACCACGGCCAGATCAAGGACCACGGCCCGTTGCGCGACGTGCTCAACCATTACAAAGGGCGGGACGTCTACGCCGAGCTGAGCGAGCGCCGGTGAGCGTGGAGAAGCTCCCGCCCGACTCGGTGGTGGCCGTGGTGGTCACCCGGTACCGCTCGGCGCTACTGGTCGATTCGCTGGCCGCGATGGCCAAACAGACCCACCCGATCGCCCACCTGGTGGTGGTGGACAACGGCCCGGACCAGCCGGCCCGCGAGGTAGTGGAAGCCTGCGGGCTGCCGGTGACCTACCTGCCGTCCTGGCACAACCTGGGCGGCGCCGGCGGGTTCGCGCTGGGCATGCTGCACGCACTCGCGCTCGGCGCGGATTGGGTCTGGCTGGGCGACGACGACGGGCGGGCCGCCGACGAGCACGTGCTGGCCACCCTGCTGGACACTGCCCGCCGCCGCGAGCTCGCGGTGATCTCCCCGGTGGTGGCCGACCAGGCCGACCCGGACACGCTGGCCTTCCCGCTGCGCCGGGGGCTGCGCTGGCACCGGGGCCGGGACGCACTCGGCGGCGAGGAACTGCTGCCCGGCATCGCCTCCTTCTTCAACGGCGCGCTGTTCCGGGCCAGCACCCTGGATGTGGTGGGCGTCCCCGACCTGCGCCTGTTCGTCCGCGGCGACGAGGTGGAGATGCACCGGCGGGTGGTCCGCTCCGGGCTGTCGTTCGGCACCTGCCTGCGCGCGGTGTACGTGCACCCCAACGGCTCGGACGAGTTCAAGCCGATGCTGGGCGGCCGGTTGCACGCCCAGGACCCGGAGGACCCGGTCAAGCGGTACTACACCTACCGCAACCGCGGCTACCTGTTCGGCCAGCGCGGGATGCGGCTGATCGGCGCGCTGGAGCTGGCCCGGTTCGGCTGGTACTTCCTGATCTCCAAGCGTGACCCGAGGGGCTTTGCCGAGTGGCTGCGGCTGGTCAGGCTCGGCCGCCGCGAGCGATTCCACCGCGCCCCCTGAGCCACCTCCCGGCGGATACCGCCGAGGGCACCTTCCGGACAGCTCAGAGATCACCAATGTTCAGGCTTGTAGGCCTGCTCCGATACCGGGCCGGCCGCGACAATGAGGTTCGAGGCACCCTGACCCACGGCACCGGCGATCAGTAGCTCCACCGCCCCCCAGTCGAACGCCGATCCCGGGATCAGCCCCAGCGCGCGGACGTTCACCGCCGCTCCGGCCGCGCGCAACCTTCACCTCGGCCCTAAGGAGCATCGTGTTTGTTCGTCGGATTGCCGTTATCGGTGCTGGTTACGTCGGTTTGACCACCGGCGCGTGTTTGGCGTCGCTGGGACATCGGGTGGTGTGCGCGGATGTGGACGCGGAGAAGATCGCCAGGCTGCGCGACGGTGATGTGGACATTCTGGAGCCGGGCCTGACCGAGCTGGTGGCCGAGGGGATGGCGGCGGGTCGGTTGTCGTTCGTGCTCGGCGCGCGGGAGGCGGTCGCCCCGTTGGGCGCGGTTGAGGAGCCGGTCGAGGTGGTGTTCCTGTGTGTGCCCACGCCGATGGGTGAGGGCGGCGCGGCTGACCTGGCGGCGGTGGAGGCGGTCGCCCACGAGGTGCGGGATTTGTTGCCGCGCGGGTGTGTGGTGGTGAACAAGTCGACCGTGCCGGTGGGGACGGCGGCCCGGACGCGGCAGTTGTTGGGACGCCGCGATGTGGCGGTGGTGTCCAATCCGGAGTTCTTGCGGGAGGGCAGCGCGGTGCACGATTTCTTGAATCCGGACCGGATCGTGGTCGGCTGTGATCAGCAGGATGCGGCGGAGCGGGTGGCCGCGTTGTATTCGCGGTTGGGTGCGCCGACGTTGTTGACCGACGCGGCCAGCTCGGAGCTGGTCAAGTACGCGGCGAACTGTTTCCTGGCCATGAAGCTGTCATACGTGAATGCGATGGCGGAGTTGTGTGAGCGGTTGGGCGCGGACGTGCAGGAGGTCACCGAGGGAATGGGCTATGACCGGCGGATCGGGCAGGCCTTCCTGAAGCCGGGCCCGGGCTGGGGCGGCTCGTGTCTGCCCAAGGACACGCACGCGTTGATGCAGATCTGCGACGCGGCGGGATATGAGTTCCCGTTGCTGGATGCCTCGTTGCAGACCAACCAGCGGCAAAGCGGCCGGATGGTGGCCAAGGTGCGGGCGGCGGTGGGTGGGTCGCTGGCGGGCAAGCGGATCGGGTTGCTCGGGTTGACCTTCAAGGCCGGTACCGATGATCTGCGTGATTCTCCGGCGTTGGCGGTGGCCGCCGGGCTGCGCGCCGAGGGCGCCGAGCTGACCGGATTCGACCCTGGTTGTCCGGACCCGGTGGCCGGGCTGACCGACGGCATCGCGGTGGCCGATGACGCGATGGCCGCGGCCAAGGATGCCGACGCGATCGTGGTGCTCACCGAGTGGCCGGAGTTCCGCGCGCTGGACTGGCCGGCGCTGGCCCGGGTGGCGGCCAACCGCACCGTGGTGGACACCCGCAACCTGCTCGACCCCGACGTGCTGCGCCGCGCCGGCTTCTCCTGGGTCGGCGTCGGCTCCCGCTAACACCGTCGTGAGTGGCGATGGTC
>DASWST010000087.1:0-6352 GCA_036402515.1 Pseudonocardia sp.
GCCCCGGTCTCGGTGGCCAGCCGGGTGATCCCCTCGGCCTTGTTGTAGAACGCCTGCGGCACGGCGGTGTTCGGCTTGTGGCTGCCGGCCGGGGACACCGACTCATCCTTGAAGTAGATGCGTGCCGGGGTTCCCAGCGCCCGCTCCAGGCGGACCGCGCGGACCAGCGGCGTCGGGCGCCACAGCCGCAGAATGTCCAGCACCTCGCCGGGAACATCAATCCACGGCTCGGCGCTCACCTCCTGGCCGATCAGCGCCATCGGGAACAGCGGCGCCAGGTCGTCCGGCCCGATCGGCTCCCGGGTAGCCGGGTGCAGCGGCGGCTGCAACGGGGTCGGCAGATGCGGCGCCACGTTGAACCAGGCGGTCGGGATCTGGTCCGGGGACAACGTCCAACGGCTCATTTTCGGCACGCTAGAGGGTCACATCGGACATCAAAAGGGGCCGGCCGGCGTACCTCGCGAGGGATGGCTGGAGACCCACGCTCGCGACAACACGGACGAGGCACACCGGACGCTGACGCCGCACCCCCGGCGAGACCTAGGGGTGCGGCGGTCCAGCGAGGGTGTCTAGACGCCCTCGCGGTGCGCCTTGAGCCTGGTCAGCGCCTCGTCCAGGATGGCGGCGCCATCGGCGTCGCTGCGCCGTTCCTTGACGTAGGCGAGATGGGTCTTGTAGGGCTCGTTGCGTGGCGGCGCGGGCGGCTGCTCCTGGTTCGGCCCCGCCGGCAAGCCACACCGAGGACAGTCCCAGCTCTCCGGCTGCTCCGCATCGCAAGCAAAGGACGGCTTGGTCTCGTGCCCGTTGGCGCACCAGTAGGACACCCGCACCCGAGGCGCGGTCTCACCCCGCTCAGACTCACCCATCGGACCCGCGCCAACCCGAGTCCCCCGGATCGCGTTTCCACCGGCCATGCGAACCTCTGCCTCAGTCGTTGAGCCAAGCCCCCGCGCGGGTCTCAGCTACCGAGCTTCACCAACAGACCTGTTCCGACGATCGCGACCACCCAGAGTGCGCCGACGAACAGCGTCATTCGATCCAGATTCTTCTCCGCTCGCGCGGACCCGGAGAGGCTGGACTGCATACCCCCGCCGAACAGGGATGACAGGCCGCCGCCGCGACCCCTGTGCAGGAGGATGAGCAGCACCAGCAACACGCTGGTGACGATCAGAACGATCTGCAGGGCGAGCTTCATGCCATCCTCATCCGACGGGTACTTGCGCGCACCCGGGAGGCCTCACTGGCCGTACCCCCGAGGCGCGGACTAACAGAGTAGCTCGTCCGCGTCTGAAGCCTCGATCAGGGCTTCATCACGGCAGGGGCCCGCCGGCGGCGATCGCGCAGAGCTTGGCGAACTCGTCGGCATCCAGGCTGGCGCCGCCCACCAGCGCTCCGTCCACGTCCGGCTCGGCCACCAGCTCGCCGATGTTGCCCGATTTGACCGAGCCGCCGTAGAGCACCCGTAACGAGTCCGCGGTGGCCTGGTCGTAGCGTTCGGCGACGCGGGCGCGCAGCGCGCCGCAGACCTCCTGGGCGTCCGCCGGCGTGGCCACCCGGCCGGTTCCGATGGCCCAGACGGGCTCGTAGGCGACCACCAGGCCGGCCACCTGCTCGGCGGTCACCTTGGCCAGCGCGGCGTCCAGCTGCGCGGTGCAGTGCGCCACGTGGCCGGTCTGCTCGCGCACCTCGAGGCCCTCGCCGACGCACAGGATCGGGGTGATGCCATTGCGCAGCGCGGCCCGCACCTTGAGGTTGACCAGCGCATCGTCCTCGTGGTGATGCTCGCGGCGCTCGGAGTGCCCGACGATCACGTAGCTGCAGCCGAGCTTCGCCAGCATGGGCCCGGAGACGTCCCCGGTGTAGGCGCCGGAGTCCTTGGGCGCCAGGTCCTGTGCGCCGTGCACCATCAGCAGCTCGTCGCCGTCGATCATCGTCTGGATGCTGCGGATGTGGGTGAACGGCGGGATCACCGCCACATCGACCTTCTTGTAGTACTTGTCCGGCAGCGCGAAGGCGAACTTCTGCACCAGGGCGATGGCCTCCAGGTGGTTGAGGTTCATCTTCCAGTTGCCGGCGATCAGCGTCTTGCGGGGCACGGGGTCCTCAATCGTTGGGACCTGCTGCATCGAGCACAGCAAGGCCGGGGAGCTGCTTGCCTTCCAGGTATTCCAGCGACGCGCCGCCGCCGGTCGAGATGTGTGAGAAGCCGTCCTCGGGCAGGCCCAGCGCGCGCACTGCGGCCGCCGAGTCGCCGCCACCGACCACGCTGAACGCGCCGGCGGCGGTGGCCTTCACGATCGCCTGGGCCACTCCCCGGGTGCCCTCGGCGAAGGGGGCGAGCTCGAAGACGCCCATCGGCCCGTTCCAGAACACCGTCTTGGCGCCGGCCAGCACGCCGGCGAACTCGGTCACCGACTCCGGGCCGATGTCCAGGCCCTTCCAGCCGTCCGGGATGTCCCCGGCGCCGACCGTGCGGATGTTCGCCTCGGCGGAGAAGTCGTCGGCCACCACCACGTCCACCGGCAGCACGATCCGCCCGGAATCCAGCAGCCGGCGGCAGTTGTCGATCTGGTCGGCCTCCAGCAGGGAGTCGCCCACCGAGTGCCCGCGCGCGGCGAGGAAGGTGAAGCACATCCCGCCGCCCACCAGCAGCCGGTCCACGCTGGGCAGCAGCGCATCGATCACGGCGAGCTTGTCCGACACCTTGGAGCCGCCGAGCACCACCAGGTACGGCCGGGCCGGATCCTTGGTGAGCTTGCGCAGCACCTCGATCTCGGCGCGCACCAGGTAACCGACATAGGCGGGCAGCCGGCGGGCGATGTCGTACACCGAGGCCTGTTTGCGGTGCACCACGCCGAAGCCGTCGGAGACGAACGCACCGCGCGGGCCGGTCAACGCGGCCAGCTCGTCGGCCAGCGCGCCCCGCTCGGCGTCGTCCTTGCTGGTCTCCCGAGGGTCGAAGCGGATGTTCTCCAGCAGGGTGACCTGGCCGTCGGACAGCTCGGGCGGCCCGTCGGGCAGCTGGCGCAGCGAGACCTCGGCGCCCATTAGTTCACCCAGCCGGGCGGCCACCGGGGCGAGCGAGTACTTCGGATCGGGCCCGCCCTTGGGCCGGCCGAGGTGCGCGGCGACGATCACCTGAGCGCCCGCGTCGGACAGCGTGCGCAGCGTGGGCACCGAGGCCCGGATCCGTCCGTCGTCGGTGATCCGGGTGCCGTCCAGCGGAACGTTCAGGTCCGAGCGCACCAGCACCGGGCGCCCGGCGACCCCGTCGGCCAGCAGGTCGTCCAGTGTTCTCACAGCTTGGACGCCACCAGGGAGGTGATGTCGACCAGCCGGTTCGAGTAGCCCCACTCGTTGTCGTACCAGCCGACGATCTTCACCTGGTTGCCGATAACCTTGGTGAGGCCGGCGTCGAAGATGCAGGAGTGCGGGTCGGTGACGATGTCCGAGGAGACGATCGGGTCCTCGGTGTAGGACAGTACGCCGGCCAGCGGGCCCTCGGCGGCCGCCTTCATCGCCGCGTTGACCTCTTCGGCGGTGGTGTCCCGGCCGACGGTGGCGGTGAGGTCGGTGGCCGAGCCGGTGGGGATCGGCACCCGCAGCGCGAAGCCGTCCAGCTTGCCCTTCAGATGCGGCAGGACCAGGCCAATCGCCTTGGCCGCGCCGGTCGAGGTGGGCACGATGTTGATCGCCGCCGCCCGGGCCCTGCGCAGGTCCTTGTGCGGGCCGTCCTGCAGGTTCTGGTCCTGGGTGTAGGCGTGAATCGTGGTCATCAGACCCTTTTCGATGCCTACCAGGTCGTCCAGCACCTTGGCCATCGGGGCCAGGCAGTTGGTGGTGCAGGACGCGTTGGACACCACCGACTGGCTGCCGTCGTAGGCGTCGTCGTTCACGCCCTTGACCACGGTCAGGTCCTCACCGGTGGCCGGCGCCGAGATGACCACCTTCTTGGCCCCGGCGTCCAGGTGCTTGGCGGCCGCCTCGCGCTTGGTGAACAGACCGGTGGATTCGACCACCACGTCGACGCCCAGGTCCTTCCAGGGCAGCTCGGCGGGATCACGCACGGCCAGTCCCTTGAAGCCCTTGCCGTCCACCACGATCTCCTCGTCGGTGGACGTCACCGAGTAGGGCAGCTTGCCCAGGATGGAGTCGTATTTCAGCAGGTGGGCCAGCGTGTGATTGTCGGTGATGTCATTGACCGCGACGATCTCGATATCGGTGGAGCCGGCGGCGTTTTGCGCAGCCACCGCGCGCCAGAAGTTCCGTCCGATTCGGCCGAAGCCGTTGACGCCTACCCGGACCACGCCTGCCTCCTCGATCGATTCCGTACTTGTCGGCCACCCTACCGGCAGGATTCCGAGCCGCGGCCCCTGCCGGCGGAATTTGCGCACCACTTACGCGCTTCCGCCCAGCGGAAGACATTCGTTCCGACCAGCATGCTGTCGAGTCGGCGAAATCGACGAGACGGTGCGTGCTCAGGTGTCCGCGAGCATGTCGGCGGTGACCGCGGACTCGGTGTCCGGCACCCCCAGGTCGGCGGCCCGCTTGTCCGCCATGTGCAGCAGCCGGCGGATCCGGCCGGCCACCGCGTCCTTGGTCATCGGTGGGTCGGAGAGCTGGCCGAGCTCCTCCAGGGACGCCTGGGTGTTCTCCAGGCGAAGGCGGCCGGCGGCGAGCAGGTGCTCGGGGACGTCGTCGGCGAGCAGTTCCAGGGCCCGGCGCACCCGGGCGGAGGCGGCCACCGCCGCCCTGGCCGAGCGGCGCAGGTTGGCGTCGTCGAAGTTGGCCAGCCGGTTCGCGGTGGCCCGCACCTCGCGGCGCATCCGCCGCTCCTCCCAGGCCAGCACGCTGTCATGCGCGCCCAGCCGGGTGAGCAGCGCGCTGATCGCGTCACCGTCGCGCACCACGACCCGGTCGACGCCGCGCACCTCGCGCGCCTTGGCATGGATCTTCAGCCGCCGCGCCGAGCCCACGAGCGCGAGCGCCGCCTCCGGCCCCGGGCAGGTGACCTCGAGCGACATCGAGCGCCCCGGCTCGGTCAGCGACCCGTGCGCCAGGAAGGCGCCGCGCCAGGCGGCCTCGGCGTCGCAGGCCGCCCCCGCCACCACCTGGCGGGGCAGGCCGCGCACCGGGCGGCCGTGGTTGTCGATGAGGCCCGTCTGGCGGGCGAGCGCCTCGCCGTCGCGGTAGACGCGCACCACGTACCGCGAACCCTTGCGCAGCCCGGCGGGCGCGAGCACGAGCACCTCGGCCTTGTGCCCGAACACCTCGCCGATGTCCTTGATCAGCCGACGCGCGGTGGCATTGGTGTCGAGCTCCGCCTCGATCACGATCCGACCGCCCACCAGGTGCAGGCCGCTGGCGAACCGCAGCAGCGTCGAAACCTCCGCCTTGCGGCAGCACGGCTTCAGCACCGGCAGGCGGCTCAGTTCGTCTTTCACCACACCTGTCATCGCCATAAGCGTTAGTCCTCCCCCATTCAGACCGGCTCTCGTCAGTCTCTCGCACCTTCGCGCCACGCCGACCAGGATCAACGCTTCTGGAGGAAAATCTCGTCCAGGACGGAGGCAAGACGTCGTGGGTCGTGCCTCGGCGAGCCGTCGGCGGCGGCCACGTCCGCCATGACGAGCCGCGCGCCGAGCGCGGCTGCGGCCTTGTCGAGCGCGTCGGGGTCGTCCACGATCCCGGTGTCGGCGAGTACGACGTCCATCGACAGCTCCGGAGCGTGCTGCCTGAGCACTTCCAGATGCTGCTGGGGGGAGAAGTCGTCGGTCTCACCCGGCTGAGGCGCCAGGTTGAGCGTGACCAGGCGCTTGGCCTTGGTCTCGTGCAGGGCCCTGGCCAGCTCGGGAACCTTCAGATGCGGCAGCACGCTGGTGAACCACGACCCGGGCCCGAACACCAGCCAGTCGGCCTCGTGCACCGCCGCGACCGCCTCGGGCCGCGCGGGCGGGTCCTCGGGGACCAGGGAGATCGCCTGCACCCGGCCGGGCGTCAGCGCGCACGCCACCTGCCCGCGCACGGTCGAGATGACGCCGTCGAGCTCCACCTCGGCCACGATGTCGAGCGGGACCGACGCCATCGGCAGCACCCGGCCGTGCGCGCCGAGCAGGCGCCCGACCCAGTCGAGCCCAGCCACGGGGTCGCCGAGCAGCTCCCACAACGCCACGATCAGCAGGTTTCCGACGGCGTGCCCGTGCAGCTCGCCCTCGCTGCGGAAGCGGTGCTGGACGACCTCGCTCCAGGTGCTCCCCCACTCGTCGTCACCGCAGAGCGCGGCCAGTGCCATGCGCAGGTCGCCGGGCGGAAGTACGCCGAGCTCGCGCCTGAGCCGCCCGCTGGAGCCGCC
>DASWST010000088.1:0-15252 GCA_036402515.1 Pseudonocardia sp.
GGTTCGAGCGCGCCCGGCGGTTCGAGCGGGCCGGGCGGTTCGAGTGCTGCCGCCATTTCGGGTTCGCCCGCCTCGAGTGCTCCAGGCGCCCTGAGCAAGGCGGGCACGGCCGGGGGCACGGCGCCGAGCGCGGCGGCTATGCGTAGCTCAGCTGGCTCCGGCATGGGCGACGCCACCGGCCCGGTACGCATCCAGCGGTCGCCCCTCGGTTCCGCTCAGGCGGCCGCGTCCGGCTCGCGCGGGTCGGCGCCCAGCGCCGCTGCCGGGCCCGCTGGCGGGGCCCCGGTCGGCGTCGCGCCTCGGGCCGCCTCCACCCCCGCCGGCCAGCCGCCCGGGGGTTGGACGCCGCTGCCGGAGCGCGGGGGTACGGAAACCCGGCGGTGGACCACCCGCGCGGGGCACGGCCCTGGGCTGCGCCTGCGGCTGACCGTGCTGTGCACCTCGCTTGCCGCGCTGGTCAGCGTGCTGCTGCTGTGGCTGGGCTGGCTGCTGGTCGGTGGGGTGGTGAGTGCGGTGCCCGCGCTGCCGCCGGGGACCACGGTGCGGGTACGCGACCAGCCGGTGGCGGCCGAAGCGCTCGGTCGGGCCCTGTCCGACGCCGCCCACGCCGAAGTGCTGAGTACCGGACTGGTGGCGTTCCCGCTGGTGGTGGCTGCCGCGGCGGTGCTGTCCTACCTCGCGGTCGGGCATGTGCTGCGGCCGCTGCGGCAGGTCACCGGCACCGCGCGGCGGTTGTCCGCGGAGTCCCTGGACGAGCGGATCGCGCTGCGCGGTTCGCACGGTGAGGTGACCGAGCTGGCGGAGAGCTTCGACGCCATGCTGGACCGGTTGCACGCGGCGTTCGAGATGCAGCGGCGGTTCGTCGCGAACGCCAGCCACGAGCTGCGCACCCCGCTGGCGGTGATGCGCACCGAGGTGGACGTGACGCTGGCCGACCCCGCCGCCGACGTGGCGGAGCTGCGCCGGATGGCCGAGGTGGTGCGCGGCGCGACCTACCGGGCGGACGCGCTGGTCCAGGGCCTGCTGTTGCTGGCCAGCACGGACGCTGGAGTGGCCGGTCCGCCGAAGGAGGTGGATCTGGCCGAGCTGGTGCGCCCGGCCTTGGCCGCGCTGCGGGCGGAGGCGGATGAGCGCCGGCTGCGGGTGCGGGTACAGACCCGGCCGGCGCCGACCTCCGGCGATCCCGCGCTGCTGGAGCGGGTGGTCGGGAACCTGGTGGAGAACGCGGTCCGGCACAACGTGGAGGGTGGCTGGCTGGAGGTGGGCACCGAGGTTGGCGCGGACGGTTGGGCGCGGCTGCGGGTTTCCTCCAGCGGAGCGCCGGTCACCTCGGCCAGGGTGGAGGAGCTGTTCGAGCCGTTCCGGCGGGGCACCTCCCGGGCCTCCGGTACCGGTTCCGGGCTCGGGCTGTCCATCGTCCGCGCGGTGGTGTCCGCGCACCGGGGCAGCGTCGTCGCGGCGCCGGTGGACGGCGGTGGCCTGACCGTCATCGTGGGGCTGCGGCCGCCGCCGAGCGGGGTCGCGCCGAGCTGAGCCGGGCCGCCGTCGCCCGAGCTGAGCCGGGCCGGGCCTGAGCCGGTCTCCGCCGGTCTCAGCCGGTGGCGGGGGTGGTTTCGGTGCTGGTGTGGGTGCCGGCGAGCAGGGCCCGCTCCAGGGGCTCGGCGGTCAGCTCGACCTGCCAAGGGCGGGCGCCCGCCGCGCGCAGGGCTTCGGCGACCGAGGTGGTCGGCGGTTGCCAGCACAGCCGACGGAGCAGATCCGGCTGCAGCAGGTTTTCCACCGGCAGGTCGTAGCGTTGGCCGAGCTCGGCGACGGCGGCCCTGGCGGCGGCCAGTCGGGCGGCGGCCTCCGGATCGCGGTCGGCCCAGCGGCTGACCGGAGGAGGCCCGTCGGAGGCCAGCGTGGTGGGTGGCAGCTCCGGGTTCGGCAGGGCGGCCGCGCGGTGCAGCGCCGACCACCAGTAGCTGGCCAGCCGGCGCTGGGCGCGGCCCCGGAACACCGGGAGCCGGGCGAGTTCATCCGCCGAGGTGGGCGCGGTGACCGAGGCCTCGATGATGGCCGAGTCGGGGAGCACTCGACCCGGTGCGATGTCGCGCTGTTCGGCCAGCTCGTCGCGAGCCCGCCAGAGTTCACGCACGGCGGCCAGCTGGCGTGGCCGGCGGATGCGGTGGATGCCCGAGGTCCGCCGCCACGGGTCGGCCCGGGGTGGTGGCGGGGGAGCGGTGCGTACCGCCTCGAACTCCTGTGCCGCCCACTCCCGCTTGCCCTGCTTGGTGAGCATGTCGTCCAGCACGTCGCGCAGCTCGATCAGCACTTCCACGTCGAGCGCGGCGTACACCAGCCAGTCCTGCGGCAGTGGCCGGGTGGACCAGTCAGCGGCGCCATGGCCTTTCTCCAGGCGCAGCCCGAGCAGCTGTTCCACCATCGGCCCGAGGCCGACCCTGGGTAGCCCGGCCAACCGTCCGGCCAGCTCGGTGTCGAACAGCGTGGCCGGTCGCAGGCCGAGCTCGGCCAGGCAGGCCAGGTCCTGGGATGCCGCGTGCAGCACCCACTCCGGCCCGTCCAGCGCCTGGGCGAGCGGCTCGAACCGACCCGCCAGCGGAATCGGGTCGATCAGGAAGCTGCCCGCGCCAGCCCGGCGCAGCTGCACCAGGTAGGCACGGGCGGAATACCGGAAACCGGACGCACGCTCGGCGTCCACCGCGATCGGACCATGTCCGCCCGCGATGGCCGCCGCCACAGCCCGGAGTGCGGTCGGGGAACGCACCACCTCGGGCAGTCCGTCGGCCGGTTCCAACAGCGGGACCGGCTCGGCCGCCGCCCCGTCAGGAGCGTCGGTCGGCCCGTCGCGCGCGTCCACCCCGGGAGGCAGCTCCCCGGGATCGGCCCGAGGGCCGGACGCACCTCCTGGCCCGTCTTGGGCACCGGCGGACCGGCCGCTCTCGGTTCCGGCCGTTCTCGAGGGACGCAGGTCTCCCGAGAGGTCCGAATCGTCGACGGCGCGGCTGGCCGGGCCAAGCGAGCTCAGCGGATGACTCCGGCACGCATCGCCAGTGCCACCATCTGGGCCCGGTCACCCGTCCCGAGCTTGCGCCCGATCCTGGACAGGTGGCTCTTCACGGTCAGCGCGGAGAGGTTCAGCGCCTCGCCGATCTCCTTGTTGGACTGACCGTCGGCGACCAGCTGAAGTACCTCGACCTCGCGCGCCGACAGCTCGCGCGGGGTGTTGTCGGTACCGGGTACGCGGGTGCCGGTGGCGAGCAGCGGAGCCACCGTCGGGTCGGCGTAAACGCCGCCGTCCAGGACCCGCTTCACGCCGTCGGTCACGATCGCCGCGGACGCCGATTTCAGCAGGTACGCCTGCGCCCCGGCCTGGAATGCCGATCGCACCGCGTATGGATCATCCGACGAGGCGAGCACCACCAGGCGGTTCCACCCGAGTGACCGCAGCTCGGTGACCAGATCTAGACCGCTGCCGTCCGGCAGCCCCAGATCCAGTACCGCTAGGTCACACGGACCGCTGGATTGGGCTCTGGCACGCGCCTCGGCCACCGAGGCGGCCTCATGCACCGTGCCAGCACCCATGGTGCGCAGCCGCGCCGCGATCGCTTCTCGCAGCAGCGGATGGTCGTCAACCACCAGCACTGAAAATAACTCTTCCCGCGGATGCGGGACCATGGCGGGCGGCAGCACGGCATTCGCACCGGCGGTGCGAATAGGCGTGCCTTGGCCGACAACAGCCACGTCACTACCTCCCTGGAGTCGGTCGTGCCCCCCGACCGGCACCGGGACCTCGTCCGATCGGCTGTGCAGGCCGCGCGTCCGAGGAGGTGTCGTGGACGCAGGGTAGCCCCCAAGCGGCCTAACCGCGCGCATTCATCGAAAGTTTTTCATCCGAGATCTACGGCGTTGGTCGAACTAGGTCACTCTTTTAGTCGAGCCCTCTGACTTCACAGAGTGACTTGTAGCTGGATCTACCCTGATTGATCTCGTGGGGAGCACGGATACCGAGATCAACTGTTACGGTCCGTCATCAAAGATACGCCCACTTCTGGTAACCCGATCGCGTGGGTCACCAATCGGTAAAACCCTTCGGCGTGTCGACCGAACTCAGCGTCGGTCGGCGTCCATGAGGCCCGCAGTTCCACGTCGTCCGCGCGGGTGGGGCCGGGAATGTCGCCGAACCGGGCCGAGCAGGTCCGGGTGACCGTCCCGCCGAGCGCCGCGTAGCCGGCCCGGCAGGTGTCCAGTGCGTCGGTCAGCCAGGACCAGCCCACCGCCAGCAGCAGCGGGTCGTCGGCCTGTTCGGGATCCAGCGGGGCCCGTAGGTAACAGACCATCCGGAAGGTGCCCGCCCAGGCGTCTCTGGCCTCCGGGTCGTGCAGCAGGACCAGCCGGCCGGTGACGTCCACGTCGGTGTCCGAGGCCGCGCCGGGCGGTTGGACATCATCGGCCAGCTCGACGCCCAGCGCGAAGCTGTGCGGGGCGAGCCGGCGCGGCGGGTCGATGTCCACCAACTGGAGCTCCGCCCTCGGCTGGACGGCCTGCAGCGCCTCCACTGCCTGGCGGAATATCGGCGGGCTCACGTCGACCGAGGGTAGGTGGGATGGAGCACGGTGGCGGGCAGGCGCGCCGCCGGCCGTGCCAGGATGGTGGGGTCATGTCCGATCCCCGCACCCTCGGCACCGCACCCGAAATCGGGTCCGGCGCCGGTATGGCGTCGGTCGGCGGGCTCGCTGTCGCGCCCGGTGTGATACCGAGCACAGTACCCGCTCACGCAGCACATTTCATAGATTCGGTGGACCCTGTGGGAGATCTCGCTGTGGTGTCGGGCGCGCGCCGGGAACTGCGCGACGCTCCCTTGCTGGCCGCGATCCGGGGGGAGCGCCCGGCCCGTCCGCCGGTCTGGTTCATGCGCCAGGCCGGTCGCTCGCTGCCGGAGTACCGGGCGCTGCGCCAGGGAACCGAGATGCTCACCGCGTGCTTCACGCCGGACCTGGCCTGTGAGATCACCCTGCAGCCGGTGCGCCGGTACGGGGTCGATGCGGCGATCTTGTTCAGCGACATCGTGGTGCCGCTGAAGGCGGCCGGGATCGGCGTGGAGATCGTGCCGGGTACCGGTCCGGTGGTGGCCGAGCCGGTGCGTAGCGCGGCCGATGTGGCGGCGTTGCCGACGCTGGAGCCCGAGGCGGTCGCCCCGGTGGCCGAGGCGGTCCGGCTGCTGACCGCCGAGCTGGGTTCGGGCCCCTCGGGGACCCCCTTGATCGGCTTCGCCGGAGCACCCTTCACCTGCGCGTCCTACCTGGTGGAGGGTGGGCCGAGCCGCAACCACGAGCGCACCAAGGCGCTGATGCACTCCGACCCGGACACCTGGCACGCGCTGCTCGACCACCTCGCCGAGATGACCCTGACCTTCCTGCGCGCGCAGCTGGCCGCCGGGGTGGACGCCGTGCAGCTGTTCGACTCGTGGGCCGGTGCGCTGTCCGAGCGGGACTACCGGCGGTTCGTGCTGCCGCACTCGGCGCGGGTGCTGGCCGGGCTGGCCGACGCCGGGGTGCCCCGCATCCACTTCGGGGTGGGCACCGGGGAGCTGCTGGGCGCGATGGCCGAGGCAGGCGCCGACATGGTCGGGGTGGACTGGCGGGTGCCGCTGGACGTGGCCGCCGGGCGGATCGGCCCCGGGAAGGCGGTGCAGGGCAACCTGGACCCGTCGGTGCTGTTCGCCGGGCAGGACGTGGTGGACGCCGAGGTGCGCCGGATCATGGCCGAGGGCCGCGCCGCGCACGGGCATGTGTTCAACCTAGGCCACGGGGTGCTGCCGGAGACCGATCCGGACGTGCTGTCCCGGGTGGTGGAGCTGGTGCATTCGCTGTGACCGGATCCGGCCGCCCGGCCCGCCCGGTGCACGTGGCCGTGGTCGGCGGCGGCATCTCCGGGCTGGCCGGGGCGTACCGGTTGCGCGCGCTGCTCGGGCCGGCCGCCCGGATCACGCTGGTCGAGCAGTCCGCCCGGCTGGGCGGCGTGCTGCGCACCGTTCAGCTGGCCGGGGTGCCTGTCGACGTGGGCGCCGAGGCGTATCTGGCCCGCCGCCCCGAGGTGCCCGCGCTGGCCGCCGAGCTGGGTCTCACCGAGCTGCTGGTGCACCCCTCGGCCGCCTCGGCCTCGGTGCGGGCCGGCGGGCGGACCGCGGCGCTGCCCGGGCGGACGGTGCTGGGCGTGCCCGGTAGCGGCGCGCGGCTGGACGAGGTGCTCTCCCCGGCGGCGGTGGCCCTGGTGGCCGCCGAGCGGGAGCAGCCGCTGGACTGGGACGGCACGGACCGCTCGGTGGGAGAGTTGCTCCGCGCCCGCTTCGGTGACGAGCTGGCCGACCGGCTGGTGGATCCGCTGCTGTCCGGTGTGTACGCCGGCCGGGTCGACGGCCTCGGCCTGCGCCCCACCATGCCCGCCCTGGCCGCCCAACTGGACGCCGGCGCCCGTTCCCTCACCGCCGCCGCCGACGCCCTCCTCCCCCCCGACGTTTCCCGCGAGTCGGGGATTCCACCAGGGCGAGTCGGGGATTCCGTCAGCTCGCCGCCGTCCCCGAATGCCGGCGAGTCGGCGCTCCCAGCACACCGAGTCGGCGCTCTCCGCACACCGCCGGTGCCCACACCGCCCGAGTCCGCCCGGCCCGCCCCGGTGTTCGGCGCGGTGCGCGGCGGTTACCAGGTGCTGCTGGACGCGCTGCGCGAGGCGGCCGGCGCCGAGGTCCGGCTCGGCTACCCGGTGCGCGAGCTGATCCGCCGCTCGGACGGCTGGCGCCTGGAGATCGGTACCGCCGTCGACCCGGAGGCGTTGGACGTGGATGCGGTGCTGCTCGCCGTGCCGGCCCCCGCGCTGCGCCGGCTGCTGGCCGAGGTCGCCCCGGCCGCCGCCGCGGTCGCCGACGCCGTCGAGCTGGCCTCCCCGGTGGTGGTCGCACTGGCCTACCGCCGCCAGGACGCCGCCGCGCTGCCGCCCACCTCCGGGCTGCTGGTGGCCGCCGACGAGCCGCTGTCGGCCAAGGCGTTCACGCACAGCTCGCGCAAGTGGCCGCACCTGGCCCCGGCCGCCACCGACGGGCTGATGCGGCTGCGTGCCTCGCTGGGCCGGGCGGGGGAGGCCGGCACGCTGCGGGTACCGGACGAGGAGCTTGTCGCCCGGGTGCGCGCCGACCTGGCCACGCTGACCGGCATCACCGCCGCGCCGGTGGCGGCGTACGTACAGCGCCACGGGGGTGGCCTGCCGCAGTACGGGGTGGGCCACGACGAGCTGGTCGCACGGCTGGAGGCGGCGGTGGCCGAGGTGCCCCGGCTGGCCGTCGCCGGCGCCCTGCTGCACGGCGTCGGAGTGCCGGCCTGCCTGGCCACCGCCCAGGCCGCGGCGCTCAGCATCGTGGCCGACCTGACCCGTCAACCCGTCGCCTCAGATGGCAGCATGGCGGTATGACCCGCCAGGACTCTCGGCTCGACTACAAGGCGCTCAACGACACCATCCGCTACACCATGTGGTCGGTCTTCCGGGTCGAACCGGGCCGGCTCGGCGATGACCGCGCGGCGCCCGCCCAGCAGGCCAGCGCGTTCGTGGAGGCGCTGGAGGGCAAGGGCGTTGTGGTGCGCGGCGTCTACGACCTGTCCGGGCTGCGCGCGGACGCCGACTACATGATCTGGTGGCACGCCGAGGAGATCGAGTCGCTGCAGGCCGCGTACGCCGACCTGCGCCGGGAGACGGCGCTCGGCCGGGCCAGCGTGCCGGTCTGGAGCGAGGTGGCGCTGCACCGGCCGGCGGAGTTCAACAAGAGCCACATCCCGGCGTTCCTGGCCGGCGAGGACCCGAAGCGCTACATCTGCGTATATCCGTTCGTCCGGTCGCACGAGTGGTACCTGCTGCCCGACGAGGAGCGCCGCCGGATGCTCGCCGAGCACGGCATGAAGGCCCGGGAACACCCCGATGTGCGGGCGAACACGGTGGCCAGCTTCGGGCTGGGCGACTACGAGTGGATCCTCGCCTTCGAGGCCGACGAGCTGCACCGGATCGTGGATCTGATGCGGATCATGCGGGAGACCGACGCGCGCCGGCATGTCCGCGAGGAAACGCCGTTCTACACCGGCCCCCGGCTGGACATCGCGCAACTGGTGGCCGTGCTGCCCTGATGCCCTCGGGTTACAGCTAGGGCTCAGGATTCGGTCGGCTGTTGATCCCGGCGCCGCCGCGGTCGAGGATCGACGCTCCGAGCAGCCTTGGAGGTGCCGTGCGCACGTTTGTCGCCATCGGGATTGGCCTGATCTTGCTCATCGTGGTGGCGGTGCTCGCCGCGCGGCGCGACCAGGAAGCACGGCAGAAGGCGTTCGCCGCGTACGGGGCGGTCTGGTTCGTGCTGTGCGTGCTGGACGCCGTCGTCGGGGTGATCGCCGGCTACTCGGTCGGCGAGGAGCTGCTGATCCACATGGTGATCTTCGTGGTGCCGGCGATGGCCGCGTTCCTGGTCGCCCGGAGAAACCCGGCCCATCCCCGGCTCTGACCGCCCCGAGCGGGGCGGCCCAGAGCGATACCGATCAGTCCGCCGCGGGCTCCAGCTTGATCGAGACGCTGTTGATGCAGTACCGGAGGTCGGTGGGGGTGTCGTAGCCCTCGCCCTCGAACACGTGTCCGAGGTGGCTCTGGCAGTTCGCGCAGACCACTTCGACCCGGCGCATGCCCAGGCTGCTGTCCACCCGCTCGATGACCGCGTCGCCGGCCAGCGGGGTGAAGAACGACGGCCACCCACAGTGCGACTCGAACTTGGTGTCGCTGCGGAACAGCTCGGTGCCGCAGGCCCGGCAGGTGTACACCCCGACGGTCTTGGTGTTGACGTACTCCCCGGTGAACGGCCGTTCGGTGCCGGCCTCCCGGAGCACGTGGTACTCCTCGGGGCTCAGCTGCGCGCGCCACTCCTGCTCGGACTTGACCACCTTGGGGGCATCCCCGGTCGCGGGTTTCATGCCTCCACGCTAATACCGGATGCGGCCCGCGTGTCGAACGAGTTGGTGACGTGAGTGTCCTGGCTCGCCGCGCTGGACGAGAACCAGGTGGAGAACACGAAACCCACCGCATCCATGATCAAATAGACGGCGACCAGAAGCAGCAGGAGGACCAGTACGAACGCGCCTAGCCGGCGGCCGCCCTGGGCCCGGTTGGCCGAGTCGGCGAAGTCGGACACGCCGTCCAGGTAGCCCTCCACGGTGAACCCGGGCCCACAGCGGTGCATCCGGTGCAGGTGCTCGGCGAACGCCTTGGTCTCCGGGTCGTCCGGATCCAACCCGATCAGCTCGTCGGCGATCAGCTCGTCGCTCGGGTCACCTCCGGGGCGGCCGGGCTCAACGGGATCGCGGGTGGGCATGAGCCCACGGTAGCGTCTGGCCGACTTTGCCGAGTGAGGTCCGACCCGACCGAGGAAGGCGTGACCTGATGAGCCCGAGTCGATCACCGGCTGTGGAGCTGACCGTGCCCGGGCCGGACGGGGAGCGCGTGGTCCGGGTGTCCAATCCGGACAAGGTGTACTTCCCGGCCCTGGGCATCACCAAGCGCGAGGTGGTGGACTACTACCTGAGCGTGGCCGAGCCGCTGCTGCGGGCGATCGGCGACCGGCCGACCACCCTGAAGCGGTTCGTGGACGGGGTGGACGGCGAGCCCTTCTATCAGAAACGGGTGCCCAAGGGCGCGCCGGACTGGGTGCGCACCGCCACGATCACCTTCCCCAGCGGCCGCACCGCCGACGAGGTGTGCCCGACCGAGCCCGCCGTGCTGGCCTGGGCGGCAAACCTGGGCACCCTGGACTTCCACCCGTGGCCGGTGCGCAGCGCGGACCCCGACCACCCCGACGAGCTGCGCATCGACCTGGACCCGCAGCCGGGCACCGACTTCGCCGACGCGGTCGCGGTGGCCGGCGTGCTGCGCGACGTGCTGGCCGACGCCGGGCTGGTCGGCTGGCCGAAGACCTCGGGCGGCCGGGGCGTGCACGTCACCGTCCGGATCCGCCCCGAGTGGACGTTCACCGAGGTGCGCCGGGCGGTGATCACCATCGGTCGGCGGGTGGTGGCCGAGCTGCCGGATCGAGCCACCCTGGAGTGGTGGAAGGAGAGCCGGGGCGAGCGGGTGTTCCTGGACTACAACCAGGCCTGCCGGGACCGCACGGTGGCCAGCGCCTGGTCGGTCCGCGGCCGGCCCAAGGCCACCGTGTCCACGCCGGTGACCTGGGATGAGCTGCCCGAAGTGGACCCCGACCACTTCACCCTGCGTACCGTGCCGGGATTACTGGCCGAGCGGGGTGACCCGCACGCCCAGTTGGGCGAGCACGCCGGCGGGCTGGAGAAGGTGCTCGGGGACTGGGCAGAGGCGGACGCCGGCAGCGGCCTCGGCGACCTGCCCTACCCGCCGGACTACCCGAAGATGCCCGGCGAGCCCAAGCGCGTCCAGCCCTCCCGAGCCCGCAACCCCTGACCGGCCGCGCCGGTCCCCTGACCGGCCCGCGCCGGTCCCCCTGACCGGCCCGCGCCGGTCAGGCCCCCGGTGAGGGTCAGGGCGGGCAGAGCACGCTGGTCTGCGGCACGGTGCCGTTGACCCAGAGGGCGTCGACGGCGGCGGTCACGCACGGGGTGCGCGGATAGGCGCCCCGGCCGGCGCCTTCCCAGTTGACCACCCTCGCCGGCCCCAGTTGGTCGGCCGCCCGCTGGTAGCCCTGCTCGGGAACCCTGGGGCTGACGGCGGTGGTCAGCACCAGCATCGGCGGGGCGGCGGCCGCCGGACCTACCCTGGCCGGATCCGAGGGCACCGGCCAGGCCGTGCACAACAGCAGCTGCTGGGCCATCAGACCGCCGAACAGCGGGTGGTCGGTGCGCCATTTGTTCACCAGCGCCATCACCTGCGGCGGGCTGACCCGCTGCGTGGTGTCATTGCACCGGGTGGCCAGGGCCAGGTCGAAGCGGCCGTTCAGGCCGAGCAGCTGGTCCAGGTACACCAGCAGGCCGGTCGGGTTGCCGGTGCGGGCCGCCGCGATCGCCCCGGCCAGCGCCGGCCAGCCGTCCGGATCGTCCAGCCCGATGAGCACGGCGTGCAGCATCGCGCTGGCGGTGAGCTGCTGGCCGTCCTGGCCGGTTTGCGGCCGGCCGCGCAGTTGGTCGGCCAACTGCTGCAGCGACGCCCGCGGGTTCGGGCCCAGCGGGCAGCCGGGGCGGGAGGTGCAGGACTGGCCGAACGCGTCGAACGCCGCCTCCGCCGCCGTGGCCCGCGCCTCGGCGGCGCCCACCGAGTCCTGGGTGGGGTCCGGCGGGGCGTCCAGCACTATTCGGCCCACCGAGTTCGGGGAGTTCTGCGCCCACACCTCCAGCGCCCTGGCCCCGTCACCCAGCCCCAGGGCGCTGAGCGTGCGCACCCCGAGCAGGGTGCGCGCGTGTTCCACATCCTGTGCGGTGTCCGCCGTGTCGTACCTGGTCAGGGTGTCGCCCTCGGTGAGGTAGCACTCCTGGACCACCTGGCGGGCATCGTCCAGTAGCCGGCCGGCAGCGGTGGGGTCGGTGCCGCTCAGGTCGGTGTCCAGGATGTCCTCGCGGACGTCCGGCGGCGCGCAGTCCAGCCGGCTGGTGCCTTCGCCCCTGCGGTCCATGCCGACCAGGGTGAAGTGCTGCAGCACGCTCAGCGGCACCTGCGCGGCCAGCCGGGCGGCGCGCAGCGTGCCGGTCTCCCCGTCGCTGTCGCCCAGCACCAGCAGCGGTGGCCGGGCCTGCGGCGGCTGGTCGGTGAGGGATACCCGCATCAGCCCGATCGAGGACTGCCGGCGCCGCCCGTTGTCCGAATCGGTGTCCACCGGCATGTCGGCGCAGTCGAACCGCAGGGCCCGATCCTTCGGGATGGGCACCGGCAGCACCGGCTGAATGTCGCCGGTGCAGTCGATGAAGTCGACCCCACTGGCATCCCCGACGTCCGGTACCGGCACCTGCGGGCCGGGTGGCGGACGGCGCGGGGGTGGCTCGGGGGCACCGTTCCCGCTGCTGGAGCCCTGCACCGCGACCGGAGGGCGGATGGAGGGCCCGACCGCGCACGAGCACAGCAGCAGCCCGAACGCCGCGAGGGCAGCCGCCAGCGCGGCCGGCCTGTGGGGTCGACCAGCCGATCGCCGCACGCCTGTCTCCCTGGGTCACCTCGGCGCGAAATACGCCGCACCGTACAGACTGCAAGGTGACCGGTGAGGATCTGGTGAGCCGGCAGGATTCGCCGGCCCCAGGGCGGCCCCGGATCCCCTGGCGGTTACCGGTCCCGCAGGTAGCGCAGCAGCAGGACGTGATCCTCGCTGAGCACGCTGACCAGCCGCAATGCCCGCAACTGGTGATCGGCGCCCATCACGATGCGATCGATGGCGCCGCCGGCCAGGATGGGCGCCACAGTGAGGCACAACTCGTCCACCGCATCCGCCCGGAGCAGGCTGCCGAACAGGTGTGGGCCGCCCTCGGACAGCACTCGGCGCAGCCCCCGCTCGGCCAGCGCGTCCAATACTCGCGCCGGAGCCACCCGGTCGCCGTCCGACACCACCACCTCGGCTCCGGCGTCGGCCAGCCGGCGCCGGTTGGCCTCCGGGGCGGCGCCGGTGGTGAAGATCAGCGGCGGAACCTTGGTGTCGGTGAACAGGGGCGCGGCCGGATCCAGTTGGGCGGTCGCGGTGACCACGGCGATCCTCGGCGGCACCCCGGTGACCACGCTGGGCTTGCGGGCTCCCCGGTAGTTCTCCACCCGGGCGGTCCCGGCGCCGACCAGGATCACTTCGGCGAGCCGGCGCAACAGCCCGAACACCCGCCGGTCCGGTGCGGAGGACAGGCCCTTCGACACGCCGTCGGCGGTGGCCGCCCCGTCCGCGCTGGCCACGAAGTTCATCCGCAGGTAGGGCCGATCCAGCGGCTCGGGGTAGGCGTACAGCTCGGCCAGCTCCGCATCGGAGACCGAGGGCGGATCGGGGATGGGCGGGGGCCACAGCCGGAGCATCCGGCCATCCCACCAGGCCCCGCCCGGCCGCCGCCATCGGGATCGGTGCGCGGTCAGCTGGTGGCGGCGAGCGCGAACGGGAGGACGGCGGGGGCCCCGGCCCTGCGCAGCAGCATGGCGGCGAGTGTCATCGTCCAGCCGGAGCCGATCAGGTCGTCGACCAGCAGCACCGGGCCGGCGCCCAGCTCCAACCCTGCCGGCACGGACAGCCGGGCGTACACCTGGGCCAACCGCTGGGCGGAGTTGGGCGGCTCCGGCTCGGCCGCCTCCTCCAGGTCTGCCTCCGGGTCGGTGAACAGCGGCGGAGCCGAGTCGAGCAGGGTGCCGAGCAGCGGCAACCGGCCGATCGCGGCGATCCGGGCGGTGAACGAGGCGACCAGCTCGGGGCGGGCGCGGGACGGAAGGGCCACGATGCCAGCCGGCCGCTGGGCCCAGTCCCAGCCCTTGAGCACCTCGACGGCGGCCGCCACCACCTCCTCGGGGACCGGTCCGTCGCCGTGCATCAGCGGGCGCAACCGGGGGCCCCAACCGACGTCCACCAGCCGGCCGACCACCCGGCCCGCCTCGGCGGCGTCCGCGGCGGAGACCTTGCCGGACAGCGGCACGTCCAGCGTGGACATCCCGGTGGGCCACATCTTGCGCGGCGCCACCGGTACCCCCGGCCGGGCCAGCCAGTCGCTCGCGCCGCCGCGGGCCTGCTCGGTCACCGAGGCGTCGTAGCGGTGCCCGGTGCAGTTGTCGCAGCGCCCGCACGCGGCCGCGTCCGGGTCGTCCAGCAGCCGGCGCAGGTACTCCATCCGGCAGTCGTCGGTGTCCAGGTAGCGCAGCATCGCCTCCTGCTCGGCGCGCCGCGCCCTGGCCAGCCCGGCGTACCGGGCACCGTCGTACTCCCAGGGCTGGCCGGTGGCCGTCCAGCCGCCCTTCACCCTGCGCACCGCGCCGTCGGTGTCCAGCACCTTGAGCATCATCTCCAGCCGCCCGCGGGACAGCTCGACGCGCGGCTCCAGTGCCGAGGTGGACAGCGGCCGGCCGGCCTGGGCGAGCGCCGCCAGCGTGGCGCGCACCGCCGGCTCGGCGGGGAAGGCCAGCGAGGCGAAGTAGGCCCAGATGTCCCGGTCCTCCGGGCCGGGCAGCAGCAGCACCTCGGCGTGCTCCACGCCTCGGCCGGCCCGGCCGATCTGCTGGTAGTAGGCCACCGGGGAGCCGGGCGCGCCCAGGTGCACCACGAATCCCAGGTCAGGCTTGTCGAAGCCCATGCCCAGCGCGGAGGTGGCGACCAGTGCCTTGACCCGGTTGGCCAGCAGGTCGTCCTCGGCGCGCTGCCGGTCGGCCGGGTCGGTCTTGCCGGTGTAGGCGGCCACCGGGTGCCCGCGTTCCCGCAGGTAGCCGGCCAGCTCCTCGGCGGCGCTGACGGTGAGGGTGTAGATGATCCCGGAGCCGGGCAGCTCGCCGAGGTGTTGGGCGAGCCAGCCGAACCGGTCCGTGCCGCTGGGCAGCCGGAGCACCCCGAGGCGCAGCGAGTCCCGGTCCAGCGGGCCGCGCAACACCAGGGCGTCATCAGCCAGATCGCCGCCGGTGACCCCGAGCTGCTCGGCGACGTCCCTGGTCACCCGGTCGTTCGCGGTGGCCGTGGTGGCCAGCACCGGAACCCCGGCCGGCAGGTCGGTGATCAGCGAGCGCAGCCGCCGGTAGTCGGGGCGGAAGTCGTGCCCCCAGTCGGAGATGCAGTGCGCCTCGTCGACCACCAGCAGGCCGACGCGCGCGGCGAACAGCGGCAGCATCTCGGCGCGGAAGCGCGGGTTGTTGAGCCGCTCGGGGCTGATGAGCAGGAGGTCCACGGCATCCGAGCGCAGCAGCTCGCCGACCTCGTCCCAGCCCTCGCGATTGGTCGAGTTGACCGTGTGTGCCCGCAGCCCGAGGCGCTCGGCGGCGGCGATCTGGTTGCGCATGAGCGCCAGCAACGGCGAGACGATGAGCGTCGGGCCCGCGCCGCGCTCGCGCAGCAGCGCCGTGGCCACGAAGTAGACGGCGGACTTCCCCCACCCCGTGCGCTGGACGCAGAGCACGCGAGCGCGGTCCTCGACGAGGTCGCGGATCGCCTCGCGCTGGTGCTCGCGAAAGCGCGCATCCGGCCCCGCGAGGCGGGTCAGCAGATCGTCGGCGGACGTGCTCATGGACACCGACGTTAGGACACGTGACGTTTTCCTCGCCCCCGTTTGAGGGCAC
>DASWST010000089.1:0-5857 GCA_036402515.1 Pseudonocardia sp.
CGCGGTGGAGCTGGAGGGGGCCGGCCAGCTGAGCGCCGGGGACGCGGTCCGGTTCACCGCGACCGGCGGACAGCGGGTCACCGCCGCCG
This sequence comes from Pseudonocardia sp., assembly GCA_036402515.1. Taxonomy (GTDB): domain Bacteria; phylum Actinomycetota; class Actinomycetes; order Mycobacteriales; family Pseudonocardiaceae; genus Pseudonocardia. The sequence continues at coordinate 90 of DASWST010000089.1, forward strand.
AGCCGGCCGAGGTGCTGGTCTGGGAGATGCACGCAACCATCGGCTGAGCGGACCGCCGGCGCTGCTCACCGGCGCCTGGTCGACATGATCGGACCAGGCGCCGATCACGGTGCCGGCCAGCTCGGCGACCACCCCGCCGGCGGCGGCCCGGTCGGCCAGCCACACCGCCTCAGTGGTGATTTCAACGGGGTGTCGGCCACCGCGACCAGCAACACCGGTTCGCTGGCGAACGCCTTATGGCTGCCCCCGCTAGCCAGCCCGCAGCTCGCCGGACACGTCGGGGGTAGTGCGATCGTGACTGCTGTGGTCACAATGGCGTGAGGACATCGGTCGTGGTCTTGGCGCCTCCGCCGTCGTAGGTTCGCTTCATGAACGATCGACCGATCAGGATCGCCAACTTCTCCGGCTACCTTGGCGACCGGTTCACCGCGGTGGACGAAGCGATGGCCGGCGACCCGGTGGACGTGCTGATCGGCGACTATCTGGCCGAGATCACCCTTGCCGCACTGTCCGCCCGGCACGGGCAGGACCCGAGCAAGGGGTACGTGGACTACTTCCTCGACCAGCTGGGCCCGCACCTGGCGGCGCTGAAGCAGCGGGGGATCAAGGTGGTGGCGAACGCCGGCGGCTTCCACCCCGCCGGGCTGGCCGACGAGCTGCGCGGGATGGCCGCGGCGGACGGCGTGCCGCTGCGGGTGGCGCACGTCGAGGGCGACAACGTGCTGGCCATGCTGGATGAGTTCGCCGCGGCCGGGCACCGGCTGGAGCACCTGGACACCGGGGCGCCGCTGACCGCCTGGGGCACTCGGCCGATCGCGGCGAACGCCTACCTGGGCGGCTGGGGGGTGGCCGCCGCGCTGGCCGAGGGCGCCGACATCGTGGTGTGCGGCCGGGTCACCGACGCCTCACTGACCCTCGGGCCGGCGGCCTGGTGGCACGGCTGGCGTCGGGACGACTGGGACGCGCTGGCCGGCGCGCTGCTGGCTGGGCACATCATCGAGTGCGGCGCGCACGCCACCGGCGGCAACTTCTCCGGGTTCAGCCACATCCCGAACATGCTGGTGCCCGGGTTCCCGATCGCCGAGGTTGCCGCCGACGGCACCGCCCTGATCACCAAGCACACGGCCGACGGCGGTGGGGTCACCCCGGACACTGTCACCGCGCAGCTGCTCTACGAGATCCAGGGGCCGGTGTACCTCAACTCCGATGTCACCCTGCACCTGGACACCGTGCAGCTGACCGACGAGGGCCCCGACCGGGTGCGGGTGTCCGGGGCCATCGGCTCGCCGCCGCCGCCGACCACGAAGGTCGCGGTGTTCGGGCAGGTCGGCTACCAGACGGTGAACACGGTGTACGTGACCGCGCCGGACGTGCCGGCCAAGGTAGATCTGCTGCGCGCCCAGTTCCACCGGCACCTCCCCGAGGGCGTCCAGTTGGACATCACCCGGATCGGCACCGCCGCCGAGGACCCGGAGACCCAGTGGGACGCCACCGTCGGCCTGCGGGTGATGGCCACCGCGCGCACCCGCGAGCCGCTGGACGCCTACGACCTGGCCGGCCGGCTGGGCAGCCTGTACCTGCAGAGCATTCCCGGGTACTTCCACGACGGCGCCACCACACTGCGCGCCACAGCCCGCCCGGTGATCGACTACTGGCCCGCGCTGCTGCCCCAGTCGGCGGTCCAGCACCGGGTGGTGATGGAGGACCTGGTGATCGACATTCCGGGACCGGAGCAGACCGAGCTGGCCACCCAGCCGGTCCACCCGGAACCGGCGCCGGAGATCCGTTCGTCAACCGGCACCCGCACCGCCGCGCTGGGTACCGTGGCCTACGCCCGCAGCGGGGACAAGGGCGGCAACAGCAACGTCGGCATCTGGGCGCCAGACCAGCGCGCCTGGGAATGGTTGCGCGGCGCCCTGTCCACCGCCGAACTTCGCCGGCTGATGCCGGAGATCAAGGAGCTGGACGTGGTGCGGCACGAATTCCCGAACCTGCGCGCGGTGCACTTCGTGCTGCGCGGCCTACTGGGCACCGGCGGTTCGTCGAACCAGCGGATCGACCAGGTGGGCAAGGCGGTCGGCGAGTACCTGCGGGCCAAGCACCTGCCTATCCCGGTTGAGCTGCTGGACGGGACAGGCGCCTGATGGACCTCACCTCGAGGGTCGCCGACGCGGTGGCCAAGCCGGTCGAGCACGACGAGTTCGACGTGCCCGCCGCGCTGGCCGAACTGCTGGACGGCATCGGCGTGAGCCCGGCGGACAGCGGTGGGCGGATCGACTTCCAGGGCGCCGACCCGGTGGTGCCCAGCACGCTGCGCCTCGGCGCGGCATCGGCGCTGGCGCTGGCCGCAAAGTCGGTGGCGGTGGCCAAGCTGTGGCGCCACCGCGGCGGCCCCGGCCAGGACATCGAGGTCGACCTGCGGGTCACCCCGCACCGACTCTGCCCGTTCTACGACCGGCGCTGGGAGCTGCTGAACGGTTACCCGCTGGGCTCGGCGAACGTCAGCCAGGCGCTCGGGTTCAGCTTCCACCGCACCGCCGACGAGCGGTGGATGATGCCGCTCAATCCGTACCCGAAGATCAAGATCGCCGCGCAGAAGCTGCTCGGAGTCCCGGAGGACATGGCCGCGGTGGCCGCCGCGATCGGCCGCTGGCAGGGCCGTGAGCTGGAGGCGGCCGGCGCCGAGGCCGGCTGTGTGATGCCGATGCTGCGCTCCACGCCGGAGCTGCTGGCCGAGCCGCACTACCGGGATGCGTTGGCCGGCATGCCGCTGATCGAGATCACCCGGATCGGCGACAGCGAGCCGGAGCCACTGCCGCCCGGTGCCGCCGACCCGCTGACCGGCGTACGCGCCTTGGGCATGGGGCACGTGATCGCCGGCGCCGGGTTGGGCCGGGCGCTCGCGCTGCACGGCGCCGACGTGCTCAACCTATGGCGACCGTTGGAGCTGGAGCACGACATCACCTACGCCACCGCGAACGTCGGCGTGCGCTCCAGCCGACTGGACCCGTTCGCCGACGACGGTGCCCAGCGGCTGCGCGCGCTGCTGGCCGGCGCGGATGTGTTCTTCGCCAACCGCCGGCCCGGCTATCTGGACCGGATCGGGGTGGCCGCGGCGGAGGCGGCGGCGACCCGTCCGGGCATCATCCACGCCACCGCCACGCTCAACGGCGCGACCGGCCCGTGGGCCGACTGGCTGGGCTTCGACCAGACCGCCGGCAGCCTGGCCGGCATGATGAACCTGGAAGGCGGGCTGGGCGCTGCTGGTAACGGCGGTGGCGAGCGACCCGAGCTGCCGCCGATCCTGGTGGTGAACGACTACATCGTGTCCTGGCTGCTGGCCGCCGGTGTGGTCGAGGCGCTGCAGCGGCGGGCCGAGCACGGCGGCAGCTACCGGGTGCACGTGTCCCTGACCCGGGCCGCGCTGTGGATCCTGAGCCTGGGAGTGTTCGACCGTGGCTACGCGCACGCCACCGCCGGGACGGGTGGCCGGCACGCCTATCTCGACCCCGAGGTGTTCACCGCCGACACCCCGCTGGGCCACTACCAGGGCGTCACCGAGCAGATCCGGATGTCCGGGACGCCGGGCCGGTACAACCCCGTACTGGTGGCCCGAGGCTCCTCCCACCCCGAGTGGCTGCCCGCCTGACCCCGTGAGTGGTATTGGTCGCTATAGCGACCAATACCACTCACAGGCCAAACCGGTCCCTCGGTCAGGGGATGGGGCGGTGCACGTTCTTCCGCTCGCCGTCGGTGTTTCCGTGTGAGGCGATCCACGGGCCCTCGATGGACGGGTCGAGCACCCCCTCCTCCACCCAGGTGTAGCGGTCCGCGAGCACCTGGCGGGCGAGCGCCCGGTCCGAGTCGTCGGAGTTGTCCCACAGGCGGCCGAACAGTTCGTCCACCCGGACCCGGGCCTGCTGGCAGAAGGCGTCGGCCAGCTCCGCCGCCGCGCCGTCCCTCGGGTCCCGCTGGGCGCGCACGCAGGTCGCGCTCATCGCGAACAGTTCCGCCCCGATGTCCACGATCCGGCCCAGGAACCGCTGCCGCTTCTCCAGGCCGCCCTGCCAGCGGGACATGGCGTAGAAGGTGCTCCTGGCCAGCCGCCGACTGGCCCGTTCGACGAAGCGCAGGTGCCCGGCCAGCTGGCCGAACTCGCCGAACGACGTGGGTAGCTGGCCCTTCCCGGCGACCAGGGTGGGCAGCCAGCGGCCGTAGAACTTGCCGGCCTTCGCCGCCGCCCGCGCCTTGCGCTTGACGTCGGCCTCCGGGTCGATGATGTCGCCGGCCACCGCAAGGTGCGCGTCCACCGCCTCCCGGGCGATCAGCAGGTGCATGATCTCGGTGGATCCCTCGAAGATCCGGTTGATCCGCATGTCGCGGAGCACCTGCTCGGCGGGCACCCCACGCTCACCGCGCGCGGCCAGCGACTCGGCCTTCTCAAACCCGCGCCCGCCGCGGATCTGCACCAGCTCGTCGGCGATCAGCCAGCCCATCTCCGAGCCGTACAACTTGGCCAGTGCGGCCTCGATCCGTATATCGGTGCGATCCTCGTCGGCCATCTCGCTGGCCAGCTCGAGCATCGCCTCCATCGCGTAGGCGGTGGCCGCGATGAAGGCCACCTTGCCGGCGACCGCCTCGTGCTCGCCGACCGGCCGCCCCCACTGCACCCGCTCCCGGGACCACTCACGGGCGATCTTCAGGCACCACTTGGCGGATCCCGCGCACACCGCGGGCAGCGACAGCCGGCCCACGTTCAGGGTGGACAACGCGATCTTGAGTCCCTGCCCCTCCTTGCCGATCCGGTTCGCCGCCGGCACCCGGACCTGGGTGAACCGGGTGACCCCGTTCTCGATCCCACGCAGGCCCATGAACGCGTTGCGGTTCTCCACCACGATGCCCGGGGCGTCCGCCTCCACCACGAACGCGGTGATGCCGCCCCGGCGCCCTTCACCCTTGGGTACCTGGGCCATCACCACCAGGAGGTCGGCCACCACACCGTTGGTGGTCCACAGCTTGACCCCGTCCAGCACGTAGTCGTCCCCGTCCGGGGTGGCGGTGGTGTGCAGCCGGGCCGGGTCGCTGCCCACGTCCGGCTCGGTAAGCAGGAACGCGCTGATCTCCCGGGTACAGCGGGGCAGCCAGGTCTTCTTCTGCTCTTCGGTGCCGAACATCTTGATCGGCTGCGGCACCCCGATCGACTGGTGCGCGGACAGCAGCGCGCCCAGCGACGGATTCACCGAGCCGACCAGCATGAGCGCCTTGTTGTAGTACACCTGCGACAGGCCCACCCCGCCGTACTCGGTGCCGATCTTCATCCCGAACGCGCCCAGCTCCCGCAGGCCCCGTACCACCTCATCCGGGACCTGGGCGTCCCGCTCGATCTCGGCGGAATCGATCTGGGTCTCGCAGAATTCACGCAGCCGGGCCAGGAACGCCTCGCCGCGCTCCACCGAAGCCGGGTCGCCGGTGGGGTGCGGGTGTACCAGGTCCAGGCGGAACCGGCCGAGGAAGAGCTCCTTGCCGAAGCTGGGCCGGTCCCACTGGGTCTCGCGCGCCTGCTCGGCGACCTCCCGGGCCTGCCGTTCGGTGACTTCGCTACGTTGTGAACTGCCGGTCACGGTCATCGTCGACCTCCTCGTCAACGGCGGTTACTCGACGGTAGCCCGATCTACCGGGGGTTGCTCCCCCCGACCCGGTGAAGCTGCCCCAAAAACCGACCCCGTGCGCCGGTCCGCGAGGCCCTCACACTCACCGATCCGATCCCC
>DASWST010000090.1:0-56243 GCA_036402515.1 Pseudonocardia sp.
CTGTGGTGAGGGCGGCGACGTCATCAAGTTCATCCAGTCGATCGAGCACATCTCCTTCGTGGAGTCGGTGGAGCGGCTCGCCGACAGGGTGGGGCTTCGGCTCACCTATGAAGGCGGCGGCGCCAGTGTGCAACGCGACCGCGGGACCCGTGCGCGCATGGTAGAGGCGCACAAGTCGGCTCAGACGTTCTACGCCGAGCAACTCGCCTCCCCGGACGCTCAGGCGGCGAGGGACTTCCTGAAACAGCGCGGTTTCGACGCGGCGGCCGCGCAGACGTTCGGCTGCGGGTTCGCCCCGGCAGGCTGGGACAAGCTGACCAAGCACCTGCTCAACCAGGGTTTCGAGCTCAGGGAACTGCTGACGGCCGGGCTGGCCAAGGAAGGCCGCCAAGGCCCGATCGACAGGTTCCACCGCCGTCTCGTGTGGCCCATCCGGGACGTCGGCAACGACGTCGTGGGCTTCGGAGCGCGCAGGCTGTTCGACGACGACCGGATCGAAGCCAAGTACCTCAACACCAGCGAGAGCCCGATCTACAAGAAGTCCCAGGTGCTCTTCGGGCTGGACCTGGCCAAGCGGGAGATCTCCCGGCGGCACCAGGTGGTCGTGGTCGAGGGCTACACCGACGTGATGGCCATGCACCTGGCCGGGGTGACCACGGCGGTGGCCTCCTGCGGTACCGCGTTCGGCACCGAGCACGTCTCGGTGCTGCGGCGGCTGATCGGCGACGACTCGTTCGACCTGGGCGAGATGATCTACCTGTTCGACGGTGACCAGGCCGGCCAGGCGGCCGCGATGAAGGCTTTCGAGGGTGAGCAGCAGTTCGTCGGGCAGACCTTCGTGGCGGTCGCCCCGGACGGGCTGGACCCGTGCGAGCTGCGCCAGCGCTCCGGCGACACGGCGGTGCGTGACCTGGTGGCCCGCCGCGAGCCGTTGTTCGAGTTCGCCATCCGCGGCCTGCTCCGCGACTACGACCTGGACACCACCGAGGGCCAGGTCGGGGCGCTGCGCCGGACGGTGCCGCTGGTCGCCCAGATCAAGGACCGCTCGCTACGGGACGGGTACGCCCGCCGGCTCGCCGGCTGGGTGGGTTGGGCGGACGAGGCCACCGTGGTGCAGCGGGTGCGGGAGACCGCCGGGGTGCCCACCGAGCGGCCCAGGGCGGTGGGCCGCAACGGCGCGGCACAGCAGAACGGCGCGGGAAACGGCTCGGGCAACGGCTCGGGCAACGGCGCGGGCAACGGCTCGGCGGATGGCAGTGCCCGCCCGGCGCCGGACGACCCTCGGCTACGGCTGCAGCGGGAGGCGCTGAAGGCGGCGCTGCAGGTTCCGGCGGTGGCTGGGCCGGCCTACGACGAGTTGCCGGCGGAGAGTTTCACCCACCAGGCCTACGTGACGGTGCACCAGGGGATACAGGCCGCCGGTGGCTCGGCCGCCGGCCTGGAGGGGCCGGAGTGGCTGGAGGCGGTGACCACGCACTGCCCGAGCACGCTGCGCACCTTGATCACCGAGTTGGCCGTGGAGCCGCTGCGGATGGCCACCAAGCACGACGGCGCCCCGCGGTACGTGGGCAGCGTGCTGGCCGGCCTGCAGGGGGCCATGGTGGAGCGCCAGGTGGCCGAGCTGAAGTCCCGGCTGCAACGGACCTCCCCGGTGACCGAGGCGGACGAGTACCACGCGTTGTTCGGTGACCTGGTGGCGCTCGAGCAGTACCGCAAGGCGTTGCGGGAGCGCTCCCTGGGGACGGCGTGAGCCGGTGGCCCGGCTGGCGTCAGCTGCTCGGCGGCGAGCGGCTGCCGGAGGGGTTCGCCGGTCGCCTGGACGCCGAGGAACGCGTGCTGGCCAGCGCCGAGGTGGTCGGCGGCGGCTACCTGGTGCTGACCTCCCACGGGCTGTGGCTGCCGGAGGGTCGGCGGATCGGCTGGCACCAGGTCAGCAAGGCCACCTGGGGCGGCGGGGCGCTCACTCTGGTGGAGGCGGAGGAAGAGGCCGTGGCCGAGGACGTGGTGCTGCTGCACGACCTTCCCGCGCGCCGTTTCCCGCTGGCCTCGCCGGGCCCGGTGCCGGAGACCGTGCACAAGCGGGTGACGTCCTCCATCCGGTTCCGGCACCGCCGTCAGCTGCCCGGCGGGGGCGCCTGGTTCGTGCAGCGCGGCGTGGCCGGCCGGGATGGGCTGCTGCTCCAGATCCGGGCGGATCCGGGCACCGACCCAGCCGCGGTCCGGCGGGTGGCCACCCAGGTGGCCGGGAAGCTGAAGGGGGTGGGGGAGTGAGCCTCGCGCTCATTTCGTTCGGCTGATGGCGTGGGATCCGACGGCGTATCTGACCTTCGACGACCACCGGTCGCGGCCCTTCCACGACCTGCTAGCCCGAATCGGCGCCACCGAACCCCGGCGGGTGGTGGACCTGGGCTGCGGCCCCGGGCACCTGACCGGTCTGCTCTCCGCGCGCTGGCCCGGCGCCGAGATCGACGCGCTGGACTCCTCCCCGGAGATGGTCGAGAACGCGCGGGCCCGGGGAGTGGCGGCCAGGCAGGCCGACGTGCGGGACTGGCAGCCAGGGCCGACCGACGACGTGGTGGTGACCAACGCGGTCCTGCAGTGGGTGCCTGAGCACGCCGAACTACTGGTGCGCTGGCTGGGCGAGATGCCCAAGGGCGGCTGGTTCGCCATGCAGGTGCCGGGCAACTTCAGCGCGCAGTCCCATGTGCTCGTCCGCGAGCTGCTCGCCGAGCCGGCCTGGTCAGGTCGGGTGCAGGTGCGGGACGAGCTGGCGGTGGCCCCGCCGGCGGACTATGCCGACTCGGTGGCCGCCGTCGGCGCCGAGGTGGACGCCTGGGAAACCACCTACCTACACCGGCTGACCGGCCCCGATGCGGTGCTGACCTGGATCAGCGGGACGGCCCTGCGCCCGGTGCGGGCCGCGCTGGACGACGCCGAGTGGGACCGGTTCCGAGCCGAGTTGGCGCCCCGGCTGCGCAAGGCCTACCCACCCCGCCCCGATGGCACCACCTGGTTCCCGTTCCGGCGGATCTTCCTGGTCGCTCGCGCCGCCGGCTGACCGGAGCTCGGCGCTGACCGGTGCCGGCACAGCGGCAAGCCGCCCGAGCTCAGTGGGCCGAGGCGTCCCCTTGGCCGTTCCCGCCGTGCACCGAGTCGCGGCGGCCGCCGGTGGACCCGCTCATCGTGTCCACCATCTTGGCCTTCGCGATACCCGCCGCACCCTGCACCGCCGGGTGGTCCGCGACCCGGCGATAGGTGCGCGCCAGCTGCTCGTAACGTTCCCGGCCGGCACGTGCGCCCAGCACGTACCCGACCGCCGCGCCGAGCAAGAACGGGATCATCGAGGCTTCCTCCCAAAATCGGATGCGCCCATCCTGCCGCGGCGCGGCGCCCTCGGGCAGTACCGGTTTACCCCGGGAGCCCCCGCGGTACCCATGCGTGCGTGCGCTAGAGTTGTCACCGCTGAGCGGGAGCCCGCTCAGCCACGAGCGATCCTCCGTAGCTCAATTGGCAGAGCATGCGACTGTTAATCGCAGGGTTACTGGTTCGAGTCCAGTCGGAGGAGCCAAAACCCCAGGTCGCCGGCCCTCATGCCGGACACTCTCAACATCTACAGGCGGAACCGACCCGGCTGCCCATCGTGGTCGCTGACGGGGCCTGATCAGCTCGTTTTGAGCGTCCCGCCGTCGATGACGAGGTCGGCGCCGACGATGTTGGCGGCTTTTCCCGAGACGAGGAAAGTCACGAGTGCCGCGACCTCCTCCGGTTCAGAGATCCGGCGCGAGGCGATTCCGAACTGTTGCGGGAGGGCCGCCAGCAACTCCTCCTGCGAGATGCCCTGCGCGGCCGCGAGCTTCGCGCCCACCCGGTCGGAACCACGCCATATCCTGGTGCCGACGACACCGGGCGACACGGTATTGACGCGAACTCCCCTCGGCCCGAATTCCTCGCTGAGTCGCTTTCCGAAGGCAGTGAGCGCGGCCTTGGCCTCGCTGTAGCCGACCGGCCCGGCGGCCGGGAGGTGTGCGTTGATCGAGGAGATGTTCACGATTGCGCCGCGGCGATCGACGAGGCTCGGTAGGGCCGCGCGGGTCGTCCAGACCGCGCTGAACAGGTTGATGTCGAGGTAGTGACGCCACTGATCGTCGCTGCTGTCGAGAAACCCGCCCAGCGTCAGATGGTCGGAGTCGCCGCCGCCGACGTTGTTGATCAGAATGTCGATGCCGCCGAGTTCCTCCAGTGCAGTGTCCACGAGCGCCGTGGCACCGTCTCGGGAGCTCAAGTCAGCGGAAACGGTTGCCACAGTGGCCTTCTCGAGTTCGCGCGTGATCGTGCGTGCGGCTCCGACCACACGTGCGCCCTCGGCGGACAATGTCTCGGCGATGGCCAGGCCGATGCCGCGGCTCGCTCCGGTGACCACCGCGGTCTTGCCGGTCAATTCGAGATCCATGAGGCTTCCTTTCTTGAACTACGGGTCAAAAAAAGGGGTGTACGGAAAGGCCGCCGATGGGGCCAGTCGGTTAGAGGGTGGTCAGTGCAATGTCGATGATTCGATGCAGCGCGCGAGCGTCGTTGGTCTTGGCCATGATCCGCAGGCCAGCGCCGGTGTTCATCAGAAACTCGGCCGTCGCTTGCGGATCGACGTCGGAACTGACGTCGCCGTCGCGACGGCCCTGGTCGATGCGGGCCGCCAGGACGGCGACGATGCGCTCCTCGATGGCGCGAAGGGCGCAGGTGATCTCCACGTCGTGGCCGCCGAGCTCCGCGGCCGTGTTCACCGCCATGCAGCCACGCCGAACCGGCTGTGCGACATCGGAATCCACGGTTTCGCGCAGGTATGCGCCGAAGCATTCCCGAGTGGTTCCGGGCCGGGAGAGGATTTCCTCGGCGAGCTCGGCGCCCATCCGCCCATAGCGAGTCAGTGCCTGGTCGAACAGTTGCCGCTTGCTGCCGAACGTGTTGTACAGGCTGCCCTTGCCGACCCCGGCGGCCTCCGCGAGCTGTGCGGGCGAGGTGTTGGCGTATCCGTGGGTCCAGAACTCTTCCATCGCCCGCTCGACCACCGTGTCGGCTTCGAAGTTCCGCGGCCTGCCCATCCGCAGGACCCTACATTTTTTTGACTCTCAGGTCGAGAATGCTGCGAGGATCGCCTCGTGCAAAGCTGGCGGGGAGCGGGCGTCGGGTCATTGCCGGGACCGGGCAGCGGCGCCACCAGCACACACCTGACGGGGAAGGGCGAGCCCGACGTGCCTACCGCCCCCCGCGAGCCCGCCGCAAGCCGACTGAGGCTGCCTGCCCGGGCCTCTGGACTTTCCTCGCGGCGTCGGCTCGCCGGGATGCTGACCGGGCTGGTCGTTCTTCCCCTGCTGACCCTGGGTTTGATGCAGCTCGGTGGCGTCCTGAACCTGCCCAGCCAGACGCTCCTCTACCTGCTCACCGTCGTGGTCGTCGCGCTGGTCGGTGGGCTGCTCCCGGCGCTGGCCGCGGCGGTCGCGGCCGGGGTGCTGATGGATCACTACTTCATCCCGCCGCTCAACGACTTCGCCATCGCCGACTCCGACAATGTGGTGACCCTGGTCGCGTTCGTCCTGGTCGCCGCCGCGGCCAGCTCGGTTGTCGGCCTGGCCGCGCGCCGCCGTGAGGCCGAAGCCCACGCGACCGCGAACGCCGAGAGCCGCGAGGAGCTGCGCGTGCTCGCCGAGGAGCAGGCCGCCCTGCGCCGGGTCGCCACGCTGGTCGCCCGTGGAGTCACCGGCACCGAGGTGTTCGCGGCCGTCGCGCACGAGGTGGGCGGTGTCCTCGGGGCCGACGCCGCGACCATCGTCCGCCTCGATCCGGACGGCCCGGTGACCGTTCTCACCCGCGTCGGCGACCATCCCGACGCGATCCCGGCGGGGAGCCGCTGGACGCTCGAGCCGCCGTTGCCTTTGGCGGTCGCCCTGCGCACGGCCCGTCCGGCTCGCCTCGACGACTACAGCCAAGCCTCCGGCGAATACGCCGACCGGGTTCGTCGGCTGGGGATCCGGGCGGGGCTCGCGGCGCCGATCGTGGTCGAGGGGCGTTTGTGGGGCGCGATCGCTGTCGGGATTCGGTGCGGCCGTTTTCCGGCCGAGACCGAAGAGCGCATGGTCGGCTTCACCGAACTCGTCGGGACCGCGATCGCGAACGCTGAGGGCCGCGCGCAGCTTGAGGAAAGTCGCGGCGAACTAAGCCGGCTCGCCGAGGAACAGGCCGCATTGCGGCGGGTCGCCACGCTCGTCGCACGCGGGCTCCCCTCGGACGAGGTCTTCGCCGCGGTGACCGAGGAGGCCGGGCGGCTGCTGCGCGTCTCCCACGCGGCGATGAGCCGCTACGAGCCCGACGATGCGAGGGTGGTGACCGCTGTGTGGAGCAGCGGCGGCGCTTTCTTGTCCGTCGGCAACCGGGCGAGCCACGGCGGGCGGAACGTGAACACGCTGGTGTTCGAGACCGGCCGGGCCGCCCGGATCGACGACTACGACGACGCCTCTGGCCCGGCCGCCGAGGCCGCGCGCGAGTTCGGCATCCGTGCGTCTGTCGGCGTGCCGATCAGCGTCGAGGGCCGGCTGTGGGGCGCCATGTTCGTCGGATCCAGCCGGGAGGAGCCGCTGCCTGCCGACACCGAGACGCGGCTGGCCGGCTTCACCGAGCTCGTCGGCACCGCCATCGCCAACGCCGAGGCGCGCGTGGAGTTGCGCGGGTTCGCGGAGGAGCAGGCGGCGCTGCGTCGGGTGGCGACGCTGGTGGCGCGCGCGGCGCCGCCGGACGAGGTACTCGCCGCGGTGACCGAGGAGGCTGCGCGACTGCTGCAGGCCCACCATGCGTCGATGAGCCGGTTCGAACCCGACGGCGTGATGAGGGTGGCCGCGGCGTGGGGCAGCACATTCCCCATCGGCACCCGGGTGAGCCTCGGGGGGCGGAACGTGAACACGCGGGTGTTCGAGACGGGCCGGCCCGCGCGGGTGGACAACTACGACGACGCAACGGGCGCGGCCGCCGAGGGCGCTCGCACGTTGGGCATCCGCGCGTCGGTCGGCGTGCCGATCAGCGTCGAGGGCCGGCCATGGGGCGTCATGTTCGTGGCATCTACCCGGCAGGAGCCGCTACCGCCCGACACCGAGGCGCGGCTGGCCGGCTTCACCGAGCTCGTCGGTACCGCCATCGCCAACGCCGAGGCCCAGGCCGCACTCACCGCCTCCCGGGCCCGGATCGTCGTCGCCGCCGACGAAGCCCGGCGCCGGATCGAACGCGACCTGCACGACGGGGCCCAACAGCGCCTGGTCGCGCTCGGCTTCGAGCTGCGCGTGGCCCAGTCCAGCCTGCCGGCGGAGCTGCCCGAGCTGCGGACCCAGATCGGCGAGGTCGCGGACGAGGTTACCGGGGTGATCGACGAGCTGCGCGAGATCGCCCGCGGCATCCACCCGGCGATCCTGTCCGAGGGTGGGCTGGGCCCGGCCCTGCGCACGCTGGCCCGCCGCGCCGCGGTCTCGGTAGAACTTGACATCCGGAGCGACACCCGCCCGGCGCGCCAGATCGAGGTGGCCGCCTACTACGTCGTGTCCGAGGCACTGACCAACACCACCAAGCACGCCCGCGCCTCCCGCGCGCACGTCAGCGTCGAACCGCGCGACGGCCTGCTGCACCTGTCGATCCGCGACGACGGTGTCGGCGGCGCCGATCCCGCTGGAGGTACAGGTCTGATCGGGCTGCGCGACCGGGTGCAGGCCCTGGGCGGGTCGATCGAGGTCAGCAGTCCCCGGGGGGCCGGGACGACGATCCTCGTCGAACTTCCGCTGCAGCCCGACTGATCCGGCTAGATTCGTCGCCCATGAGCCACGTGGACGAGCAGAGTCGTCCGGAACCTCCGCTTGTGGCCGACGAGTGCCAGCCGAGCAGCCGTAGGTAGAAGCGCGCCCCTCGGCTAGGCCTCGGGGGTCGGCTTCGGCTCGGGCTTCTTCGCGTCGTCCTCGTGCAAGCCGCTGACCTCGGACTTGAGGATGCGAGCCGAGCGCCCCAGACCGCGGGCGGCCTCGGGCAGCTTCTTCGCCCCGAACAGGACGACCAGCACCAGGATCACGAGGAGCCAGTGGGTGGGACTCATTGCACCGGAGAACATGGGCACATGGTAAGCGCAAATACCGTCCAGCGGGGCCGCCGGTAGCCCCCGACCCCTCGAGTCGGGGCTCCCAGCACCTGAGTCGGGGCTTCCAGCACACCGAGTGGGAGTTCTGGGCACCGCGAGTCGGGGCTCCCACCACCCCGAGTCGGGGGTATGGGCACCGCGTCAGGGTCCGAAAAGCCGACCGGCGAAACACGGGTTCGCTCTCGAGGCGATATCGGGTGAGGATATGACTATGGGTAAGCCGGTTCTGCTGACCGTTGATGACGATCCGGGGGTGTCCCGGGCGGTCGCGCGCGATCTTCGGCGGCGCTACGCGGAGGAGTTCCGCATCGTGCGCGCGGACTCCGCGATGGATGCGCTGGACGCGCTACGGGAGCTGAAGCTGCGCGGGGACGTGGTGGCGGCGATGCTGGCCGACTACCGGATGCCGCAGATGAACGGCATCGAGTTCCTGGAGCAGGCGATGGACCTGTTCCCCAGGGCGCGCCGTGCACTGCTCACCGCGTACGCCGACACAGACGCGGCCATCCAGGCGATCAACCTGGTGGACGTGGACCACTACCTGCTCAAGCCGTGGGACCCGCCGGAGGAGAAGCTCTACCCGGTGGTGGACGCGCTGATCGAGACCTGGCGGGCCACCGGTGACAGCGCCGTCGAGGAAACCAAGGTCATCGGCCACCGCTGGTCCGCGCCATCGTTCAAGGCCAGGGACTTCCTGGCGCGCAACGCGGTGCCCTACCGGTACTTCAGCGTGGACGAGCCGGAAGGGCTGCGGCTGCTCGAGGCGGCCGGCGCCTGCCCGGAGGACATCCCGGTGGTGATCACGCCGGAGGGCACCTCGCTGTGCCAGCCGTCGCACGCCGAGATCGCCGCCGCCGTCGGGCTGAACACCGAACCGGCCGAGGCGTTCTACGACCTGATCGTGGTGGGCGCCGGCCCGGCCGGCCTCGGTGCGGCGGTGTACGGCGCGTCCGAGGGGCTGCGCACGGTGCTGGTGGAGCGCAGCGCCAGTGGTGGACAGGCCGGGCAGAGCAGCCGGATCGAGAACTACCTGGGCTTCCCGGACGGGGTCTCCGGCGCTCAGCTCACCGACCGGGCTCGCCGGCAGGCACAGAAGTTCGGCGCCGAGGCGCTGTCCGCGCGCGAGGTGACCCGCCTGGAGGCGCGCGGTTCGGCCAGGGTGGTGCACTTCGGCGACGGCACCGAGATCGCCGCGCACTCGGTGGTGCTGGCCACCGGCGTCGCCTACCGGCAGCTGGACGCGCCGGGCGTGGCCCAGCTGACCGGTCGCGGGGTGTACTACGGCTCGGCGATGACCGAGGCACCGGCCTGCGCCGGGCAGGACATCTACATCGTCGGCGGGGCCAACTCGGCTGGTCAGGCCGCTGTGTTCTTCTCCCGCCACGCCAAGCGGGTGGTGCTGCTCATCCGGGGTGAGTCGCTGCAGTCGTCCATGTCGCATTACCTGATCCAGCAGCTCGAGCAGATCGACAACGTGTCCGTGCGGACCCACACCCAGGTCGCCGAGGTGCACGGTGAGGATCACCTGGAGCGGCTGACGCTGCGCAACACCCAGGACGGTACGACGGAGATGGTGGACAGCGGATACCTGTTCGTGTTCATCGGCGCCGCGCCGAGGACCGACTGGCTGGACGGCGTGCTGCTCCGCGACGAGCACGGGTTCGTGCAGACCGGCCCCGACCTGCTCAGAGAGAATGCGCGGCCGCCGGGATGGTTGTTGGAGCGTGATCCGTACTACATGGAGTCGAGCATTCCCGGTGTGTTCGTGGCCGGCGATGTGCGGGCCGCGTCAGTGAAACGGGTGGCATCCGCGGTGGGTGAGGGCGCAATGGCGGTCACGCTGGTACACCGGTATCTGGGAGAGCAGTGATTATGAGCGCGAACATGACCAAGGACCAGCTACGCGAGCTGTTCCTGTTCACCGATCTCAGCGATGAGCAGCTGGACTGGGTGAACGAGAACGGCGACGTGGTCGAGTTCGCCGCCGATACCGATGTGTTCAGCGAGGGCGAGCCGGCCAAATGCTTCTGGGTGCTGTTGTCCGGCACCATCGCGCTGAGTAGGAACATCGGCGGTGACCGGGTGGAGACCGGCCGCACCGACCAGGTGGGTGTCTACCTCGGCGCGGTGACGTTCTACCTCGAGGAATCGTTGGAGAACGGGTACCAGAGCGCCGCGCGAGCCATCACCGGCGTTCGGCTGCTGGCGCTGCCCGCCGGCAAGCTGGCCTTGGCCTTCCGGGAGTGGTTCCCGATGGCCGTGCACCTGCTGCAGGGCATGGTGCTGGGTACCCGCCGGGGCCAGGCCATCGCCGGCCAGCGGGAGCGGTTGCTCGCCTTGGGCAAGCTCTCCGCCGGGCTCACCCACGAGCTGAACAATCCGGCCGCCGCCGCCGCCCGCGCCACCTCCACGCTGCGCGACCGGGTCGCCGGGATGCGGCACAAGCTGGGCATGCTGGCCGAGGGCAAGCTGGACAAGGACGCGCTGCTCGCGCTCACCGGGCTTCAGGAGGAGTTCGCCGACCGGGTGCACGACGCGCCGGAGCTGTCCGCCGTGGCGACCAGCGACCTGGAGGACGAGCTGGGCGACTGGCTGGACGACCACGACGTGGCCGGCAGCTGGGATCTCGCGCCGGTGTTCGCCGCCGGTGGTCTGGGCGTGGCCGACCTGGAGCGGGTACGCGCGGCCACCGACTGCATCGATGAGGAGGCCCCGCTGGACGGTGCGCTGCGTTGGCTGGCCTACACGGTGGAGACTGAGAGCCTGCTGCGCGAAATTACCGACTCGACATCGCGGATCACCGCGCTGGTCGGCGCGGCCAAGCAGTACTCCCAGATGGACCGCGCGCCCTACCAGACGATCGACATACACGACGGTCTGAAGGCCACTCTGGTGATGTTGAGTGCCAAGCTGGCCAAGAACGGCATCAAGGTGGTCAAGGACTTCGACCTGTCGCTGCCCAAGATCCCGGCCTACCCGGCGGAGCTGAACCAGGTCTGGACCAACGTGATCGACAATGCCATCCAGGCCATGAAGGGCAGCGGCACCCTCACCGTGCGCACCTGCAGCGACGACGAATGGCTGATCGTGGAGATCGGCGACACCGGCCCGGGTATCCCGCCGGACATTCGCAAGCGGGTGTTCGAGCCGTTCTTCACCACCAAGGGCGTCGGCGAGGGTACCGGCCTTGGCCTGGACGTGAGCTGGCGAGTAGTGGTGACCCGCCACCACGGCGACCTGACCGTGGAGTCCGAGCCAGGCGACACCCGCTTCCAGGTCCGCCTCCCCCTCACCGAGCAGCGCTAACCGCAACGATCCGCGCCGACTGGCAAGGCAGTCCGGTTCGCTCGCGTTGCGACCGGACCCGCTTGCCACTCGACGGGCGTTTGGCCGAACTGGCCATGTCGAGGGGTTTGCTCGGGCAGAGTGCGTCGGGTGGTGGGGCGGCCCGTTCCGGGGTAGCGAGGCGGTTGCGGCTGGACTGGTGACCCGGCATCAGTTGCACGGGCCTCGGTTTCGGCGGGTGTTCCCGGATGTCTATGTGCCGGCCGGCGCGGACTTGAGCCTGTTGAACCGGTCGCTGGCGGCGTTCGAGCTCGTCC
This sequence comes from Pseudonocardia sp., assembly GCA_036402515.1. GTDB lineage: Bacteria > Actinomycetota > Actinomycetes > Mycobacteriales > Pseudonocardiaceae > Pseudonocardia. The sequence continues at coordinate 11,764 of DASWST010000090.1, forward strand.
GTGACAAGCTCGCCATCGAATACGACGGCGCCGTCCACTTCGAGCGGCGCCGGGCGATCCGGGACCGCCAGCGGGACGCCGAGCTCGCCGGCTACGGCTGGCTCACCCTGCGCCTCACCCCCGACGACCTATTCACCATGCCCCAGACCACCCACCGGATCCGCGACCTGCTCGCGATACGGCGGCCATGACGTCGGGACTACGCAGGGCAGGGGCAACGGAGGGGTTAGGTTTGGAGGGGGAGGAGTTCGGTGGTGAGCTGGTCCAGGAAGTGGCGACGGGAGGCTACGGCGGTGGCCGGCCGGACCACGAACTTGGTCAGCCCGACCTCCACGAACCGGCGTACCTCGTCCCTGGCCGCCGCCCAGCCTCGGCACACCAGCCGCTCGGGCTCCAGGTCGGGGCGTCGCGCGCGGGCGCGCAGCCGGGCCAGGTCCAGCCCGGCGGGGTCATCGCCGTCCGGGACCACCAGCAGGTTCGTCCCGTAGTGGTCCTCCTCGATCTGCCGGCCGGCGTCGGCCGCCGCCCGCTCGATCTGCTGGCGGCACACCGCGGCCTCCTCCGGGGTGACGAAGCTGCCCAGCCAACCGTCCCCGAGCCGGCCCAGCCGGCGCATCCCGATCGGCAGCCGCCCGCCCAGCCACAGGTCCAGCGGCTTGGCCGGCAGCGGCCCCACCGAAGCCTCGTCGAGGTGGAAGAACTCGCCGTGGTGGGTCACCACAGGCGCGGTGAGCAGCGCCCGGACCACGGCCAGCGCCTCTTCGAACACGTCGCCCCGCCGGCCTTCCGGCACCGGGAACATGGTCCGGTCGGCGGCCTGTGCCGGCCGCACCCCGAACGCGGGAAGCACCCGCCCCGGCGCCACCGCGGCGAGCCCGGCCAGCTGGGAGGCGACCAGCGCGGGGTTGCGCCCGGGCAGCACCAGCACCCCGGTACCCAACTTGAGCCGTTCGGTCCGCCCGGCCGCGTAGGCCAACCCGATCAACGGGTCGGCGCTGTGCCGGTTGGACACCAGATCGGAGAGCCACACCGAGTCGACGTGGTGCGCCTCCAGCTCGTCGACCAGCTCGGCCAGGCCGGGGCCGACGTCCGGCTCCGGGCCGCCGATGGGAATGGGTCCAACGCCGATCCGCACCTTCATGCCCATGCCTCGACCTTACGTCCGCGGTAATCAAGCGGAAATCAAACGGCCGAAAAAAAGCCGGGGCGGGGACCGCGACTGGCGATCCCCACCCCGGCCCGCGAGCCCGGGCTCCCCACCGGGCATGACCAGGAGAGAACGTGTTAGCTGGCGGTCACGCTGCCCAGCGTGACCGGCACGGTGTGTGGCGCGCCGGCCCCGCTGGACACGGTCAGGGCGACGTTGCTGCCCGGGACGGCCGAGTTGATCGCGGCGACCAGTGCGTTGGAGTTCTGCACCAACCGGTCGCCGACCTTGGTCACCACGTCACCGGGCTGCAGGCCGGCAGTGGCGGCCGCCGAGCCCGGTTGCACGCTGACCAGCTGCGCGCCGTTCGGCTGCGAGTCGCGCACCGACACCCCCAGCTGCGCCTGGGTGGCGTGCCCGGTGGCGATCAGCTCGTCGGCGATCCGCTTGGCCTGGTTGATCGGGATAGCGAAGCCGAGGCCGATGGACCCGCTCTGCCCGCCCCCGCCGGCACCGAGCGACGCGATCGCCGAGTTCAGCCCCACGATCCGGCCCTGCATGTCCACCAGCGGGCCGCCGGAGTTGCCTGGGTTGATCGCGGCGTCGGTCTGGATCGCGTCCAGCACGGAGGGGGGCGGCGCGGCCTGGGCGCTGACACCCCCGCCGAGTCCGCCGAGTCCGCCGAGCCCGCCAAGGTCGCCGAGCCCGCCGAGTCCACCCGGCCCGCCCTGGCTCTGGCCCTGGGTGGGTCCACCCTGGGTTTCCACCGGCCGGTCCATCGCGCTGACGATGCCGCTGGTCACGGTGCCGGCCAGGCCGAGCGGTGAGCCGACGGCAACCACCTGCTGGCCGACCTGCAGGCCGTCGGAGTTGCCCAGCTGGATGGGGGTCAGCCCGGAGACGTTCTGCGCCTTTACCACCGCGATGTCGGCCTGGGTGTCCTGGCCGATCACCTGCACCGGCGCGGTGGAGCCGTTCTGGAAGGTCGCGGTGAGCTGGCCGCCCTGCGCGGCGGCCAGCACGTGGGCGTTGGTCAGGATCAGTCCGTCGGCGGACAGGACCACTCCGGAACCCTCGCCCTGGTTGCCGACCAGCTGGACGACGCTGGGCAGCACGTGCTGCGCGACGGTGGTGATCGGGCCCGCGGGCTGGCCACCGGCGGCCGGGATCGGCTGGCTCAGCGTGCCGATCGAGCCGACCGGCGCGCTCTCCCGGCCGACCAGGCCACCGACTCCGCCGCCGATTGCCGCGGCTAGCACCGCGACCGCGACCAGGCCGGCGACCCTGCGGCGGGCCTTGGGCTTCGGCGCCGGCTCGCTGGGCGGCGCCGGCGGCAGCACCGTGGTCGGCGGCGGTCCCTGACCGGGCGGCACCTGGCCGTGCGGTATCTGATCGGGCTGAGCGAACTGGGCCGGCTGAGGGAACTGGCCTGGCTGTGGCGCCTGGCCAGGCTGTGGGACCTGGCCGTAGGGCGGCTGCGCGTACTGGGGGTAGAGGCCCACGCCGTAGGGGTGCACCTGGTACGCGTGCGCCGGTGCCGCGGCGGCGTATTGCTCGGCCTGGCGCTGCTCCGGTGCCGCGGCGCCGGCCTGATGCTGCTCCGGTGCCGCGGGGCCGGCCTGGCGCTGCTCTGCTGCCGGGGCGCCGGCCTCGCGCTGCTCCAGCGCGCCGGGCTGGTCGCCCTGGCGCGGCTGCGGCGCCGGGGCGTCCTGCTGCTCTGGCCGTCGTGGCTCCGGGGCCGGCTGGGTCGGGTGGGCGCCGTTCTGGCCGGGGTACGGCTGGGCGCCATTCAGGTACTGACTGGTGAAGGGGACCTTGTCGGCGCGGCCGTCGAGCGCACCCGGTGCGGCACCGGGGCCTGTCGGGCCGGTCGGATCTGGAGTCCCCGCCGGTGTGTCGCTCATGGCACCACTGTCGGCGCCAAACCTGTGGCACTCCTGTGAGAGCGCCGAGAAGTGTCTGATGTTCGGGCGGTTCCTGAGAGGTCGCCAGGCTCGCCGTCAGGAGATCGCGGTCCACCAGTCCCGCTCGGGCGGCGTGCTCACCACGAACCGCTCGCCGGGCATCGGCACCGCAACCCGCACGTCCGCCCGGCGCGCCTCGGTGATCAGCCGGTGGACCGGCTCGGACCACTCGTGGAACGCCAGGTTGAACGTCGCCCAGTGCACCGGGACCAGCAGGCCGCCGCCCAGGTCACCGTGCGCCCGTACCGCTTCCTCCGGGGTCATGTGCATGTCCGGCCACTGATCGTTGTACGCGCCAATGGGTAGCAAGGTCAGGTTGAACGGCCCGAACCGGGCGCCGATCTCGGCGAAGCTGGGGGTGTAGCCGGTGTCGCCGCCGAAGAACACGCCGTGCTGCGGGCCGGCGATCACCCAGGAGGACCACAGCGTGGTGTTGCGGGTCAGCGCGCGCCCGGAGAAGTGCCTGGCCTCCGTGCAGGTCAAGGTGAGCTCCCGGACCCGGGCCTGGCCGCCCCAGTCCAGTTCGATCACCCGCTCCGCCGGCACACCCCACGAGCGCAGGTGCGCGCCGACGCCGAGCGGCACGACAAACGGCGCCGGTCCGCGCGCCACCAGGGCCCGCACGGTCGGCAGGTCCAGGTGGTCGTAGTGGTCGTGGGAGATCAGTACCGCGTCCACCGGGGGGAGGGTGTCCAGGCCGGCGGGCACCGGGTGCAGCCGCTTGGGCCCGATCAGCGGGGAGGGAGACACCCGCTCGCTCCACACCGGGTCCACCAGCACCCGCCGGCCGTCGATTTCGATCAGCACGCTGGAGTGGCCGTACCAGGTCACCGCCAGCTGGTCGGCCACCGTGGGGAACTCGGGCACGGCCAGCGGCACCGGGCCGGACGGGGTGCCGGCGGAGCCGCGGGTGAGCATGGCGGCGACGATCGTGGCGGGGTTGGCCGGGCGCAGCAGCGCGCTGGGCTGGGCGTTGTGGAAGGTGCCCTCGGCGAACTGGGGGGAGCCGTCAGCCACCTGCTCGATGTCCTCCCGAGAGGCACCCAGCGCGGTCGGTAGGCCCCACGCGGCGCGGGCCAACAGACCCATGCCCGCGGTGGTCGCGCCAACCAGCGTGGCGCGGAGCACGGAGGCGGTCAGCGAGCGGACGGCGCGGGCCTGATGCACTAAGAACACTGTTCCAGCGTAGAGAAACCCGCTGGGTGGCTGTGGTGGTGCACCGCGACGTGGCCCGCGCTGAGGGTGACAGTAACGCCAGCTCGGTTTCTGCACATGGAGATGGCTACTGACGTTACGTTGATGTTGACAGTTGTGGGTGCGTGCCGGGAGGCCTCGGGTTCCGGGGAACCGCTGGATTGTGATATTCGCCCCCGCCCCTCCATGCCGCCGGCGTTGATCACGCAAGCTGGGGGCGGTGCCGGGATAACAGGAGTGGGGGCCGCATGGCCAGCGGTGTGGAGACCGAGACGCAGTGGCGGACCGCGGCGCGGCTGTCGAACCAGCAGCTCGTCGAGGCCCCGGTGGAAGGGCAGCTGGGCATGTCGGTGGACGAGTTGTCCCCGGCCGGGGTGCGCACCCGGATGCCGATTCCGGTCGGCGAGTTGGCCGAGGCGGGCGGTGGCCTTGAGGTGGCGACCAGCGTGCTGGCCGACACCGCGGCGGGCGTCGCGCTCTCCGCGTACCAGGGCCATGGCGGCCCGACCATTGAGCTGCGGCTGGACCACGTGGCGGCCCCCACCGGGCAGGCCCGCTGGCTGATCGCGGAGGCCGCGGTGCTGCACGAGGCTGCCGGTGCGGCCTATCTGGCCGCCGTGGTGCGCGACGACACCGGCCAGGAGGTAGCCAGGGCGGCGGGCCACTTCGTGCTCGCCCGTGGCTCCCGAGGGGTCGCATCGCCTCCGCTGCCCAACTCTTCCGCCGGAGAACCCGCCGAGCGGGGCGGCCCGGCCTCGGAGATGACGGACGGGTTGTTCCGGACACTCGCGCCCGGGGGAGACCCGGCGGACTGGGTGCTTTCAGCAAGCGAGTGGCTGGCCAATGCGCGATACGACGTGCACGGCGGGGTGCTGATGGCGATCGGGCAGCTGGCCCAGCGGAGGTTCCAGGAAGCGGACGACGCCTCGGCGGCACTGGCGCCGCTGCGCATCGAGACCGACTACCTGCGACCGGTCCCGGCGGACGGCGGCGAGTTGCGCTGCCGTACCGGCTATGTTCGGCGCGGTCGTTCGTTTCGCATCTTGCGCAGCGAGTTGGCGCGCGCGGACGGCCAGCTTGCCGCTGTGGTGAACGGGCTCTGGTCCAGCGCCGGCAGCTCGATTCGTTGATCGTTCCGGGCCGGTGCGGCGAACGGCGGCTCTCTGGCTGCGAACGGCCCAGCGGACCGGTTTCGACCGCTCGTCCGTTCGGCGCAGCCCAAAAAATCACCGGAAGATACGCATAACCTTTTCGTCACCCGATGGTGTGTCCCTCTGTGGGGCCGTTGCGACCGCCCCTGATTCACCGGAATGTACGTACAACCCTTTCCATGATCAGCGCGCTAGCGTTATTCAAACGTATGCGGTTTGCGCGTCTCTGGAAATCCGCTAACTTTCGAGAAGTCAGCGGGCTCCCCCAGAATCGCTGACATCCCCGCAGCGGAGGTTCGCCCCCGCATACTGATCAAGGAGATATTCCGTGTTCAAGAAGGCTGGAATCGTCCTCGCGGTAAGTGCCGCTGGCCTGCTGGCGGCGAGCCCGCTGGCATTCGCCGGTGACTACGGCGACGACGATGGGGGCCACGGCCACCACGGGCACTCCCGAGACCACGACAGCAACGACGATGGCGACGACGGCGGTGACGACGGCGGTGACCACGGCGGCAACAACAGCGTTCACGTGCAGAAGGGGTTGATAAACCTGCAGGATGTGGGCGTGCAGGCGCCCATTCAGGCCTGCAACAACTCGCTCCTGTCGGGCACCCTGGGCATCCTCTCCCTCGGCCAGAGCAACAGCGACAGCCACGACGGGAAGTGCGGTCAGAGCAACAGCAGCGGCGACTGATCTCGGCGGAGTCCGCTACCTCGAACGCTCCACAGCGGGCGCTGGGCCACTGGCTCAGCGCCCGCTTTCCTGTCTCCGGTCGCCCTGGCTTTGTGGTCTGCCGCACACCCACATTGCCTAATGCTTGAGATAATGCGCGCAATGCACCCGGAAATGTCTTTCTGGACAGTGGCGCTCCGCACAGTCGCCAGGTCAGCACAATTCAGGAATGCGCGGCACCGTTGCCCGTTTTATCGGCACTAATCCGGCCGGTCACGTGCTGATCGCCCAGTCCCGCTGGCTCACCTGATCGTGGCGGTAGGGCTCGCCGGGCCGAGCCGGAGCCGAGCCGCCCCGAGCCGACCAGGCCCGCGCGTCAAGGCGGGTGAGCTGCGTCGCCTCGGTCTCCGTGGCGGTTTACAGATTTGAATTCAACTGACGATACTGGCGGCGCACCCCTCAACGGCGGCTGGAGGAGATCGCGGATGCGGCGTACCGGGTTCACTGCCGAGCACGAGGACTTCCGCCGAATGATCCGGGACTACCTGGGCCGCGAGGTGGTGCCGGTGTTCGACGACTGGCTGGCCGCCGGGATCGTGCCCCGGGAGTTCTTCCGGGGGCTCGGCAAGCTCGGGGTGCTCGGTATGGCGGTGCCCGAGGAGTACGGCGGTGGCGGCCAGGATGACTTCACCTACAACGCGATCATGTCCGAGGAAGCCGCCCGCGCACTGGTCTCCCTCGGCTCGCTGCGGGTGCACCTGGACGTGGTGCTGCCTTACTTCCTGGCCTACGCCGACGCCGAGCAGCGTCACCGGTGGTTCCCCGGGCTGGCTTCCGGCGACCTGATCACCTCCATCGCGATGACCGAGCCTGGCACCGGGTCCGACCTCGCTGGGATGAGCACCACGGCGGTTCGGGACGGGGACCACTTCGTGCTCAACGGCGCCAAGACGTTCATCACCGGCGGCGCGCAGGCCGACCTGGTCGTGGTGGTCGCGCGTACCTCCCGGGATGAGACGAACCGGCGGCGCGGGCTGAGCCTGCTGGTGGTGGAGGACGGCATGCCCGGTTTCGTCAAGGGCCGGAACCTGGAGAAGATCGGGCTGAAGGTGCAGGACACCGTCGAGCTGTCCTTCACCGACGTGCGGGTGCCGGCGGAGAACCTGCTCGGCGAGGAGGGGCAGGGCTTCTCCTACCTCGGGCACAACCTGCCCCAGGAGCGGCTCACCATCGCGGTTGGTGCGTTGGCCGCCGCCCAGGCCGCGTTGGACACCACCATCGGCTACGTGAAGGACCGGCACGTGTTCGGTCAGCCGGTCAGCAACTTCCAGAACACCAAGTTCGAGCTGGCCGCGGTGGCCACCGAGGTGGAGGCCGGCCAGGCGCTGATCGACCGGGCGCTGGCCGAGCACCTGGCCGGCGAGCTCACCGCGGCCGACGCGGCCAAGGTGAAGCTGTACTGCACCGAGCTGCAGGGCCGGGCGGTGGACCGCTGCCTGCAGCTGTTCGGTGGCTACGGCTACATCCTGGAATACCCGATCGCGCGGCTCTATGCCGATGCCAGGGTGACCCGGATCTATGGCGGCACCAGCGAGGTCATGAAGTCGATCATCAGCAAGTCACTCGGACTGTAGTGACGGGGAGGCGGAAGCGTGCGGATCGAGGGCATTTCGGCGCTGGTCACCGGGGGTGCATCCGGGCTCGGCCTGGCGTCGGCCCGGCGGTTGGTTGAGCTTGGCGCGTCGGTGGTGATCGCCGACCTGGAGAGTTCACCGGGTGAGGAGGCGGCCAAGGAGCTGGGCCAGGTCCGGGACGGGGCGGCCTGGTTCGTGCCCGCCGACGTGACCGACACCGAGGCGTTCAACGAGGCACTGGACGCCGCCGAACAGCGCGGTCCGCTGCGCGCCCTGGTGCACTGCGCGGGCCGGGGTGGGGACCGCAAGCGGATCCTCAACCGGGACCGCACGCCCGGCGACCTCGACTCGTTCACCGAGGTGCTCCGGATCAACCTGGTGGGTACCTACAACGCGCTGCGGCTGGCCGCCGCCCGGATGGCCGCCAACGAGCCACTGGACGGCGACCGGGGCGCCTGCGTGCTGACCGCCTCGGTGGCGGCGTTCGACGGGCAGATCGGGCAGACCTCCTACACCGCGTCCAAGGCCGCTGTGCACGGCATCACCCTGGTCGCCGCGCGTGACCTGGCCAGCTGGCAGATCCGGGTGAACACCATCGCGCCCGGGATCATGGACACCCCGATGCTGGGCCGGTTGCGCGAAGACATCCGGGACGGGCTGGCCGCCTCGGTGCCGCACCCCAAGCGCCTCGGCGAGCCCGCCGAGTTCGGCCGCCTCGCGGTGGACATCCTGGAGAACGCCTACCTCAATGGTCAGACCATCAGGCTGGACGGCTCAATTCGGATGGCGCCGCGCTGAGCTGCACCTCTAGTCCGACCGGTCGCCGCCACCCGGCGCTGCCGGCGCTGCCGGGCCGACGCCGACCCGGCGAGCTCGGCGCAGGTGCCAGACCAGGGTTGGCGTGCCGACGGCGGCGAGGATGAGCCCGTTCACTACGCTGTCCAGGCCATCCCGCCGGCGGTCCTCGATCGCCGACTGCCGGGCCGCCGCGCGCTCGCTGTCGGTGGAGATGACGTTGCCCTGGCCGTCCCGCCGCAGCGCGGAGTCGTAGGAGTACGACGAGATGCCCAGCTGGGGGAAGGCCAGGTCCTTGACGCCGAACAGGGTGGTTGTGGTGCCGGCGATCAGGAAGCCCAGCCCGATGAGCGCGGCGAGGTAGAAGTAGAGCAGCACAACCCAGGGCCGCCGCGCACCGGCCGACTCGCCGGAGGATCTTGAAGCCATGCCCGGACCATAGCCCCGCCCGCCGGAGCCCACCTCCGTGGAACTACGGAGGTGGGCGCTCGCATTTCAGGACACACGCATCTAGTCGGCTAGTTCGACCAGGGTGGCGTTGGCGGTTCCGCCGCCCTCGCACATGGTCTGCAGGCCGTAGCGGATGTTGTTGGCCCGCATGTGGTGCACCAGCCGGGTCATCAGGATCGCGCCGGACGCGCCCAGTGGGTGCCCGACGGCGATCGCCCCGCCGACCGGGTTGAGCCGCTCCTGGTCCGCACCCAACTCCACCGCCCAGGCCATCGGCACCGGGGCGAACGCCTCGTTCACCTCGTAGGCCCCGATGTCGGCGATGGCCACCCCGGTACGGGCCAGCAGTTTCTCGGTCGCCGGGATGGGCCCGGTCAGCATCATGATCGGGTCCGCGCCGCTGACCGCGCCGGCCTTGTACCGGGCGATCGGGGTCAGGCCGAGCTCGCGGGCCTTCTCCGGGGTGGTGACCAGCAGCGCGGCCGCCCCATCGGAGATCTGCGAGGCGTTCCCGGCGTGGATCACCCCGTCGGCGTTGAACGAAGGCTTGAGCTTGGCCAGGGTCTCCGGGGTGGTGCCCCGGCGCAGCCCCTCGTCGGTGTCGAACACCCGGCCGTCCTCCAGTGCCACCGGGATGATCTGGTCGGTGAATACGCCGGCGTCGATGGCGGCCGCCGCGCGGGCGTGCGAGCGGGAGCTGTACGAGTCCAGGTCATGGCGGGAGAAGCCCCACTTCTGCGAGATCAGCTCGGCACCGGTGCCCTGGTTGAACTCGAAATGGTCGTAACGTTCCTGCACCCTGGGCCCGTACGGCTGACCGACGGTCCGCGCGGCGCCCAGCGGGACCCGGCTCATCGACTCCACGCCGCCGGCCACCACCACGTCGTACTGCCCGGCGATCACACCGTGCGCGGCCTGCTCCAGCGCGGCCTGGCTGGATCCGCAGGCCCGGTTGACGGTGATCCCGGGCACCGTCTCCGGGAAGCCGGCGGCGAGCGCGGCGTACCGGCCGATGTTGCTGGACTGGTCGCCGATCTGGCTGACGCAACCCCACACGACGTCGTCGATGATGACCGGGTCGATCCCGGTGCGCTCGACCAGTGCGGTCAGCACCAGCGCGGACAGATCCTGCGGGTGAATCCCGGCCAGGGAACCGTTGCGCTTGCCGATCGGGGTGCGCACGGCCTCGACGATGACGGCCTCAGGCATGACGGATCCTCTCGAATTGCGGTCGACGACGGGCGTGCCTCATGAGCGCTCGAACGGGGGGATGGGGGAGTCGGTGAACACCGGGCTGCGCCTTTCCAGCCGGGCGCGCACCGCCTCGCGTTGATTGGGGCTGGTGGCGATCCGGGACATGGCCCGCCGCTCGGCGGCCAGTCCGTCCCCGAACGCCACGTGCCAGGCGCTGTCCAGCAGCGACTTCGCGGCCCGCACCGCGTCCGGGTTGCGCCCGGCGATCTCCCTGGCCAGCTCCAGCGCCGCCGCGCGTGGATCGTCAGCGGTCCGGGTGGCCAGGCCGATCCGGGCGGCTTCCTCGCCGGTGATCACCTGCCCGGTGAGGGTCAGTTCCATGGCCCTGTCCATGCCGACCAGCCGGGGTAGCAGCTGTGTGCCGGCCATGTCCGGGACCAGACCCCAGCGCACCTCGGCGACGCTCAGGGTGGCCTCCGGCGCGACGATCCGGATGTCCGTGTTGAGCGCCACCTGCAGCCCGCCACCGAACGCCGGGCCGTGCACCGCGGCGATCACCGGCGCCGCCACGGTGCCCCAGACACATGCCGCCCGCTGGCCTCGGCTCAGCTCGACCAGCTGATCGCCCGGATCCAACAGGTCGCCGCGCTCCAGGTCCGGATCGCGCCAGTCGGCGCCGTCGACCATCGCGGAGAACACCGAGTAGTCCAGCCCGGCGCAGAACCCCCGGCCCTCCCCGGAGAGCACCACCGCCCGCACCTCGGGCCGGGCGCGCACCGCCAGGCCGACCTCGAGCAGGTCGCCGAACATGGCCGCGTTCAGCGCGTTGAGCTTCTCTGGCCGGTTCAGCCGAACGTCCGCCACACCGCCGGCGATCTCGGCGTAGACCGTGCCCCCGGCGCCGGTGAGGGTGCTGGCCTCTGCGCCGGTCATCGGCTCGCTCTCATCGGCTCGCTCTCATCGGCCCGGCCCCGGGTGCTGCCCATGTGTCGCGCGTGCCTCGTCCCGGTCGAACACACCGCGCCGGCGCAGCTCCTCGATCACCGTCTCGGCCATCCGGTCGGTCCGGCGGGTGACCACGGCGCTGGCCCGCTCGGAGTCGCCGCGCTCGATCGCGTCCAGCTCCTCGCCGTAGAGCGGCAACATGTAGTCCCGCCGATCGGCGCAGGCCAGCCAGAACGCGGTGGGCATGAAGCCCTGGAAGGTGCCGATCGCGGCGCGCAGCCGGGGGCCGGCGACCGCCTGGTTGATCGCCCGACGGAACTCCCAGACCGAGTTCTCGAACACCTCCGGGTCGTCCGCCTCGGACATCTCGATGATCAGCTGGCGCAGCCGGGTGAGCAGCTCCGGCGGGCGGTGGGCGGCCGCGCGCCCGGACGCGATGGCGCTGAGCATCCCGTAGATCTCGTAGTGCTCCTCCACCACGTCGGCGTCGAAGCGCTCCAGGAACACTCCTCGGTGGTAGGGGATGGCCACGATGCCGTCCCGCTCCAGCTGGTTGACCGCCTCCTGCACCGGGACCCGGCTCATGCCCAGCTTGCCGGCGATCTCGGTGCGGTCGATCCGGTCGCCGGGGCGCAGGCTACCGTCCAGCAGCCCGGACACGATGTGCGCCACCGCCACATCCTTGTCCTTGACCCCGTAGCGCTTGGGCATGCATCCCTCCGGCCAACTTTGAATTCAAGTCGCGGCCCATGCTGCCATGCCCGGCGTGGCCACCGCGACTGTGAGCGCCGTCTCAGCGGGGCTGAACGGGGGTAGCGTGGCGAGCGGTGTGGTGGAACCGGGTTTCGACGCCGACGATCACCGACGCGCAGCCGTCGGCGGACGATCAGCTGCGCCATCGTCGCCGGGTCTACACGGTGATCATGGCGATCCACATCATCGGGTTCGCGGTGGGCGGCTCGCTGTACGCCCGCGCCTGGTGGACAGGTCTGATCATCATCATCGTCACCGGCCCGCTGCAGTGGATCGCCGTCCTCCTCGCCAACGCCGCCCCCCGCCGCCCCGCCCCCCAAACCCACCCCAACACCCCGTCGGGGATTCGGTCAGCCGGCCGGTTGGGCGAGGTAGCGCGGGTTGGCGACGGTGAGCTTGGCGACGGTGAGCGCCCGCACGGCCTCCAGCACGTCCTCCCAGCGGTCATCCAGCGAGCCGTCCCGGATGGCGGTGACTAGCGTCCGGTCGTCCGCGCAGCCCAATGCGGCCAACCGGTCGGCGTGCGCGGCCGCTTGCGCGGCACCGACCCGCAGCTCGCGGCGCACGATGGCCAGCGCGTTCGCCGCCACCCTGGCGTGGAACCGCAGCCGAGGGTCCAGGCCAGCCCCCGGGTCAGCGCCCAGGGCCGCCGGATGCACCAGCTCTTCGGTCAGGAACCCGGCGGTGGCGGCCAGCAGCTCGTCCACGCTCGGGCGGTCGTGCACCCCAGCGTCGGCCGGCGGAGGCTGGTCCAGCGGGTCAGCCACCGAAATGGGCCCGGTCAGCCCGAGGGCGAGCAGCGCGTCGTGCTCGGACTCGCAGATCCGCCGGCCCAGCACGGCCATCTCCACCGACCGTTCGGTGCCGCCCAGGTGCCGCTCCGCCTGCTGGCGGCAGATCACCGCCCAGCGCGCCGTGCCGTACACCTCCCACCAGCGCAGCGCGTCCGCCGTGGGCCGCCACCCGGCGACCTCCGCGTAGCCGTCAAGCAGCTGGTCCCGGTCGCCGAACCCGCCCACCGGGGCCGGCGCGCCGAACCGCCACGCCTTCACGCACAGCCAGCCCAGGTCCTCCATCGGGTCGCCGAGGTGGGCCAGCTCCCAGTCCAGCACGGCGCGCAGCCCGTCCGGGCCGAGCATCAGGTTTCCGTTGCGGAAGTCGCCGTGCACCAGACCGGGCACACGTGCCGGCGGGAGGTGTTCGGCCAGCCAGCGCAGCACCACCTCCAGCGCCGGCCGCGGCTCGTCGAAGGCGTCGTGCGTGGCGCGCAGCTGCTCCAGCGGGTCGCCGCCCTCCAGTCGGGGCAGCTCGGCGAGCGGGATGGCGTGGATCCTGGCCAGCACCCGGCCCAGCTCGGCGGCCAACCCCGCGCGGGCGTTCGCCAACCGAGGCTCGCGCAGCAGCCGGCGCGGGATGGTCTCCCCGTCGACGTGGTCCATCAGCAGGTACGGGCTACCCACCCCGTCCGATCCGTCGCCCTGCCCGTGCAGCGTGGGTACCGGCACGCCGGCGCGGGCGGCCGCGGTGAGCACCGCCGCCTCCTGGGTCATGCTCCGGTTCCTCGGCGCGCTGGGTGGGTCGCGGCGCAGCACCAGGCGACGTTGCTGATCCGCCGTGTCCGCGCACACCGACCAGATCTCCCGGCTCGCCCCGCCGGCCAGCTGGTGCAGGTCGGTGATCCTGACCGGTTGCCGCCACAGTTCGGTGAGCGCGGCGGACAGCGCGGTGCCCAGCGCGGTGCCCAGCTGATCAGTCACGTCGCTCCCGTTTTTAATCGGCGATCAACCCTCGGGGATGGTAACCAGAGGCTCGGTGATCGAGCTGGTTCGGCCGGTTCGCAATAGAGTGCGAACGCCGCCGAGGAGAGGAATGGGCGATGAGTCAGGTCGGGGTCATGCTGCCGTTCGACGGTCTGCCGCTGCACCAGCACCGGGATGCGGTGGTCCGGCTGGCGGACGCGGGCATCGGTGAGGTGTCCACCGGGGAGTCCAACGGCTTGGACGCGCTCACCCCGCTGGTGCTGGCCTCGGCATGGCGCCCGGAGCTGATCTTGTCCGCGCTGGTCGTCTCGGCTTTCACCCGGGGTCCGTCGATCATGGCCAGCACCGCCGCCGCGCTGGCCGAAGCCGCGCCAGGGCGCGCCCGGTTCGGCATCGGCGCCGGCTCGGACCGGATCGTGCAGGACTGGAACGGCATTCCGTTCACCAAGCCGTACTCCCGGGTGGCGCACACGCTGCGGGTGCTGCGCGCCACGCTGGCCGGTGAGCGGGCCTCGGCGGCCGGCGAGTCGGCGGCCGCGCTGGGCATTAAGGACTTCAAGCTCGGGCGGCCGCCCGCCGTGCCGCCGAGACTGGTGGTGGCCGCGCTCGGGCCCCGGATGCAGCGGCTGGCCGCGGCCGAGGCGGACGCGGTGGCACTGAACTTCCTGTCCGCCTCCGACGTGGCCACCGTGCTCGCCGCCGCCGACGGCGTCCAGCGCGCGCTGTCCGATCCGCTGTCCGTGCAGGCCAGGGTGTTCGTGGTGCCGGGCCAGGGGGACGCCGCCGAACTGTCCGCGCGGCGGATGATCGCCGCCTATCTGACCGTGCCGGTGTACGCCAACTTCCAGCGCTGGCTGGGCCGGGGCGAGCAGCTGGCCGACATGCAGGCGGCCTGGGACGGCGGCGACCGGGCCAAGGCGGTGGAGCTGATCCCGGACGCGGTGGTGCACGACCTGTTCCTGATCGGCTCGCCGAGCACCTGCGCGCAGCGGGTGCGCGCCTACCTGGACGCCGGCGTGGAGATCGCCACCCTGGCCCTGCTGCCGCCCTATGGGGCCACCTTCACCCCGTCGGACCAGGTCGACTTCCTCTGCGAGCTGGCAGGTTCGGTATAGGCCTGTGAGTGGTATTGGTCGCCAGAGCGACCAATACCACTCACGGCCCCGTTCATCGGCCAAGTGGCCTACTCGTCGGTCCACGCCTGAATTACGCCGACGTTTTCCAGCGGCCGCGCGCAACCTGGCGGGTGTCTCAGCCGTCTACCCCTCAGCGTAGGAATCTGATCGGGGACGGACATGCCCCGGAGAAGCGGGAGAGGCAAGGGATGTCCGGCAGATGTCGTCTCTCGGTCATGGCCGGTGTTGTGCTGGGGCTGAGCGCCTTGGCGGGTGCCGGCGAGGCCTTCGCCACAGAGTCCGCCGCCGCCGCGGCCGCGCACCGGACGCCGCTGGTGGCCGGCACGCCCTGCACAATCACGGCCAAGTCGTGCGTGGATCTGGAGTCACAGAAGGCCTGGCTGTTCAAGGACGGCAAGATCCTCCGAGGGCCGGTCAGCATCTCGTCCGGCGGCAACGGCCAGGAGACTCCGATCGGCCACTCGCTGCGGGTGTACCGCAAGGAGAAGGATCACAAGAGCCAGGAGTCGCGGCAACCCAACGGGCAGCCCTCGCCCATGCCGTACTCGGTGTTCTTCGCCGACGGCGGTATCGCCTTCCACGGCGGAGACCCGGACCGATCCTCCGGCGGGTGCATCCACCTCGATCCGAAGGACGACGCCCAGGCCTGGTTCGACTACCTGCAGATCGGTGACCAGGTCCAGGTGGTGCGGGCCTCGGAGGAGCGCAAGGCACGCGCGGGCAAGGCCGGCGCGAAGGACTCCGACGACTGATCCGAACCCGCCCGAATGCACCGGCGCCCGGGCCGGCGGTCAGCGCAGCGGGGAGGCACCGCCGTCCACGGTGATCCGCTGCCCGGTGACATAGGGCGTGGAGACAAGGAACGCCACCACGTCGGCCACGTCCTCGGGTCGGCAGACGTGGCCGAACGGCGCCTTGGCATCCAGCTCCGCGGCCACGCCGACGCCGGTCAGCGCGTGCGCCAGCCGGTCGCCCATGTCGGTGGCCACCAGCCCGGGAGCCACCACGTTGACGTGGATCCCGTGCGGCAGCTCCTCCTGGGCCAGCGAGCCGGCGAGCGCCTCCAGCGCGGCCTTGGCCATCGAGTAGGGCGCTCCGCCGGCCATCGGGTTGGCGCCGGCCACGCTGGACAGCAGCACCACGTCGCCCCTGGTCCGCTCACGCATCTGGGGCACCAGCAGGCGGCACAGGTGGTGCGCGCCGAACGCGTGCGTGGCCATCAACCGCAGCGGCTCGCCCGGGTCGGTGTCGGTGACCCGCTGGCCCCGGCTGGCGATGCCCGCGGAGTGCACCAGGATGTCCACCCCGCCGAACTCGCCGAGTACCGCCTCGACCATCGCGGCGTCCTGCTCGGGGTCGTCCACCGAGGCGGCGAACGCGGACGCTTTTCGCCCGGCGGCGCGGATCTCGGTGACCACCTGCTCGGCGGCCTCGGCGTCGCGCCGGTAGTTCACCGCGACGTCGGCGCCCTCGGCGGCCAACCGCAGCGCGATAGCCCGCCCGATGCCCCGGCTCCCCCCGGCGACCAGGGCCACCCGTCCATCAGCGCGACCCTGCGTCACATGCCCTCCCGGTGTGCGTCGTTGCTTAGGGTGCCTCCGCCCGGTAAGGGGTGGCGGCCAACCGCCGCTCCACTGTCGCACGGTCCGGCATCAGCAGCAGGGCCAACATCGAGACCACACAGCAGCCGACGATGTACCAGGCGATGCCCACGCTCGAGCCGGTGGCGTTGAGGATCCAGGCCGCGATCAGCGGCGCCGGGCCGCCGGCGATCACCGAGGCGAGCTGGTACCCCAGGCCGGCGCCGCTGTAGCGCAGGTTCGTACCGAACGTCTCCGCGATCAGCGCGGCCTGTGGGCCGTACTGCAGGTCGTGGCACACCAGCGACACCACGATCGCGAGCAGCACCAGCCCGCCCATTCTGGTGTCCAACAGTGCGAAGTAGGGGAACGCGAACACCGCGGTGGCGACAATGCCGATGCCGTACACGAGCCGCCGCCCGAACCGGTCCGACAGGTAACCGGCCAGCGGGATGGTGAACAGCCCGAGCGCGGCGGCGATCATCGTGTAGTTGAGCACCTGGCCGCGGGGCATCTTCAGCTGCTGGGTCGTGTAGGTCAGCACGAAGGTGACGAACAGGTAGAACGGCGCCTGCTCGGACAGCCGGACGAAGGCCGAGACGACGATCTCCCGCCACTGGGTACGGATCACCTCGGCCACCGGCGCCTTGAGCACGGTCTGCTCGGCCTTGGCCCGGGCGAACTCGGGGCTCTCCAGCACCCGCAACCGTACGTACAGTCCGATCCCGATCAGCACCACGGACAGCAGGAACGGCACCCGCCAGCCCCAGACCAGGAAGTTGGGTCCGGTCCATGCGCTCATCACGCCGACGATGCCGGTGGACAGCAGCAGGCCCAGCGGCACCCCGAACTGCGGCCAGCTGGCGAACAGCCCGCGCCGGTTGCCGTGCCCCCACTCCATGGCCAGCAGCACCGAGCCGCCCCACTCGCCGCCGACCCCGAGGCCCTGTCCGATCCGCATCAGCACCAGCAGGATCGGGGCCAGCACACCGATCGTGGCGTGGCTGGGGATCAGGCCGATGATGAACGTGCTGACACCCATCAACAGCAGGGTGGCGATCAGCGTGGTCTTGCGGCCGATCCGGTCGCCGTAGTGCCCGAAGATCGCCGCCCCGATCGGCCGGGCCGCGAAGCCGACGAAGAACGTGCCGAACGCGGCGAGTACCCCGACGAACGGCGTCTGCCCGGGGAAGAAGAGCTTCGGGAAGACCAGCGAGGCGGCCGTTCCGTAGAGGAAGAAGTCGTACCACTCGATGGTCGTGCCGACCGCGCTGGCGACGACGGCGCGCCGCCTCGGCCCTCGGGTGTCCGTGTCGCCACTGGCTGTACTGGTCACTCCGCACCTCCGCCACATCGCGGCCAATTGCCGAATCCTGCCCCGTTGCCGCCGATCGGGCAGTGCGCTAATTGGGTGGAATGATCCGCTCGGGTGCTTACCCCGGGTGTGTGGCGGTGTGTCGCAGGATCGCCTCGGTCAGCGCGGGCAGCACATCGGAGCCCAGCGCGTGGCCCAGCCCGGGAACGGTCACCAGCTCGGCGCCGGGGATCACCGAGGCCAGGTAGGCGGCGTGCGGGGGCGGGTTCACCGGGTCCTGGGGAGCATCGATCACCAGGGTCGGTGTGCTGATTCCGTTGAGGTCGGCGGCCCGCTCCAGGCCGGCGGGGTCGGCCCGCGCGTGCGCGGCGGGGCTGTCGTGGCGTCCGGCGTGGGAGATCATTCGTTCCTCCTGCCGGCGGAACTCGTCTGGGTCGAACGGCCCGGCGCCGCGCAGCCGCCGCCAGTGCTCCACTCGGAAGTCCAGGTCCGCCTCCCGATCGCGCGGATCGGTCAGGTGTTCCCACAGCTCGAACAGCGCCGGGTCCGGGCTGGGCAGCCCCGAAGCTTCCGGGTGCGCGCCCGGCGTCCAGGGGCCGAGCGCGGCAGTGCTCCACAGCGTGGCGGACAGCAGCCGCTCGGGGTGATCGACCAGCAGCAGCTGCACCAGGCTGCCGCCCAGCGACATGCCAGCCACGTGCGCCCTCGCCACGCCCAGCGCAACCAGCACGGCGACCGCGTCCTCGGCCAGCCGGGCCAGCGGGTACGGGTCGGTGTCGAACGGCCAGCTGCTGCGGCCGGTGTCCCGGTGGTCGTAGCGGATCACCCGGTGCCGCGCGGCCAGCGCGTCAACCAGCGGCTCCGGCCAGGCCAGGCCGGGAGCGTTCGCCCCCATGATCAGCAGCAGCGGTTCGGCGGCGGGGTCACCGGCCTCGGTGACCCACAGTCGGATGCCCGGCTCAACCTCCACGAATCGCTCCACACCGGCAGTTTTGCCGATCATCCCGGCGGCTGTCGACGAGTTTGCCGTCCACCCGTGTGCGGCGCGATGATGGCGGTGATGAGCGCGAACGAGGAACAAACCGGCGGCCGGTTGGGCTCGCGACCGGTGGTGGGTGTGCTGCATCCGGGGGCGATGGGGGCCGCGCTCGGTTCGGCGCTCAAGGCCAGGGCCGGCGTGGTGATCTGGGCGGACGGCGGCCGGTCGCATGCCACCGCGAAGCGGGCCGAGCTGGCCGACCTGATCGCGGTGCCGGATGTTGCCGCGCTGGCCCAGCGCGCCGACCTGATCGTCTCGATCTGCCCGCCGCACGTCGCCCTGGAGCTCGCCGAGCAGGTGGCGGCGGGGCTGGCCGACCGGGCACCGGAGACCTGGCCGCTGTACCTGGACGCCAACGCGGTGGCCCCGGCCACGGTGCGGCGGATCGCCGAGCTGCTCGGCACCGACCACGTGGTGGACGGCGCGGTGATCGGCCAGCCGGCCTGGGAGCGCGGGCAGAGCGTGCTGTGGCTCTCCGGTGCCCACGCCGGCGAGGTGGCCGGGCTGTTCGCCGACTCGCCGTTCGACGCCCGGGTACTCGGCGCCGAGCTGGGGCCGGCCAGCACGCTGAAGGCCTGCTACGCGCTGCAGAGCAAGGCCATGCCGGCGATCTGGCTGGAGATCGCCGAGGCCGCCGAAAAGGCCGGCGTGTCCGAGGCGCTGCACAGCGAGCTGAGCCGGGTCGGCATCGACCTGCCCGAGCGGCTGGCCAAGCTGTCCTCCACCGCCGGCCCCAAGGCGTGGCGCTGGGCCGGCGAGATGGACGAGGCCGCCGAGACCATGGCCGACCTTGGGTTGCCGGACGGGTTCTCCCGGGCCGCCGCCGAGCTCTACCGCCGCTGGTCCGGCAGCTCGAGCTGACCCCGGCCCCTCAGAAGAGCTTACGGATGATCTTCTTCGCCCGGTTGGTGTAAGGGGGATACATCAGCATCGGATCGGGCCGAGCGGGCTTGGCGAGCACCGCCTTGCGGTGGCTGAACGTCTGGAAGCCCCACTCGCCGTGGTACGCGCCCATCCCGCTGTTGCCCACTCCGCCGAACGGCAGCTGCGGCACCAGGCAGTGCATGGACAGGTGGTTGATCACCGCGCCGCCCGAGCTGACCTCGGCCAGCAGGCGCTCCCCGGACTCCTTCGACGAGCTGAACAGGTAGGCGGCCAGCGGTTTGGGCCGACCGTTGACGAACGTGATCGCCTCGGTCAGCGAGGCCACGGTGAGCACCGGGAGGATCGGCCCGAAGATCTCCTCGGTCATCACCGGCGACTCCGGATCGGGGTCAACCAACACCGTCGGCTGCACCGTGAGCGTGCCCCGGTCGCTGGCACCGCCCAGCGCCACCCGGCCGTTCGAGGTGCCCAGCAGCCCGGTCAGCCGGTCGAACTGGCGCTCGTTGACCACCCGGAGCCCGCCCTGCTCGCCTCCCCGGAACGCCTGCACCGTGCTGGTGATCAGCTCCACCAGCTCGTCCCTGACCGGTTCCTCGACCAGTACGTAGTCCGGCGCGATGCAGGTCTGCCCGGAGTTGAGCAGCTTGGTCCAGGCGATCCGCCGGGCGGCCACCTGCAGGTTCGCGTCCTTGGTCACGATCACCGGGCTCTTCCCGCCCAGCTCCAGGGTGACCGGGGTGAGATGGCGCGCCGCGCCCTCCATGACCCGCTTGCCGATCTCCGGGCCACCGGTGAAGAACGCGTGGTCCAGGCCCTGCTCGAGCAGCGCCTGGGTGGTGGCCGCCTCGCCCTCCAGCACGGCGACCGCGTCCGCGTCCAGGTACTCCGGGATCAGCCGGGCGAGCAGCGCGGAGGTGGCCGGGGCGTGCTCGGAGGGCTTGACCACGGCGCAGTTACCCGCCGCCAACGCCCCGATCAGCGGCCCCAGGGTGAGGTACATCGGGTAGTTCCACGGCCCGATGACCAGCACCACGCCCAGCGGCTCGTACTGGTAGAACGCTCGCCCTGGCCGCATGGACAGGGGCATCCCGGTGCGCCGCCGGCGCATCCACCGGCGCAGGTGCTTGCGGGCGTAGCTGGCCTCGGCCCTGCTGCTCGCCACATCGCCCAGCCACGCGTCGTGCGCCGGCCGCCCGAGGTCGCTGGCCAGCGCTTCGGCGATCTGGTCCTCGGATTCGTCCAGCAGCTTCTGCACGGCGGCCAGCTGGCCCAGCCGCCAGCGCGGATCGCGGGTGCGGCCTCCGGCGAAGGTGGCCCGCAGCCGGGCGACGGTCTGGGCGACCTGCTCCTCGGTGGCCGAGGGGCGGGTCGCCCCGGCCGGCGCGGACGAGGTCGAGGACGGTTGCGGGCTGTCGGCTAGGGAGGTCATTGCGCCTCGCCCTTCAGGTCGGTTGCCTGTTGGTCATGGTCTGTGCCGAGCTCGGCCTGGCCCCGACCCCAGGTCGGAGACCCCGAGGGCCAGGCCCGACGGTAGGTCGGAGACGGCCCGGGCCACAACATCCGGGGCGCCCGGCCGTCAGATCGTGTACCCCCGTCCACATGTGGCGTCTCGGTACGCTCACCGAGCTCGGCTCGCCCCGGATTTAATCTCGAATAGAATATGGACTCCGCCCGTCAAGCCCGTGGAGGTTCCAGGATGTATCCCGGTACGCACGCCTCGCGGACCCCGGACAAGGCCGCCGCCCGGCTGGCCGACACCGGCGAGGAGATCAGCTACGCCGAGCTGGACGAGCGGTCGCTGCGGCTGGCGCACGCGCTGCACGACGCCGGCCTGCGCCGGGGCGACGTGGTGGCCCTGCTCAGCGGCAATGAGCTGGCCTGCTTCGAGGTCTACTGGGCGGCCATGCGCTCCGGGCTCTACATCACCGCGGTGAACCACCACCTGGCGGCCGAGGAGGTGGCCTACATCGTCAACGACTCCGGGGCCAGAGCGCTGGTGGCGGCGGCCGCGAAGGGCGAGCTGGCCGAGGCGATCGCGCCGCTCACCCCGGACGTGGAGCTGCGCCTGGCGTTCGGCGGAGAGGTGGCCGGCTACCTCAGCTACGCCGACGCGCTCACCGCCGCGTCCGCCGAGCCGTTGGCCGAGGAGCCCAGCGGCGCCACGATGCTGTACTCCTCCGGCACCACCGGCCGGCCGAAGGGGGTGCGCCCGCCGCTGCCGGAGAGGCAGGTGCACGAGCCGGGGGAGATGGTCACCCAGCTGGCCGCCTCGATGTTCGGGCTCGGGGCGGACACCGTCTACCTGTCGCCGGCGCCGATCTACCACGCCGCGCCGCTGCGCTGGTGCGGCGCAATCCAGGGGCTGGGCGGCACGGTGGTGATGACCGAGCGGTTCGACGCCGAGCGCACCCTGGCCGCGATCGCCGAGCACCAGGTGACCGCCTCGCAGTTCGTGCCGACCATGTTCGTCCGGATGCTCAAGCTGGACGAGTCGATCAGGGCCCGCTACGACGTGTCCTCGCTGCGCCTGGCCATCCACGCCGCCGCGCCCTGCCCGGTCGAGGTGAAGCTGAAGATGATCGACTGGTGGGGCCCGGTGCTGGTCGAGTACTACGGCAGCACCGAGGGGCACGGCATGACGGTGATCGACAGCGCCCAGTGGCTGGAGAAACCTGGTTCGGTGGGCAAGGCGGCGGTGGGCGTGCTGCACATCTGCGACGACGCCGGCGCCGAGGTGCCGACGGAGCAGGTGGGCACCATCTACTTCGAGCGCGACCTGGTGCCGTTCACCTACCACAACGACCCGGACAAGACCCGGGACGCGCAGCACCCCCGGCATCCCACCTGGACCACGGTCGGCGACATCGGCCGGCTGGACCAGGACGGCTACCTGTTCCTCACCGACCGCAAGGCGTTCACCATCATCTCCGGCGGGGTGAACATCTACCCGCAGGAGATCGAGAACGTGCTCGCGCTGCACCCTGCGGTGACCGACGTGGCGGTGATCGGGGTGCCGGACGAGGAGATGGGCGAGGTGGTCAAGGCGTTCGTCCAGCCGGCCCCCGGTGCGATACCGGGCCCGGAGCTGGAGCGGGAGATCATCGACTTCGTGCTCGGCAAGATCGCCCGATTCAAGGCGCCGCGCAGCGTGGAGTTCGTCGACGAGCTGCCCCGCACGCCGACCGGCAAGCTGGTCAAGCGGGAGCTCGCCCAGCGCTATCTGGCCGACACCAAGCCCTAGGTCAAGGGTCCTGGCGCGGGGCGGCCAGGCCCTGCCTGGTGAGCAGCTGGGCGGTGGTGATCACCGTGCGCAGCGATCCTCGGTTCGGGTTCCACCACTCGGTGGCCCAGTTGAGGCCGCCGATGATGAGCATCCGGGCGGCCCTGGGGTCCAGGTCCGGATGGATCTCGCCGGCCGCCCTGGCCTCGTCGATCAACTTGCGCCACACGTCGCCGTAGGCGCGCTGACCCACCAGTTGCCGCTCGCGCAGGTCGGCCGGCAGTTGGGGGCCGTTGCGGATGGCCGCCGAGGCGTAGTCGGACAGCCGCAGCACCACCTCCAGGTGCGCCCCCACCGCCGCGCAGATCCGATCCAGCCCGGTCGCGTCCTCGGATAGTGCCGCCACGGTCTCGCTCACGTGCGTCTGGGCCCGGGCCATCCCGAGCATCACGACCTCTTCGATGAGCTCTTCGCGGGAGGTGAAGTAGTAGTACAGCGCGGGCGCCTGCACCTGGGCCAGTGCGGCGATGTCGGAGAGCCGGGTGCCGGCGTAGCCGTTGCGGTTGAGCACCTTGGCCGCCGCGTCGAGGATGCGTTCCCGCGTCCGGGCGGACTTTGACGGCTCGCCACGGGTGCGTTCGTCGGTGCGTAGGGAACGCTGCTTCGGCACGGCAGGCATCTTATGTGGCGCCCCTGATGGCCCTGACACCTCGGTAGGGTGCGTACGGGAGACTTTTCAATTAATTCGGAATAGAAAACTTTCAGTGTGACGGATCTTGCCGCCCCGGACCGGCGAACCTGACTAACGGATGGACCAGCCCGGCACGCGGGGGTATAACCACGCGGTGGGCCGGACCCGGCAGGGCAGCACGTCCGCACTGGTCGCGGACGATGTGGAGCTGGCGCAGCTGTGCCGCCACTACGCCGAGCACGCCCCGCCGGACGGACTCGGCGCGGACAGCCCGGCCCAGGCCGAGGCCGCGCTGGCCGACGCCGCGCGGACCGCCAGGACACTGGCCAGCCGCCGGGTGCCCGGCGCCCCGGTGGTGCAGGTCCGGGGCCGGGACCGGGGATCCACCGTCGTGGAGATCGTCACCGACGACCTGCCGTACCTGGTGGAGTCGGTGCTGGCCGGCGTGGGTCGGGTCGGCGGCCGGGTGCGCCGGGTGATCCATCCGACGGTGCTGGTCCGCCGCGAGCTGGACGGCCGGCTGGTCGGGGTGCTCGCCATGGCCGACCCGGAGTACCCGCCGCCGGGCGCGCTGGCCGAGGCGTGGATGCACCTGGAGCTGGAGCCGTTCCCGGCCGACGAGCTGGACGACCTCGCCTCCGAGCTGCGCCAGGTGCTCGGCGAGGTGCGCGAGGTGGCCGAGGACGCCGACCGGATGGTGGCCACCGCACTCGGGGTGGCCGCCGAGCTGGTCGCCCGCCCACCGCCGCTGCCCGCTGTCGAGGCACGGGACGCCGCACGACTGCTGGAGTGGCTGGTCGACGGGCACTTCACCTTCCTCGGCTACCGCCACTACCAGGTCGACCGGGTGGACGGGGCGGAGCGGATGCGGGCCACGCTGGCGTCCGGGCTCGGCGTCCTGCGCAGGGACAGCCTGACCAGCCGCCCGTTCGTCGCCCCGGCCGTCGGCGAGGTGGACAGCGGGGCCGAGCGGCTGCTGGTGCTCACCCGGGCCAGCTCGCCCAGCCGCGTGCTGCGCCCGGTGTACCCGTACCACCTGGGCGTGACGGAGTTCGACGAGG
Source organism: Pseudonocardia sp. (assembly GCA_036402515.1). Lineage (GTDB taxonomy): Bacteria > Actinomycetota > Actinomycetes > Mycobacteriales > Pseudonocardiaceae > Pseudonocardia. The sequence continues at coordinate 36,351 of DASWST010000090.1, forward strand.
ACGGCTTGATCATCGGGGAGCACCGGTTCCTCGGGATGCTCACGGTGGCCGCCCGGCAGGCGAACGTGCTGGCCATCCCGGGTATCGAGCGGCGGGTGCGGGCCGCGATGAACCGCGCCGGTTTCGCACTGGAGTCGCACGCCGGTCAGCGGATGCTTGAGGTGATCTCCGAGTACCCCAGGGAGGAGCTGTTCTGGGCCAGCGAGGAGGGCCTGCGGGAGACCGCTACCGGCGTGCTGTCACTCACCCAGCCCCGGCGGCTGCGGCTGTTCCTGCATCGGGAGCCGTACCGGCGGTTCTTCTCCTGCCTGGTGTACCTGCCCAGGGACCGCTACTCCACCCGCACGCGGCTGGCCCTGCAGCAGGTGCTGCTGCGTGAGCTGGACGGCTGGCGGGTCGACCACACCGCCCGGGTGGGAGAGTCCAGCCTGGCGCTGGTGCACTTCGTGGTGCGCACCGACCCGGACGCCCCTGAGCCGGACCGGGAGCGGCTGCAGGGTCAACTCGCCGCCGCGGCGCTGAGCTGGGACGACTGGCTGCTGGACGTGGCCGGCGAGGCGGACACCGAGATCGCCGACTACCTGCCCGGTGTGCCGGAGGGCTACAAGGACGACGTCGACCCGGTGCGGGCGCTGGCCGAGCTGCACCGGATCCGCGACCTGGACGCCGGCCCGGACAGCGAGCCGGAGCTGTCCGTGGAGCTCGGCGCGGAACCCGGCGAGCTGCGGTTCCGGCTGTTCCTGACCGGCGAGGGCATCACCCTGTCCTCGGTGCTGCCGGTACTGCAGAGCCTGGGCGTCGAGGTGCTCGACGAGCGGCCGTACCCGATCGGCCGCCCGGACGGCACCCGCTGCTGGATCTACCAGTTCGGGCTGCGCATCGACGTGTCCACCTGGCTGGCTATCTCGGGGCGGCGCTGGGAACCGACGCGCCGGGAATTCTGCGCCGCGTTCCAGGCGATCTGGCGGGGCGACGCCGAGGTGGACGGGTTCAACGCGCTGGTGTTGCGCATCGGGCTGGGCTGGCGGGACGCCGCGCTGCTGCGCGCGTACGCCGGCTACGCCCGGCAGCTGGGCAGCCCGTTCGACGCGCGTTACACGGCGGACACCCTGCTGGCCCATCCCTCGCTGGCCCGGGCCCTGGTCCGGCTGTTCCGGTCCCGGTTCGACCCGGAGCTGCCCGCCGCCGACCGGGAGCGCGGCTACCCGGAGGTGCTGGCAGAGACCACCGCGCTGCTCGACCAGGTGATCGGGCTGGACGCGGACCGGATTCTGCGCGGCTACCTCACCGCGATGCTGGCCACCCTGCGCACCAACTTCTTCCTCGGCCGCCGCTACTTCTCCTTCAAGATCGACCCCGGGGCCATCCCGGAGATGCCGCCGCCGAAGCCCCGGTTCGAGATCTTCGTGTACTCACCGTGGGTGGAGGGGGTGCACCTGCGCTTCGGCCCGGTGGCGCGCGGCGGTCTGCGCTGGTCGGACCGGCCGACCGACTACCGGACAGAGATCCTGGGGCTGGTCAAGGCGCAGGCGGTGAAGAACGCGGTGATCGTGCCGGTGGGCGCGAAGGGCGGGTTCGTGCTGAAGGGCGGCGAGCCCGGCCCCGAGCAGGTCACCGCCGGCTACCGGACCTTCGTCACCGGGCTGCTGGATCTGACCGACAACGTGGTCGGCGGGCTGGTTGTGCCGTCTGCGGGGGTGGTGCGGCACGACGCAGACGACAGCTATCTGGTGGTGGCCGCCGACAAGGGCACCGCACGGATGTCCGATGTGGCCAACGCGCTGGCGGTGCAGCGCGGGTTCTGGCTGGGCGACGCGTTCGCCTCTGGCGGCTCGGTGGGCTATGACCACAAGGCGATGGGCATCACCGCGAAGGGGGCCTGGGAGAGCGTCAAGCGGCACTTCCATGAGCTGGGGGTGGACACCCAGGCCGAGCCGATCACGGTGGTCGGGATCGGGGACATGTCCGGCGACGTGTTCGGCAACGGGATGCTGCTGTCCGAGCACATCCGGCTGGTCGCCGCGTTCGACCACCGGCACGTGTTCCTCGACCCGGACCCGGATCCTTCAACTTCCTCGACCGAGCGGCGCCGGTTGTTCGGGCTGGCCCGCTCCTCCTGGGACGACTACGACCGCTCGTTGATCACCCCCGGCGGTGGGGTGTGGCCGCGAACGGTCAAGGCGGTGCCGATCTCCGCCGAGGTCCGCGCCGCGCTGGGGCTGGCCGACCCGATCACCCGGCTGACACCGCCCGAGCTGATCCGGGCGATCCTGCGGGCCCCGGCCGACCTGCTGTGGAACGGCGGCATCGGCACCTATGTGAAGTCCTCCGGCGAGTCGCACGCCGACGCGGGGGACAAGGCCAACGACCCGGTCCGGGTGGACGGCGGCCAGCTCCGGGTGCGGGTGGTGGGCGAGGGAGGCAACCTGGGGTTGACCCAGGGCGGCCGGATCGAGTTCGCCAGGGCCGGCGGCAAGGTCAACACCGACGCGTTGGACAACTCCGCCGGGGTGGACTGCTCGGACCACGAGGTGAACATCAAGATCCTGCTGGACCGGCTGGTCGACTCCGGCGAACTCGGCCGCGCCGACCGGGACCAGCTGCTGCGGGAGATGACCGAGGACGTCGGCGAGCTGGTGCTCGCGGACAACCGGGCGCAGAACGCCGAGCTGGGCATCGCCCGCTCGACCGCGGCGGCGCTGGTCGAGGTGCACGGCCGGATGATCGCCGACCTGGAGGCCCGACGCGGGCTCGACCGGGCGCTGGAGGAGCTGCCCGATCAGGACGTTCTCGGCGAGCTGGCCCGGCTGGGCGTCGGTCTGACCTCGCCCGAGCTGGCCACCCTGCAGGCGCACGTCAAGCTGGACCTCAAGTTGTCGCTGCTGGACAGTGACCTGCCCGAGCTGCCGGTCTTCGCCGGGCGGTTGAGCAGCTACTTCCCGCCGGCGCTGACCGCGCGCTACCCGGACGCCGTCGCCGCGCACCCGCTGCGGCGGGAGATCGTGACCACCCTGCTGGTCAACGAGATGGTCGATTGCGGCGGTAGCACCTTCGCGTTCCGGCTGGCCGAGGAGGCGGGTGCCGGGGAGACCGACGTGCTGCGTGCGTTCCGGCTGATCGCTGAGGTGTTCGAGCTGCCCGCGCTGTGGTCGGAGATCGCCGGGCTGCCGGCCGCCGTGCCCACGGTGGCCACCGACCAGCTGGTGCTGGCCACCCGAGGCCTGCTGGACGCCGGAACCCGCTGGTTCCTCGCCCGCCGCTCGGAATCCGGGGCGCCGTCGGGCGGGCTCTCGGTGGCCGACGAGCTCGCCCGGTTCGGCCCGCCGGTCCGGCGGCTGATTCCCCGGCTGCCGGGGTTGCTGCGCGGGCGGGAGGCGGACGGCGTGCGGCGGGAGGCCGCCGAGCTGGCCGGCCTGGGCGTGCCGGCCGCGCTGGCCGACCGGGTGGCCGGGCTGCGCTACGCGGTCGGTCTGCTGGACGTGGTGGAGGTCGGCGAGCTGGCCGACCGGGGACGCGCCCGGCTACCTGTCGAGGAGGTCGCCGAGCTGTACTACGCACTGTCCGAGCGCCGCTGGTCGGCCGCCAACTACCTGTGAGTGGTATTGGTCGCTCTAGCGACCAATACCACTCACAGGGTCAGCGGAGCTGGTCGACGGGGAGCGGGCCTCGGCTGAGCACGGTGCGGATGGCGAAGGTGCTGCGCGCGTCGAGGACCGGTGCGATGGCCAGCACCTTGTCGAGCAGCAGCTCCTCGTAGCTGCCGAGGTTCGGTACCACCGCCTCGACCAGGAAGTCGGCCTCGCCGGAGACGACGTACAAGGCCACCACCGCCGGGATGGCGGTGAGCGCTTCCTCGATCTGCCGGGAGGTCTCCCTGGAGTGCTGCTCCACCTTCAGCGCGATGAAGATGGTCAGCCCCAGCCCGGCCCGCTCCCGATCCAGCTCGGCGCGGTAGCCGGCGATGATGCCGTCCGCTTCCAGGCTCTTGGTGCGCCGCAGGCAGGACGACGGGGAGAGCGAGACCGCCTCGGCCAGGTCGACGTTGGCGATCCGGCCATCCCGCTGCAGGTGGGTCAGGATGGCGTGATCTGTCCTGTCATAGGCACGTTCCGGCATAGCAGGCAGCCTAGTCGTCGTTCAGCAGAATAATCGTGCACGGTTTACCTTTTTGGCGGCGAAGTTTGCCATCGCGTGCCGGCCGTTTCGGCGCACGCTTGCCGCATGGCCCTGATATCCCGAGCGACACCCCCGGCTCTGTCCACCACACACGGCGCGGCGCTCTACATCGGCGCGCTGCTCGGTCCCAGCCTGTTGCTGCTGCCCGGCCTGGCCGCCGCGCTGGCCGGGCCGGCGTCCATCCTGGCCTGGGGCGGCCTGCTGGTCGTCTCCGGCGCGCTGGCCTTGGTGTTCACCGCGTTGGGCACCCGGTTGCCACGTGCCGATGGCGTGGCCGGGTACGCGGCGGCCGGGCTGGGGCCGAGGGTCGGCCGCGCGGTCGGCCTGTGCTTCCTGGCCGGCGTGGTGTGCGGCTCCCCGGTGGTCTGCCTGATCGGCGGCGGCTACGTCGCGGAACTGCTCGGCGGCGGCCGGCTCACCGGCGTGGTGGCCGCCGCCGCGCTGCTGGCCGTGGTGCTGATGCTCACCTTCGGCGGGGCGCGGGCCAGCACATCGGTGCAGTTGGTGCTGGTCGCCGTGCTGGTCGCGCTGGTGCTGGTCGCGGTGGCCGGGTCGGCTCCGGCGGCCAGGTCGGCGCACTGGACGCCGTTCGCGCCGCACGGCTGGGCCTCGGTGGGCAATGCCGCATCGGTGCTGATGCTGTCCTTCGTCGGCTGGGAAGCCATCGCTCCGCTGACCGCGCGGCTGCGGGACCCCGCCCGTCAGCTGCCCCGGATCATGGCGATCGCATTCGGCGTGACCTCGATCGTCTACCTGGCGCTGGCCGCGGCCACCATCGCCGTGCTCGGCGGGGCGGCCGGCAGCCCGGTACCGCTGGCCGGCCTGTTGCGGGTGGCGGTCGGGTCGGCCGGCCCGGTCGTCGCGGCGGTCGCGGCGGTGGCGCTCACCGTGGCGGCGACCAACTCCTACATGACCGGCGCCACCGCTCTGGTCGCCGAGCTCAGCACCCAGCGGGCGGCCGCCCGGGGATCCGTGCGGTGGGAGGCGAACCGGGGATCCGCCGGGCGCGCAGCCGTTCGGGTGCGGGTGGCGGTCGGGGTGACCGGGTTCCTGCTGCTCGGCGGCGCCGCGTCAGGCCTGCTCAGCACCGAGCTGCTGGTCGCCCTGCCCACCGTGCTGTTCCTGGCTGTCTACCTGGGCTGCACCGCCGCCGCGACCCGGATCCTGGCCGGGCGAATGCGGCTGGTGGCCGCGCTGTCCTGCCTCGCGGTGACCGGCGTGATGGTGTTCGCGGGTTGGATGCTGCTGGCCGCCGCCGCGGTCGCGCTGTTGGGCGCCGCCCAGCGACCAGGACCTCGCCAACCACCCGTGAGTGGTATTGGTCGCTATAACGACCAATACCACTCACAGGGTTGGGTCAGGTGCGCGCGGGGGCGGGGTAGCGCTGGGTGAGCTGGTCGACGACCAGCTTGGCGGTCTCGGCGCAGGCGGTGGTGCCGCCGTTGCCGTACTCCTTGACCGCATCGCCGACGTTCCACAGGTTCGGGATCGGCGTCTGGCTGGGCAGATCGAAGCCGGACACCGCGCGCTGGGGCGGCCACTCATCGCGCATCACGGCCACCGAGAGCACCCGGGCGTCGGCGAAACCGGGGATCTCGTCGTGCAGGTCGGCCAGGATGAGCTCGATCTCCGCGTCGGTGTCGAAGTCACCCACCGAGGGCTTCGGCACCCCCGCACCGGCGTACAGGTGCCAGCCGGGCGGTGCCATCTCCGGGCAGGTGGCGGTGAAGTTGGCGACGTAGCAGAGCCGCCGGGTCTTGCCGAAGCTGGTCAGCCCCGGCGCCTCGAGTAGTGGGCGCTGGCTGGCGAAGTTGACCGTGATCATGCCGCACGGCTTGGCCCGCTCGCGCATCTCGGCGCGGTAGTCGGCCGGCAGCTCGGGGCACAGCTCGGCGGTGGCCACCGGTCCGATGTCGCTCACCACGAACCGGCACGACACCTCGACGGCCTGTCCGTCCCGGTCCACCACCGCGCCGGTGACCAGGCCGTCAGACACCCGTAGCGACCGGACCCGGGAGGCAAGCCACACCTCCCCGCCGTGCAGCGGCACCACGTCGGCCAGCGCGCTCATCGCGCCGATCGTCCCTTGGGGTGCGAATCCGAACTTCTTGAACGCGCTCTTGCGGGTGAAGTAGGTGAGGAACACCCTGGCCGGCAGCTCTTCGGAGCCCACCGCGAACACCGAGCCGCACATGTTCCGGAACACCCCGTGCACGGTTTCGTTCTTGGTGTACCGCCCGACCCAGTCGGCCAGCGACAGCTGCTCGTCGGGCAGGCCGCTGTCGTGTCTGGCCGCGCCGAGGCCGTTGAGCAGCTTGGCGCCCTGCCGGGTCAACTTGGACAGCAGGAAGCCCCAGCCGCCGCCGGTGATGTCCACCGTCTTCCCGCCGATTCGGTACATCAGCGGCGGGCTGGGCATCCGCACCTCGTACGGCGCGCCGACCTCGGCGAAGGTCTGCTCCATGATGCCGCCGAGCTCGAGCACGATGGCCCCGTTGTTGACCTTGAATCCGTCCACGTCGTGGGTGGAGGCTCGGCCGCCCACCTGGTCCAGCCGCTCCACCACCAGCGTGCGGTACCCCTGGTGGGCCAACCGGGCGGCCGCGCAGAGTCCGCCGGCCCCGGCGCCGATCACCAGGGCGTCCACGCCGTGCACAGGATCGGTCACAAAATCTAACGATACGTAAAAAATGGCCTACTGGTCAAGGCGGCGGCGGGCTGGGCTGGCCGGACGTAGGGTGAGCGGGTGACAGCGCCTGGATCCCTGTTCGGGGCAGTTGACCGGTCCGACGACCGCGTGGCGGTCACCGTGGGGGACGTGGGGTTGCGCCGCGGTGAGCTCTTCGCCGCCGCCTCCGCCGTCGCCGACCGGGTGCACGGCGCGCCGGTGGTCGCGGTGCATGCCGAGGCGAACCTGTCCACGGTGATCAGTGTGCTGGGCTGCCTGCTGGCCGGCGTGCCACTGGTGCCGGTGCCGCCGGACTCCGGGCCGAAGGAGCGAGCGCACGTGCTGCGCGACTCCGGCGCCACGCTCTGGCTGGGTACGCCACCCGCCGGCGTCGAGGACGATGGCGGCAACGTGCCCGAGGTGGTCCCGGTGGACCCGGCGGCGCGTTCGGCGACCAGCTGGCCCGCCCCGCCGCCGGACAGCACCGCGATGATCATGTACACCTCGGGCACCACCGGCAGCCCGAAGGGCGCGCTGATCTCGCACCGCGCGCTGGCCGCCGGCCTGGACGGGCTCGCCGAGGCGTGGGCGTGGACGCCGGACGACACCCTGGTGCACGGGCTGCCGCTGTTCCACGTGCACGGGCTGATCCTCGGCGTGCTCGGCGCGCTGCGGGTGGGCAGCCCGCTGGTGCACACCCAACGGCCGCGCCCGGCGGGCTATGCGGCGGCGGCCACCGAGCATGGCGGGACGATGTTCTTCGGGGTGCCGACGGTGTGGTCCCGGATCGCCGCCGAGCCGGACAGCGCTCGCGCGCTGAGCAAGGCGCGGCTGCTGGTCTCCGGGAGTGCCGCGCTGCCGCCCTCGGTGTTCCGCGACGTGCTGGAGCTGACCGGGCACGCCCCGGTGGAGCGGTACGGGATGACCGAAACTCTGATCACCATCGCGGTGCGCGCGGACGGGGAGCGCCGCCCCGGCTGGGTCGGGGTGCCCATTCGCGGCGTGCGCGCCCGGATCGTGGACGACGCCGCGGCCCCCGTCGAGCCGGACGGCGAGACCATCGGCGACCTGCAGATCCGCGGCGACTGCACCTTCGACGGCTACCTCGGGCGCCCCGAGGAGACGGCGAAGAGCTGGACCGAGGACGGCTGGTTCCGCACCGGCGACGCGGCGGTGGTGGACGCCGTCGGTTACCACCGGATCGTCGGGCGGCGGTCCTCCGATCTGATCAAGACCGGGGGCTACCGGGTCGGCGCCGGCGAGGTGGAGGCCGCGCTGCTGGATCACCCGGCGGTGGCCGAAGTGGCGGTGGTCGGGCTGCCGGATCCGGATCTGGGCCAGCGCATCGTGGCCTTCGTGGTGGTCGACTCGCTCGCCGGCGGGGCGGGCGAGCAGCAGCTTATCGAGCACGTCGCCGGGCAGCTCTCGGTGCACAAGCGCCCGCGCGAGGTGCGCCTGGTGGACGCGCTGCCACGCAACGCGATGGGCAAGGTGCAGAAGGCCCGGCTGGTCGACTGACCCGGCGCGGGCCACCGGGATCCCGGCGCGGCTACCGGCGGTTGATCAGCGGCACCAGGTAGCGGCGGGCGAACGCGCGCATCTCCTCGTCGGTTTCGCACGGGATGCAGCTGGCCGGGCTGAGCAGGAAAGACGTGGTGATCCGGGCCATCAGCTCGGCGATCGGCTCGATGTCCGCCTGGTCCAGCTCGCCGGTGCCCCTGGCCCGCCCCAGGTGCATGGCCAGGAAGCCCCGGATGATCGCGGTGGCCAGCTCGGCGCGCACCGTCATGAACGGCAGGATCACCTGCGGCTCCAGCCGGAGCAGCCCGCCGATCAGCGGATGTTCCCTGGCGTAGCGCAGGGCGAAGGTGAATCCCTCCACGATGCGCTGCTCGATCCGAGGCACGCCGCCGACGGTCTCCTCCAGCGCGGTCAGGCAGCGCCGGCACTCGCGCAGCAACACCGCCTCGATCAGCGCGTTCTTGTTCTCGAACCGTCGGTAGATGGTGACCCTGGCCAGGCCGGCGCGGCGGGCCACATCATCCATGGTGGAGCGGGTCAGCCCGGTGGCGCAGAACTGGGCCAGCGCGGCGTCCAGGATGCGCTCGGCGATCGGGTCGGTGCGCGGCGTGGCCATCAGGTCTGCGGTCAGCGCGCGGGCCAACCGCCTGGCGGTTGGTGACGGGCCGGACGGGTTGGTCTGAGTCGTCCCGGTGGTCACCTCGAACACTGTACGGATAGTGACAAGCCGAGGACGCACTGTACAGGAACTGGGAGACAAGTTTACCCTTTCTGTATCTCGCGCTCGGGTCCAACGGTGGACAGGGAGGTCGGCGATGGCGGACTACGGACTGTTCGGCCCCGACTCGGTGACCTGGCGGGTGCACACCGACCCGGTGCTCGCGGTAGCCGGCTTCTTTGCCCTGGCGGTGCAGTCGCTGCACCCGCCGACCATGTGGGGCACGTATCAGAACTCCAGCCTGTTCGATCGGCAGCACGCGTTCGCCCGGCTGATGCGCACCGGTGACTTCGTGGCGGTGCGCACGTTCGGCGGCACCGCTGAGGTGCAACAGATCGGCGCCCGGGTACGGAAGATCCACACCAGGCTGCGCGGCCGGAACCCGGAGACCGGCGAGGTGTTCCGGGTGGACGAGCCGGAGAACCTGCTCTGGGTGCACTGCGGCGAGATCATCGCCTATCTGCGCGTCGCCCAGCGGGCCGGCATCCTGGCCACCGACGCCGAGGCGGATACCTACGTCGACGAGCAGCGCCGGGCCGCCGCGGTTGTCGGGCTGGACCCCGAGTCGGTGCCTGGCTCGGTGGCCGAGCTGGACGCCTACTTCCAGCGCATGCTGCCCCAGCTGCGGCTGACCGAGGAGGCCAGGGCGGGGTTCCGGATGTGGGCGAATGCCCCGGTGCCGCTCTGGCTGGCCCCGCTCAAGATCGTCTACCCGACGCTGGCCGCGCTGGCGTTCGCGCTGCTGCCCGGATGGGCACGGGGCCTGTACGGGATGCCGTCCTGGGAGAACCCGGTGCTGGACGCGCCGGCCACCGCGGCGCTACGCGCGCTGCGGATGGCCATGCTGGCCACCCCGGAGCGTTTCCGCGGCGGCACGCCCATCCAACGCCGGTACATCCACCACGCCCTGGACCTGATGCGTACCGACCGCCCCGGCCTGCAAGCCGCCTGAACCGCCGCCGTCTCGTCCCCGCGACTTGTCGTGTCTACTTCCAACGACAGGTTCCTGTTGTCGCGTCCATTTCCAGCGACAAGTTGACTGCAGGACGGGGCGTGCGGCCGGTGGGGCGGCCGTAGGCTCGGGGGCGTGCTCGATCATCTTGTACTCGCCGCACCCGACCTCGCCGCCGCGGTCGCCCACTTCGCCGAGATCACCGGGGTTGACCCGGCGCCCGGCGGTCACCACGTCGGTATCGGCACCGCCAACTACCTGGTCGGTCTGGGCGGCGAGGACGGTGCCTACCGGGACGCCTACCTGGAGATCATCGGCCCCGATCCCGACCAACCGGACCCGGTCCAGCCGCGCCCGTTCGGCATCGACGAGCTGACCGCCTCCCGGCTGGTGACCTGGGGTATCCATCCCGCCGACCTGGAGGCGCACATCGCGGCCGCCCGCGCCCAGGGCTACGACCCCGGCCCGGTGCGGGACATGTCCCGCGCCGCCCCGGACGGGGAGCTACTGCGCTGGAGGCTCACCCAGGCGAGCCTCGACGGCGGCGGCCTGGTGCCGTTCCTGATCGACTGGGGCGCCACCCCGCCGCCGCCCAGCCGGGGCCTACCGCTGGTCCCGCTGCGCCAGTTCGACGCAACCCACCCCCGGCCCGAAGCCGTCCGCCCGGCACTGGCCGCACTGGGCGTGGAGCTGCCGGTGCGCGCCGGCAACCGGGCCGGGTTGACCGCGGTGCTGGACGGCCGGCACGGCCCGGTGGTGCTCAGCTGAGCGGGGCCTACGGTCAGCTCGGTTCGACGACGGTCAGCACGACGGCCAGCGTGAGGGTCAGCTCGGTTCGACGCCGGCGCGCTCGGCCAGCGACTTGGTGACGGTCTGCGCGGCGGAGCGGACGATCTCCAGGTATCGCTGCACATCGGCGCCGGTGGACGGGTGGGGCAGCCCCCACAGCGTCAGGCTGAGCACCACCGACCCGTCCGGCCCGACCACCGGCACGCTGACCAGCCGCACGTCATACTCGGTGGCCGGGTCCAGGTCCCGCTCCGGCTCGAACCGGTCGGCCAGCTCGGCGGCCAACCGCTGCACCTGTGCGTGGCTGTCCCGGTCGCCGTCGGAGTAGCGGTCGATCGCGTCCAGTAGTTCGGCGTGCGCGTCGGCCTCGCCGCCCAGGCTCAGCGACCAGCCGCGATGGCGGACCCTGGCCAGCATCTCGGCGTGCTGGTCGCGCTCGACATCGGTCAGCGGGCGCCCGGCTCGAGCCAGCCAGGCCCGTACCGCCGCCTCGTCCGCCCAGGCCAGGAACGGGCCACCGATCGGCGGCACGAACGGGATCCGCTGGCCGACCCGGGTGAACTCGGCGCCCCCGGACGGTGAGCCCGCGCTGGCCAGCACCACCAGGTGGTCGTCCACCGGCGCGATGGCCAGGCACTCGGTGCCGATCTCGGAGGCCACCCGCTCCATCTCGGCGCGGGACGCGTCGGCCAGCCGCAGGTGGCTGATGAAGTCCGCCTCGGGCAGCGCGACCAGGGAGGACGGCGAGAACCGGCCGTAGCCGCCCTGGAAGAACACCAGCGGCAGCCGCTCACCGTGCGAATCCAGGTCGCGCACCCGGCCGAGCACCAGGTAGTGGTCCCCGGTTTCCTGGATGGATTGGAAGTCGCAGTCGATCCAGGCGGCCACCCCGTCGATACGTGGGGCGCCGGACTCGGTGGCCGACCACTTCACCCCGGCGAACTTGTCTCCGCCCCGGGTGGCGAACGCCCGGCAGACGTCCTCCTGGTCCGCGGCCAGCACGTTCACGCAGAAGCTGGCGGCGGTGCGAATCTTCGGAAAGCTCGTCGAGGACTTGTCCGGCAGGAACGCGACCAGCGGCGGATCGAGCGACACCGAGGTGAACGAACCGACCGCCATCCCGGCCGGACTGCCGTCCTCGGCGATCGCGGTCACCACGGTGACTCCGGTGGGATAGCTGCCCAGCACCTGCCGGAACCGCTGCCCGTCGATGTGCGTGGTCGACCCCGAGGTCATCCCGCCTCCTCCTGGCGACGAAGCATCCGCCCCGTCCAGCATGAACCATGCGCGGAGCCGACGCGCCCCGTGAGTGGTAAACGTTGCTATCGCAACGCTAACCACTCACGGGTGTGCTAGCGGGGCACGTCCTTCCAGGGCACGTCCCGGTCCACCCGTGGCTCGCCGGGCAGGCCCAGCACCCGCTCGCCGAGGATGTTGCGCATCACCTCGGAGGTGCCGCCCTCGATGGAGTTGGCCAGCGAGCGCAGGAACGCCCTGCGCGGGTCCACCGAGCCGCCCGCGCCGGTGGACCGGTCCGGCCGGGACATCTGGTAGGTGTCGATCAGCATGCCGTCCGCGCGCAGGTCCACGCACAGCTCGTAGATGGCTTTGTTCAGCTCGGCCATCTGCAGCTTGGCGATCGACCCCTCCGGGCCGGGCTCCCCGGCGCCGCGTCGCGCGGCGGCCCGCACGTTGGTCAGCCGGGCCGCCTCCACCCGGGTCCACAGCCGCAGCAGCCGGTCCCGGGCGGACGCGTCGGCGCGCCCGTCCGCCGCGGCCGCGCGGAACTCGGCCACCGCCGCCCCGATCGCGCCCTCGCCGCGCCGGGAGCCGCGCCGGCCGATGGCCACCCGCTCGTTCATCAGCGTGGTCATCGCCACCCGCCAGCCCTCACCGACAGCGCCCAGCCGGTCCGCCACCGGGACCACCGCGTCGGTCAGATAGACCTCGTTGAACTCGGCCTGCCCGGTGAGCTGGCGCAGCGGGCGGACCTCCACGCCGGGCGCGGTCATGTCCAGCACGAAGTAGCTCAGCCCCCGGTGCTTGGGCAGGTTCGGGTCGGTGCGGGCGACCAGCAGCCCGCGCCGGGCCACGTGCGCCAGCGAGGTCCAGATCTTCTGCCCGTTGACGATGTAGTTCTCGCCGTCCTGGACCGCCCGGGCACCCAGCGCGGCCAGGTCGGACCCGGCACCGGGCTCGGAGAACAGCTGACACCAGATCTCCTCGCCGGTGAACAGCGGCTTGAGGTACTTGGCGCGCTGCTCGTCGTCGCCGTGGGTGTGCACGGTCTGCGCGGCCATGCCCAGCCCGATCACGTTGCGGGCCATCCAGTCCTCGCAGCCGGCCTCCAGGAACAGCCGCTCCACCGCCGGCTGCAGCGAGGAGTCCAGGCCCAGCCCGCCGAAGCCCTTGTCGAAGTGCACAAAGGCCAGCCCGGCGTCGTACCGGGCGGCGCGCAGCTCGCGGTCCGGGGTGGTCTCCACCGGGTGCTCGGCGAGGAAGTCCTTGACCAGCCGCTCGACCGTAGCGACGTCGTCATTCACGTCAGTCGGGGCCGATGATTCGTGCGCAAGCCCACTCATGCCGAAACCTCCGGGATGTCGAGCATGGTCGCCAGTCGGGACCGGTGTTTGGACGGCGAGCCGAGGAACAGCTGGGTGCTCTTTGCCCGCTTCAGGTATAGGTGCGCCGGGTGTTCCCAGGTGAATCCGATGCCGCCGTGGTTCTGGATGTTGTCCAGCGCGACCCTGGTGTAGACCTCCGAGCACACCGAGCCGGCCAGGCTGGCCGCGATCGGCAGCTCGCCCGGCTCGTGCACCGAGGCCCAGGCGCCGTAGTAGGCGGTCGAGCGGGCCGACTCCACGTCCACCAGCATGTCCGCGCAGCGGTGCTTGATGGCCTGGAACGAGCCGATCTTGCGGCCGAACTGCACCCGGGTGTTGGCGTACTCCACGGACATCTCCAGCACCCGCGCCGCGCCGCCCAGCTGCTCGCAGCCCAGCGCGACCACCGCGCGGTCCAGCGCCACCCGCAGCGCCTCGAGCACCGTCCCCGGGGTGCCCACCGCCCGGGCCGGGATGCCGGTGAACTCGCAGGTGGAAAGCTTGCGGGTGGAGTCCAGCGCGGTCAGCGAGGTGCGGGTGAGCCCCTCGGCGCCGTCCGCTGACACGGCGAAAAGTCCCAGCCCGTCCGGGGTGTCGGCCAGCACCAGGATCAGGTTCGCCGCCACCGCGTCGATGACCAGCTCGGCGGTCCCGGTCAGGCTCCAGCCGGCAGCGTCCGGAGCCGCGGTGATCGTGCTGGCCAGCGGGTCGGCGCCGCCCCAGGCCAGGGTCGCCACGGTGTCGCCGGCCGCGATGCCCGGCAGGTACGCCTCGTTCGCCGCCTCGTCCCCCACCGCCAGCAGGGTGTTCGCGGCCAGCGCCACGGTGCCGAAGAAGGGGGCGCAGAGCAGCGCGCGGCCCATTTCCTCCAGCACCAACCCGAGCTCCACCAGGGTGGCCTCGGAGCCGCCCCAGCGCTCCGGGATGATCAGCCCCTGCAGGCCCAGCTCCTCGGCGGCCTGACGCCAGACCGCCGGGTCATAACCGGTCTCGGTCTCCATCAGTGTGCGGACGTCCGCCTCGGTGGACCGCTTCTCCAGGAAGCCGCGCACCACGGCGCGCAGCTCCTCCGCATCGGGACCTGGGGAGAACGTCATGGGCGGCTCGCCTCCTCGCGGCCGCTCGGGGCCGCTCGCCGGACACTTTCCGGCAGCTTAAGCGGAAAGTGAGAACGGGGCGTGTCGACCATCGGCGGGCGCGCCGGCGAGGAGCGCCCGGGGCTTGCTCAGCGCTGCCGGATGCCCACTTCGTCGAGGTGCGCGAGCAGGTCGGCCGGGTCGGCGTACACCCGGTAGGCGCCGGCCCGTTCCAGCTCGTCGCTGCCGTAGCCGCCGGAGAGCAGCCCGACGCCGAGTGCGCCGGCCCGCCGGGCGGCCAGCAGGTCCCACACGCTGTCGCCGACCACGATGGCGTGCTTGATGTCCACCTGCACGGTGGCCGCGGCGGCCAGGAAGAGGTCCGGGTCCGGTTTGGCGTGCCGCACCTGGTCGCGGGTCACCATCGGGGTGTTGGCGGGCAGGCCGAGCAGTTCCAGCGCCGGGCGGGCCGACACATCCTGGCCGCTGGTGGCGATCGCCCACTTCACCTCCTGCTGGGTGAGCGTGGCGAGCAGCTCCTTGGCGCCGGGCAACGGGCGCACCGACTCACGCAGCCGGGCGTAGGCGTCGGCGTGCGCGGCGCTCAGCTGCTGCAGCTCGTCGTCGGTGAGCTTGCTGGCGATTTCTCGGCGCAGCGCGGTGACGAACAGGCCGCCGCTCATGCCGATCTTCCGGTGGATCCGCCAGATCGCCACGTCCAGGCCGAACGCGGCGAGTGCCTCGCGCCAGGCGAGGACGTGCTGATAGACGCTGTCGATCAAAGTGCCGTCCAGATCGAACAGCAGCGCGGGTGGTGGGGTCGACACTGGCTCCGTAAAGGACGTCATGCGTTCAGCCTGCCGCGGCGACACGCTTTCGTCTGGTTCTGGCCGCGACCGGTTCGGCGACCGGTTCCGGCACCTGGCCGAACCTGATCGGCTGACCGGTGGCCTCCAGCACCGACATCCACAAATCACCGTGCGGGTCGACCTGGTTGCGCCGGCTCACCGCGAGCGACATCGGGATGTGTACGAACCGCCGCCGCAGCCGGCCGACCACCATCGCGGTGCGCCCGGACATCGCCGCATGCACCGCGTTGTGGGACAGCCGCAGGCAGTACGCCTTGTCGTAGGCGTTGGCCGGCACGCTGCGGATGGCGTAGCTGGGGTCGATGTAGCGCACGCTGGGCGGGATGCCCGCCGCGGTCAGGTGGTCGATCATGCGTTCCCGCAGGTAGGGGCCGATGTCGCGAAGCGCGGTGTTGCCGGAGGCGTCGGTGGTGGCCCGCCCTGGGCGCTCCCCGGCGGCGGCCGCCGCGAGCAGTTCCTGGCCGGCGCCCTCGGCCACCACCAGCACCGCGTGGCCACGGTCGCGCACCCGGCGGCGCACGTGCTCCAGCAGCCCGTCGTCACCGTCCAGACCGAACGGGACCTCGGGGATCAGCACCACGTCCGCGTCGTGGTTGGCCAGTGCGGCGTAGGCGGCGATGAACCCGGAGTGCCTACCCATCAGCTTCACCAGGCCGACGCCGTTCGGGGTGGACTTGGCCTCCACGTTCACCGCGCGGATGGACTCGGCGGCCCGGGAGAACGCGGTCTGGAAGCCGAAGCTCTGATCGATGTAGGGGATGTCGTTGTCGATGGTCTTCGGGATGCCCACCACGCTGATCCGCAGCTCCCGCTCGGCGGCCACCTCGGCGATCTGCATCGCGCCGCGCATCGAGCCGTCCCCGCCGATCACGAACAGCACGTTGATGTTCAGCCGCTCCAGGCAGTCCACGATCTCCTGCGGATCCTGGTGGCCCCGCGAGGTGCCCAGCACGGTGCCGCCCTCCATGCTGATATCGCCCACGTACTCCGGCGTCAGCTCCACGATGCCGTGCCCGTAGGAGGCCACGAAGCCCTGGTAGCCGTTGCGGAACCCGGTCACCCGGCGGACCCCGTAGTGGTGGGTGAGGCTGCGCACCAGGCCGCGGATCACGTCGTTCAGCCCCGGGCACAGCCCGCCGCAGGTGACGATGCCGGCCCTGGTCTTGGACGGGTCGAAGAACAGCTTGCGGCGCGGTCCGCACGGCTCCAGGCTGGGCAGCTCGGCCACCGACGTACCGCGGGCGGCAGCCACCGACACAATGTCGTCCAGCAGCACCCGGTCGTACTCGCTGACGTAGTGCTCGGTGGTGCGCCAGGCGTCGAGCATCCCGGACAGCTTGGAGTCGATCCGGGCCGGTCCGAGTGTCGCGATCGACAGGTCGGGCACGGTCATGGAGATCCCTTCGAGCGGTAGGTGGGTCAGCCGGTATTGCGCAGGCCGGCGGCGATGCCGTTCACCGTGAGCAGCAGCGCGCGGCGCAGGTCGGAATCCGGGTCGGCGGTTTCGCGCCGGCGGGCCAGCAGGGCGACCTGCAGGTGGTGCAGCGGCTCCAGGTATGCCTCTCGCACAGCCAGTGTGCGCCGCAGCAGCGGGTAGCGGGCCAGCGGGATGTTCTCCCCAGTCAGCGCGAGCACCTCGGAGCGCGTCCGGTCATGCTCGGTAGTGATCATCTCGAACAGCGGCTGCAGCGCCGGGTCCACCAGCGCGGAGACGTACGAGCGGGCGATCCGCAGGTCGGTCTTGGCCAACGTCATCTCCACGTTGCCCAGCAGGTTGCGGAAGAAGGCCCACTCCCGCATCTCGGCCAGCACCGCGCCGAGCCCGGCATCACGAGCCACCGCCAGCCCGGTGCCCAGCCCGTACCAGCCGGGCACCACCATCCGGGTCTGCGTCCAGCCGAACACCCAGGGGATGGCCCGCAGCCCGTCCAGGCTTGTCGCGCCGCCCTGACTGGGCCGCTTGGCCGGCCGGGAACCCACGTTCAGCCAGGCTAGCTCGTCCACCGGGGTGGCCGAGGTGAAGAACTCAGGAAGCCGGGGATGGCCGACGAACTCCCGGTAGGCGGCCTGCGCCGCCTCGCTGACCACCTGCATGGCCTCGTCCCAGCGGGCCAGCGCGGACGCCGGCACCCGGGAGGTCTGGTGCAGCAGGGTGGCCTCCAGGGTGGCGGCCAGCATGGTGGTCAGGTTGTACTCGGCGAGCGCCGGCAGCGAGTACTTGTCGGAGATGACCTCGCCCTGCTCGGTGACCTTCATCCGGGCGTCCACCGCGCCGTACGGGGAGGCCGCCACCGCCTCGGCCGCCGGACCGCCGCCCCGGCCCACCGAGCCGCCCCGGCCATGGAACAGCCGCAGCCGGACCTGGTGGGTGGCGGCCACGTCCCGCAGCTGGCGCTGCGCCTTGTGGATCTCCCACTGCGAGGTGGTGATACCGGCGTCCTTGTTGGAGTCGGAGTAGCCGAGCATGACCTCCTGCAGGTCACCCCTGGCCCGGACCAGCTCGCGGTAGCCCGGGTCGGACAGCAGCTCGTCCAGCAGCTCACCGGCCCTGCGCAGCTCGGTGGCCGTCTCGAACAGCGGCACCAGGTCCAGCCGGGACCAGCTCTGCTCCCCGGCAACCGCGAGCAGGCCCGCCTCCCTCGCCAGCACCGCGACCGCCAGCACGTCGTCCGCGCCCTGTGCCATGGACACGATGTAGGTGTGCGCGGCCTCCTCGCCGAAGGTCCACTGGGCCTGCCGGAGCGTGTCGAATACCGCCAGCACGTCGGCCGCGTCCGCGTCCGGCTTGTCGAACCGCCCGGTCAGCGGGCGGTGGCCGAGCAGCTCGCGGGACAGCCGTCGGGTGCGTTCGGGCCGGTCCAGCCGGGCGTAGCCGTCCTCGCCGGCCTGCCGGTAGAGCGCGGCCAGCGCCGCGTGGTGGCGCTCCGCGTGCTCGCGCACGTCCAACGCGGCCAGGTGCAGCCCGAGCGCCCGGGCACAGCGCAGCGCCCTGGCCAGCGTCCCGTCCGCGATCCGGGCGCCCAGGTGGGCGCGCAGCGAGCGGTCCATCACCTCCAGATCGGCGATGAAGGTCTCGGCGCCCAGGTAGTCGATGCCGCGCTGGTGCGGTGCGTCGGCGGCGATCCGCTCCCGGGTGTTGGCCAGCCGAGCCAGGATGTAGGAGCACTTCAGCCGGTACGGCTCCTCGGCGTTGAGCCGGATGTAGCGGTCGTAGACCTCGGGCAGCTGCCGGCGGTCCAGCGCCAGCGACTGGCGCAGCCCCTCGGAGATGCCGACCACCCGGGTGGACACGCCGAGCTCCTGGACCAGCTCGTCGAGCAGCGAGGTCTGGATGCGCAGCGCCCGGTCGGCGTAGAGCCGCAGCGCTTCGCTGGTCACGGCCGCGGAGACGTTCGGGTTGCCGTCCCGGTCACCGCCCACCCAGCTGCCCAGCTGGATCGGTCGGGCCTGCTCGGGCAGCCGCAACTCCGCGGCCGCCAGCGCCAGGTCCAGCTGCTCGAGCACGTTCGGCACGGTCGCTTCGCCGAGCCGCTCCAGGTAGTAGGCGATGGCCCTGGCTTCGTCGGCCACCGTCGGCTTGCCCGGCCGGATCTCGTCGGTCTGCCAGAGCAGGTCCACCAGCTGGGCCAGCCGGCGTTCGGCGCGGGGCTCAGAACCTGGCTGGGCGGCCTCCCGGTCCAGCACGTCGGCCACCCGGCGCAGGATGCTGAGCACGGACTGCCGGGATGCCTCGGTCGGGTGCGCGGTGAACACCGGACGCAGCTCGGTGCGGGCCAGCACGTCGGTCAGCGCCTCGCCGCCGACCTCCTTGGCCAGCCGGCGCACCAGCTCACCCATCGGGTCCGCACCCACCTCGGCGCTGATCTCCCGCGCCCGGTGCAGCTGCTCGGCCACGTTGGCCAGCAGGAAAAATGTGGTGAACGCCCTGGCCAACTGGGCGGCGGTACCCGGGTCGACGCCGGCAAGCAGCCGGTCCAGCTCGGCGGTGCTGGCGCCGCCGGAGCGCCGGTCCCCGCCGGCCGCCTCCCGGGACAGCGTGCGCACCCGCTCCACGAGCTCGAGCAGCTGCGGGCCGCCGTGCTGGGTCAGCGTGTTGCCCAGCAGGCTGCCCAGCCGGCGGATGTCCGCCCGCAGCGCGGTGTGCGCCAGCTCGGACACCACGCCGGCGTGCCGCGCTACCGGGTCTTTGGTCTGGTCGGTGGGCCCCACGGTCACCGGCGTACTCCTCACTGGCTGAGGTGGTCTGCCTCGGACTGCCGCGCCCGCGTCGGCGAGGACGTTACTGCCGCCCGCTTCTGAATCAATCCCTGAATGCATTGAGTATCCCCCCTGCCCCGGCCTGGAGGCGAGCGGTTGTCCGGCTGAAGTTGAGTGCGCCGTCGGTAGGCCAGGCAGCCGAAGGCTTTGCGTGGCGGCGTGGTGACCGCCGTCACGTTCTCCGTCGGGAGCCTTCGGCGTCCCGACGGCCCGGAAAATGTGGTCGCCTCAGGGTGGCTGGTCATTGAGAAATGAAGCTTTGGA
>DASWST010000091.1:0-7590 GCA_036402515.1 Pseudonocardia sp.
GGCGGTCGGCTCGGGAGCGGCGGCGCCGATGTGGATGGGGCCCTCCCGGTCGGCCAGCCGGTTTCCTCCGCCGCCCCAGTGCAGCGCGATCATCTCGGCGGCGATGGACACCGCGGTCTCCTCGGGCGTGCGGGCGCCGAGATCCAGGCCGATCGGGCTGGCCATCCGGCTCAGCTCCGCCTCGGTGAGCCCGACCTCGCGCAGCCGCTCCAGCCGGTCCTCGTGGGTGCGCCGGGAACCCATCGCGCCGATGTAGCCGAACTCGGGCAGCCGCAGCGCCACCTCCAGCACCGGTACGTCGAACTTCGGGTCGTGGGTGAGCACGCAGATCGCGGTGCGCGCGTCGATCCGCCCCGCCTCGGATTCCGCCTTGAGGTACCGGTGCGGCCACTCCACTACGACCTCGTTCGCGCCAGGGAACCGCGAGGTGGTGGCGAACACCGGGCGGGCGTCGCACACGGTGACCCGGTAGCCCAGGAACGAGCCCATCTGGGCCACCGCCGCGGCGAAGTCGATCGCGCCGAACACGATCATCCGGGGCGGCGGGGCGAACGACTCGACGAACACGTCCAGGCCCTCGCCTCGGCGCTGGCCGTCCACGCCGTAGTGCAGCATCGCGTTGCGGCCGGCGTCCAGCAGGCCCCGGGCATCATCGCGCAGCGCGTCGTTCAGGCGCGCCGAGCCGGTGTTGCCGTCCACCCGGTCCGGCCAGATGATCAGCCGCTTGCCCAGCCGTTCGGCCGGCCCGGAGACCACGGTGGCCACCGCCACCGGGTCCTCCGCCTTGATCGCCTCGGCGACCTCGCGCAGCTGCGGGAACGTCTCCTGGTCCACCTTCTCCACGAACACGTCCAGGATGCCGCCGCAGGTCAGCCCGACGGCAAAGGCGTCGTCGTCGGACACCCCGTAGCGCTGCAGCACCGGGCGACCGTCCCCGAGCACCTGGTTGCCCAGCTCGTAGACGGCGCCCTCCACGCAGCCTCCGGAAACGCTGCCCACCGCCTCGCCGCCCGGGCCGACCAGCATCGAGGCACCCGGCTGACGCGGCGCCGATCTAAAAGTGCCCACCACCGTCGCCAACGCGGCGGACTTGCCGCCGTCCCACCACGATCCCAGCGAGTCCAGTACGTCACGCATGGGCCATCACCTCCAGCAAGCGCTCCAGCGTGGCCAGACTGTGCCCGGCCAGCAGCTCATCCAAGTGTGGCAAGGCCGCGACTATTCCGCCCTGGACCGGGGCGTAACCGTCCTTGCCGGCGTGCGGGTTGACCCAGATGATCCGGTGGGCCAGCCGGTGCAGCCGAGCCAGCTGCTCGGCCAGCATGCCCGGGTCACCGCGCTCCCAGCCGTCGGAGAAGATCACCACGACCGCCCGGCGGGCCACGCCCCGCTGACCCCAGCGATCGATGAAGGCGCGCATCGCATCGCCGAGCCGAGTGCCGCCGGACCAGTCGGGGATGGCTCGGCCGGCGGCGGAGAGCGCCCGCTCGGCGTCCCGGTGACGCAGCTCCCGGGTGATCCGGGTCAGCCGGGTGCCGATGGTGAACACCTCGACCGACCCCGAGCTCGACCCGGTGCCCGGCATCCGGCGCACCACCACGTGCGCGAACCGCATCAGGGTGTCCGCGTACGGCGCCATGGAACCGGACACGTCGATCAGCAGCACCACCCGGCGAGGCCGGCGGCGCGGGGCGCGGCGGCGCAGCTCACGAATCTCGCCGTGGTTGCGCAGCGCGGCCCGCAGGGTGCGGCCAGGGTCCGGGGTGCCGCGCCCGGCCGGCCGCCGGCGCCGCGAGATGCGCAGCGGCGGCTCGGCCCGCAGCAGCGCGAGCAGGGCGCGCAGGTGCTCCCGCTCGGCCGGGGAGAGCTCGGCCAGGTCGCGGTGCCGCAGCAC
Organism: Pseudonocardia sp.; assembly: GCA_036402515.1. GTDB lineage: Bacteria > Actinomycetota > Actinomycetes > Mycobacteriales > Pseudonocardiaceae > Pseudonocardia. Next base: position 1,895 of record DASWST010000091.1, read on the forward strand.
CTCGGCGGCGCTGGCCGCCACCCGCAGCCTGGTGATCTCCGGGCCGTCTTGATCGGGGTCGTCCTGTTCCGGGCCGCCCTGGGTGAGCGCGGCCAGCTGGGACGGCGGCGGCCGGCGCTGGTCCTCCACCAGGACCCGATGACCACCCCGGGACGGTTCGAACCAGGCCTCGAACGCGGCGTCGTAGCGGCCGACGTCGTCCGGGTCGGCGCACAGCGTCAGCCGCCCCGCCCAGTAGGTCTGCGGCTTGCTGGTCACATCCAGCTTGTCCAGCGCGGTGAGGAAGGCGGCCACCCGGTCGGTGGTGACCGCCAGCCCAGCGTGCCGCAGCGCGGCGGCGAACCCGACCAGCCCGGGTACCGGGTCGGCGTCGCCCCGCTCCCCGGCCAACCCGGCGAGCGGAGCGGGCAGGCCCGGAGGCGTCGCTGCCCCGAATCCGGCCATCGGTTAGGCCATCACCGCGTCGAGCTGGGCACGCACCCGATCGGCGTCCTCCCGGTACTTCAGCACCGCACCCAGGCTGGCCGCCGCCGAGTCCATGTCCAGCTCCCTGGCGCCGAGCAGCTGCAGCGCCTGCGCCCAGTCCAGCGACTCGGCCACCCCGGGCGGCTTGAGCAGGTCCATCTGGCGCATCTTGCGGACCGCGCCAGCGACCTGAGCGGCGAGACGCTCGGGCAGCCCGGGCAGCCGGCTGCGCAGGATGGCGATCTCCCTGGTCACGTCCGGATGATCCAGCCAGAGGTAGAGGCAGCGTCGCTTGAGCGCGTCGTGCACCTCGCGGGTGCGGTTGGAGGTGAGCACGACCAGCGGCGGTTGCTTCGCGCGCACCTCACCGATCTCGGGAATGGTCACCGCGTGCTCGGTGAGCACCTCGAGCAGGAACGCCTCGAACTCGTCGTCCGCCCGGTCCACCTCATCGACCAGCAGCACGCTCGGCGTGGTCTGCAGCGCGCGGAGCACCGGCCGGGCGATCAGGAACCGGGGGTCATATAGAGAAGCCTCCACCGACTCGGCGTCCAGGTGCTCCTCAGATACGCCGGCTGCCGCTTCGAGTGCCCGCAAATGCAGTAATTGTCGCGGGAAATCCCAGTCATAGAGCGCCTGGCTCGCATCAATGCCCTCGTGGCACTGCAGCCGGATCAGCTCGGCGCCGAGAACCTCGGCCATGGCCTGGGCCAAGGCGGTCTTCCCGGTACCCGGCTCCCCTTCGCAGAACAGCGGACGGTTCATCCGCAGGGCCAGGTAGGCGGCGGTGGCCAGGCCTTCGTCGGCCAGGTAGCCGGTCGCCCGAAGCGCCTCGGCCAGGTCAGCGGGGGAGGTCGGATCCGTCCGGATCCCGCTGGGATCGGTGCTACTCACCAGTCCAGCATGACCGAGGGAGCCGGGAGCCTGCCACTTGAACAGGCGTCCCGCACAATGTTTTGACGGTGATACAAGTCATGTGATTCGTATCACACCTTCCATATTAGAACTACCTTGGCCCCAGCGTTTCCGTCCCGTGATAGACCCGTTATGACCTGGGATAATGCTTAGTGTGATGAGAAACACCGGCCTGATCAAAGAGGCATACGTGACGAGCCTCGCAATCGGGTTTCTTGACGGATACCCACCTGAGTTACGTAGCGTGCCCTTCGGCCGGTGAACCGCCGGCCGTTAATGACACCTGAAGCACTGCACCGAACCTTGCCCAGTGCTTCAGGGGCCACCGAGAGGAATAACCACTGGGCAAGGGTGGGGGAACCATTCAAAGGTGTGGAAACACACCAGCGGGATTTATCCGGTGGGAACCGTCGAGCACTGATCCAGTGCTCGGACCCGGCAGCTAACCCTACAAGTGCGGTGTGGAGAGCGTCATGACTCGATCTCGAGGCAAATCCCGCGCGGGGATCTTCAGTGCGCGGAACGTGGCTCGTGTCGTCGTCGCCGGCATCGTTGTCGCTGGTACTCCCCTCGTCCTCGCAGGCACCGCGAACGCCGCTCCGGACGAGGTCTGGGACCAGATCGCCAAGTGTGAGAGCGGCGGCAGATGGAACACGAACACCGGAAACGGCTTCGCGGGCGGACTCCAGTTCACCCCGTCGACCTGGCGCGCCTACGGCGGCAGTGGAAGCCCCGCCGGCGCGTCTCGTGCACAGCAGATCGCCGTCGCCGAGCGGGTGCTTGCCGCCCAGGGCTGGGGCGCATGGCCGGCGTGCTCGAGGAAGGTCGGCGCCAGGGGCAAGGCCACGCCGCGCACCGTCACCGCGTCGCGTGAAACCTCTGCTACCCGCCAGACCCAGACCCAGGTGAAGCCGAGCGCCCCAGCTGCTCCGGCTCCATCGTTGACCAAGCCGGGTGCGAACTACACGGTCGTGCCGGGAGACAGCCTGTCCAAGATTGCCGCCACGAAGAACCTGCCTGGCGGCTGGCAGGCCATCTACCAGCGCAACCAGGATGTACTGCGCAACCCGAGCCAGCTGCGGGTCGGTCAGCAGCTGACCATCGGCTGATCGTCGAGGGGGCGAGCGACGCTCGCCCTCCGCGAAGAGTGGCCCGGCGGGACGACGACCGCCGGGCCACTCGCCGGTTTCGGGCATGACGCAGCGCCGCGCCGATCGACAAGGGGCGCCAGCGGCGGGCGGTTTCAACTGACTACGGCGAATAGTTCGAGGTCTAACCCTGCCAAGTCGATCCCCAATTCTGCGGATTGAGTTTCGCTACTGATAGTGCATACCCGCTTACGGTCGCGGCCAATCACGTTGTGCCGATCCAATGGGAAAAGCTCAGGCCCTCATTCGAATCGATTGGCGATCCGGTCCGCAGTGATCGCCACCTGGTAAAGCGGGCACAGCCACAGATGCCTCAGTGGCACCAGGGAGTAGCGGCCCATGCACAGCCTGTCCTGGCCGGACGATGAGCGTCGATCAGCCGACGATGGGCGACCCACGCCGGCAAGGATGTGAGCGAGCTCCCACTGGTCGCCCCGGCCGGCCAGAGCGGCTTGGCCTTGTCTAGGGGCACTCGTCTAGGGGCAGTTGACCCACTCGTCGGTGCCATCGGCGAAGACCTGCCGCTTCCAGATAGGCAGCTGGCGCTTGACCTCGTCCACCAGCTCGGCGCACACCTGGAACGCCTCCTGGCGATGGTCGGCGGCGACCGCGCAAGCCAGCGCCACGTCGCCGATGCGCAGCGGGCCGATGCGGTGGCTGACCGCGATCGCGCGCACACCGGTGGCGCGAGCGGCGATCTCGTCGGCCACCTGACGGATCACCCGCTCGGCGCTCGGGTGCCCGCTGTACTCCAGCTCCTCGACGCCCCGCCCGCCGTCGTGGTTGCGCACCACGCCGGAGAAGGTCACCACCGCGCCGGCGGCCACGTTGGACACCAGCTCGGCGTGCTCGTCAACGCTCAGTGCACCCTCGACAACGGCGGCCCGGACCACCTGGGTGGACAGCACAGTCACCGGTGATCGCCTCCCCTCAACTGGTCCACGGCGTGCTCCAGCACCCCGCTCAAGACTGTTAACCCGTCCCGCACCCCACCGGTCGATCCCGGGAGGTTCACCACCAGGGTGCGCCCGGCCACCCCGGCGAGGCCACGGGACAGCACCGCGGTAGGCACCTTCGGCGCCCCGGCGGCCCGGATCGCGTCGGCCAGGCCGGGGACCTCGTAGTCCAGCACGCCCCGGGTGACCTCCGGGGTGGCGTCCGTCGGCGAGATCCCGGTGCCGCCGGTGGTGATCACTACGTCCACCTGGTCGGCTACCGCCGCGCGCAGTGCCTCCCCGACCGGCTCGCCGTCCGGCACCACCGCCGGATCGGGGCAGTCGAAACCGCGCTCCCGCAGCCAGGCGGCGATCAGCGGCCCGCCCTGGTCGGCATACACGCCGGCGGCGGCCCGGTTCGACGCGGTGACCACTCGGGCGGTACGCGGCACCTCAGCCGTGCCAACGGGGGCAGCCGCGGGCACTGCGCCGGGCGCGCTGCCGGGCACTGCGCCAGGCGCGCTGCCGGGCGCGGTCATCAGCGTCCCTCCGGGCGGATCCAGCTGCCGGTCTTTCCGCCGTCCTTGCGCACCACCTGGACGCCATCCAGCACGGCGGCCGGGTCGACCGCCTTGACCATGTCGTGCAGCGTCAGGCCGGCCACCGCCACCGCGGTCAGCGCTTCCATCTCCACCCCGGTGCGGTCGGTGGTCTTGACCGTGGCCGTGATCAGGACGGCGGGCTCACCGGACTCGGCGAGCTCCAGGTCGACGGTGACGCCGGTCAGCGCGATGGGGTGGCACAGCGGCACCAGGTCCGGCGTGCGCTTGGCGCCCATGATCCCGGCAATCCGGGCGGTGCCCAGTGCATCGCCCTTGGGCAACCTGTCGCGACGCAGCAGCTCGATGACCTCTGGGGTGGTGCGCAGCACACCGGTGGCCACCGCCACCCGAGCTCCGGGCGCCTTCTCCGATACGTCGACCATCCGGGCAGCCCCGGTCGCGTCGACGTGCGTCAGCTCCACTCGACCGACCCTACGTGCGGCCGGAGCACAACGCGGGCCCGGGAGAGGCGCGGGGACCTGATGTGAACTGCATCACTTCTGCCTCTATCACGTTTCGTTTCCCCGCCGTGTCTCGTTTGTTATCAAGTTGGCCGATGAGCTGCACCGACAGTGACATGTTAGCCCATTTGTGTCACCTATTCGATCTATGCCGAGCCCGGGAGAGCCACTTTTCCCGGCGAGCTCAGTCGCCTAGCGTCACTACCGGCCCGCCGTTCCCCAGCCTTGCGCGGCGGACCCCGCGACCGCCGCGCGCTCCCCTGTCCAGCGGTCTCCGGCCCCCGAGTGAAGCGTTGGACAGGGACGGGAGAGCCTCGGCTCCGGCCAGGCAACCGCCAGCTCCCCGGCGGTCTCCCGGCCGCGCGGCCACCTCTGGAGACCACGCATGGCTCGATCTGGTTTGCGCTACCGGGGCCGCCACCGCAAGCCCTCCAGTAGCGGCACCACACTGGCGAAGACCGCACTGGCCGGCGCCGTGGTGAGCGCTCCGTTGGTCAACGCCGGTCAGGCGTCGGCCGCCCCGGACAACGTGTGGGACCGGGTAGCCCAGTGCGAAAGTGGCGGCAACTGGGCCATCAACACCGGGAACGGATTCCAGGGCGGGCTGCAGTTCACCCCGTCCACCTGGCGCAGCTTCGGCGGCAGCCAATTCGCTTCCTCGGCCAACCGGGCCAGCCGCGAGGAACAGATCGCCGTCGCGGAAAAGGTGCTCGCCGGGCAGGGCTGGGGCGCTTGGCCGGTGTGCTCCAGCAAGGCGGGTGCTCGGGGCAGCTCGGCCACCCAGCGGACGGTCACCGCCAGGACGCCGGCCAAGGTGGGCGGCAAAGCCCCGGCAAAGCCGCCGGCGAAGGCACAGCAGTCCCCTCGGCACGCCGCCCCGGAGGTCCCCGCCCCCCGTCCGGCCCCGGACGCGCCGGTGGTTCCGGCCGTGCAACCGCCCGTTCCCGCCGCGCCGCCGTCAATCGCGCCGCTGCTGGCCGCCGCCACCCAGCCGGCCGCCGTGCCCACCCCGGCGCTCACCGCGCTGCCCCGCAGCCAGCCACAGCCGGCTGCCCCGGCCCCAGCCGTGGCGGCCCCGAGTGGCCCGTCAGCGGGCGGCCTGCTGGCGGTGGCACCCCCCGCCGCCGGGGTCCTCCCCGCTCCGGCGGCACCGGCTCCGGCACAGGCCCC
>DASWST010000092.1:0-66188 GCA_036402515.1 Pseudonocardia sp.
TAAAAAGATATAAAGCTCATTTCCACCCGCTCAAGCGTCCTCGGCATCGCGGCGGCACCCATCGCCAGCCAGCCAAGATCTACATCTTCAACCTCGGCTTAACTTAGTGGCATTGTCAATCCGGCTGGGAAGTCCGCATGCACCTAGGGCGGCCGGAATTCATCCCGCCTCGCTGGCTGGATCCGAGACAGGCACCCCGCCGACAACCCATGCTCGTATAAGTCGCGGGTTCTGTTGGGGGCCAGCCGCAGATTTCCGACTGGGGCCGAGTGGCGGATTCGGTGCGGTTAGCCGCGGGTTCCGTTCGGGCTCGGGCGCGGCTTCCGCAAGGTCGAATCGCGATTTCGTCAGCGCCCGCTGGAATCGGTTGATTCCGCCCGGTCCCATAGGTTGCGCGCGGCCTACCTGGTGTTCGGGCTGTGCTTGGTAGGCGTGCGCCCCGTGGCCGGTTGCGCCGGGCGGCTACTCGAGCGGCGCGCGGAGGCCAACGGGCGGTTGCTTGACTCGGGCGTCCCCGATGCCGGTGTCCCCGATGCGGGTGTCCTCGATGCGGGCGTCCCTGGAGCTGGCGTCCCCGGAACTCGCGACGCTCGCCCGGGGCAGCCTGAGGCTGAGCACCACGGCGACTACGGCGAGGCCGGCGGCGACCCACCACGCGCGGATGAAGTCGTCCACGAGTGCCAGTGGATCGGTGGTTGTGCCCAGCAGCGTCACCAGTACGGCCACGCCCAGGTTGGCCGCGACCTGACGACCGGCGTTGACCACCGCCGACCCGGTGGCCACCCGGCGGGCCGGCAGCGCGGTGGCCGCCGCGCCGATCAACGTGGACAGCGCCAGGCCCACGCCGACCCCGGCGAGCAGCATGCTGGGCAGCAAGTCTCGCAGGTAGTTCGGCTCCGGGTCGGCGAACCCGAGCCGCCAGAGCATGGAGGCCAGGAAAAACACCGCGCCGACCGCCGCGACCGGCCCGCCGCCGAACCGCCGGACCGCGCGCCCGGAGGCGACCGTGACCAGCGGCACCACCGCCGGGCCCGGCGTCATGGCCAGGCCGGTCTGTAGCGGGGTGAAGTGCCAGACGTTCTGGCACCACAGCGCGTTGGACAGCAGCATGATCGAGAAGCTGATGCTGAACACGAAGGTGCCCAGGTTCGCCACGGCGAAGCGCCGGATCCGCAGCAGCGGCAGCTCCAGCAGCGGCGCCGGGTGCGTGGCACAGCGGCGCACGAACACCGCGCCGGCCAGCACCGCGAGCCCGAGCAGGCCCAGCGTCCGGCCGTTCGCCCAGCCCCACTGGGGAGCCTGCACCAGGGTGCCGGTCAGCGCCGCGATGGACACGGTGAGCAGCGCCGCGCCGAGTAGATCCGGCCGCCGCTCGGTGGTCGCCGCCGCCGAGCGGGGCAGCACCCTGGCGCCGGCGATCAGGGTAGCGATACCGACCGGGATGTTGATCAGGAACACCCAGCGCCAGTCCACCTGTACCAGCAGGCCGCCCAGCACCGGGCCCATCGCGGCGGCCAGCCCGCCCACAGCCGACCAGTGGCGGGCGGCGTCGGTCCGCCGGTGCGCCGGTGCGGCGGTGATCAGCAGGGCCAGTGAGGCTGGTAGCTGAGCTGCCGCGCCGGCCGCCTGCGCGGCTCTGGCGGCGATCAGCACCGGGAGGTTGGGCGCGATCGCACAGAGCGCGGAGCCCAGGGTGAACAGCGCCACGCCGGCCAGGAACACCGGGCGGTGCCCATGCCGGTCCCCGGTGCGGCCGGCCACAACCAGCAGCGCGGCCAGCACGATCGCGTAGGCGTTGAGCACCCAGGACAGCCCGGACAGCGAGCTGCCGGCGAAGTCCTTGCCGATGCTGTCCAGCGCGACGTTGGCCACCCAGAGATCCAGGTTCGACATGAAGACGGCCGCTGTGACGGTCACGAACACCACGGCGAACGAAGACGCTCGGTTGGATTTTCCAACTCTCACGGCAGCACCGTAACCAGCGCCGCCGGCACGGGGCAACCCTTCCGGGTGATGACCTGAGTCTCTTTCCGCTACTCGTTCGGTTAACCGTTTGCGTGCCGCGGCCGGCCGGAAAGGCTGCCTGGTATGGCGATGAGCTACTTCGGCGTGGACGCGTTCAACGCCGTGCCGTTCCGTGGGAACCCGGCGGTGGTGTGCCTGCTGGCCGCGCACGCCGAGTCCGGCACCGAACCGGCCGAAGGGTGGACCCGCCGCGTCGCCCACCAGCGACATCAGCCCGAAGACCGCCATGCGGCGGGTCGGCGCGGAGTTCAACCAGCCCGCCACCGCCTCCTCTGGCGGGACGCACGCGGTTACCGGCTGCGCTGGTTCACCGCGAGCACCGAGCTACCGCTGTGCGGGCACGGCACACTGGCCGCCGCGCACGTGCTGTACGAGACCGACCGGGCCGGCGCGGATCAGGCGCTCACCTTCCAAACCGGGGCAGGCGCGGTCACCGCGACGTGCTGGGGCCACCGGATCTGGCTGGAGCTGCCCAGCGCGGCGTTGACTGGCGGGCTGGCTGGGGTGGACCGAACTCGCCGCGTGGCAGGCCTGCGCGCGCGGCGGCCAGCTGAGTCTGATCGTGGGCGCGGACAGCGTGCGGGTGGGGGCCAGGCGCTGATCACCCGCCGGGGCGAGCTGCTGGTCTGACCCGTACGGACCTGACACCGGTACGGCCCTGACCCGTGCGGCGCTGTCTGAGAACCGTGTGGTTAGTGCCGCGCCATGTGGAGGTCGCGCAGCACGCCGGTCTCCAGCTCCATCTCGTCGACTCGGCCGCGCACCACGTCACCGATGCTGACCAGGCCGACCAGCTCACCCTGCTCGAGAACCGGAATGTACCGGTAGCGCGAGCGGGTCATGGTCGTCATGACCTCGGCGATGCTGTCGGTCGGCGTGCAGGTCGGCACGTAGTGCGTCATGATCTCGGAGACGCGCATGCCGAGCAGCTTTGCGCCGTGCATCTTCATACCGCGGATGACGTCCCGCTCGGTGATCATGCCGGTGAACCCGCGCGGTACCCCGGTGACCACGAGCGCGCCGATCTTGGGTGGACCGTTGAGCTGACTGACCGCTTGTTCCACCGTGGACCACGGCTGGATCGTGGCGACCTTGCGGCCCTTGGTGCGTAGGATCGACTCCACCTTCATAAAGGCCTCCCATCGGCATCGTGCCCGTCCGAGGATGACCCGGCCGGCAGAGTTCGAGATGGCGCAAGCTATTTCGAGGCTAGGCGCGCCGCTCGAGCGGCGGCAATGCATGGGGCCTCACAACCGCCGGATCGGCTGAGTGCTTTCTCAGAAAGATCATCAGGCGGTGGCGTGATTTCGGTGGCCGGGCTTGACTGGCGGCACCGAAGCTGGAGCTGCCTAAGCTGGCGACGTGAGCCCGCCGCCGTCCCGGGTCCGTCGCGGAATAGTCCTGGCGACGGTCGTGGTGCTGTTGGTCGGCGGGGTCACCTGGCTCTACCTGGCCGGCCCGCTGGCGCATCCGCCGGCGGGCTGCACGGCCATGCTGACGCCGAGTGCTGGCGCCGCGGCCGGGCGCGCCAACCCCGCCGCGGACGTCGGCGCGGACGAAGTCCAGGCGTATGCGATGTCCCCGGAGCAGGCTGACAACGCCGCCACCATCGCCGGCGTCGGCCTCAAGCTCGGCATGCCTGCCCACGCGGTCACCGTGGCCATTGCGACGGCCCTACAGGAGTCCGGGCTGCGCAACCTCGCCGGCGGGGACCGGGACTCGATCGGGCTGTTTCAGCAGCGGCCCAGCCAGGGCTGGGGAACAGCCAGCGAGATCGCCGATCCGGTGTACGCCGCCACCGCGTTCTACCAGCGGTTGCGCCAGCAGCCGAACTGGACGGCGCTGGAGGTGACTCAGGCCGCCCAGCTGGTCCAGCGGTCGGCGGCGCCACTGGCCTACGCTCAATGGGAGCCGAGGGCACGGGTCACCGCCGCCGCGCTGACCGGCGAGGCCGATGCCTCGATCAGCTGCCACGACCTGAGACTGGGCCCGCCGGCCGCGGGCGTGGTGACCGTTGCCAGGCGGGAGCTGGGCACCGCGGCGCTGAGCGGCCCGCAAACCGCCGCCCGAGGCCGCGCGTTGGCCAACTGGCTGGTGGCGCACGCCGTGCGACTGGCCATCGACCGGGTCACCGTGGACGGCAACACCTGGACCGCCGAGTCAGGTGGATGGGCGCGGACCGGACCGCCGGACAGTCGGCTCAGCCTGCATCAGTTCGGCGCCCCGGAGTGAGCTCGGAGTCGGTACCTGCGTCGCTGCGCTGGGTTGGCTCGGCGGTGCTGAACGGTTCCTCGGCGGACCAGCGCAGCGCCGGATTGTCCCGGGCAATCGCGATCGGGCGGGGCTTCGGAATCGGCAGCGGGGCGGGCGTGGACCGGGTGGCCGGAATCGGGCGCGGCCTCGGGATCGGATGGCCGACCGGCGCCGCTACCGGCTTGTTGACCGTTGTCGGGGCCGATACCTTCACCGGCGTCGGCGTCGGTCCGGCCGAGGGCGTCGACTGGGGTACCGGCGTCGGTTTCGGTGCTGGTGCGGGGTCGGGCCTCGGTGCGGGGGACACGCGTGGCCTGGGGCGCGGGGACGGGGCGGCGGCCGGCATCGGAGGAGCGGTGGGCGTCGGCCGGGACCCGGCGGTGTGTCGGGGCCGAGGCGAGGGAGCGGAGCGCTGCGCGGGCACCGGCCGGCCGATCGGCTGGGTTGCGGCGACCCTCGACGATTCCGAGATCGGCCGCGCGGTTGGCGGTGGCCCGGAAGTCGGCCGCGGCCGACCGGCTGGCCGCGGTCCGGTGATCGGCAGTGGGCCGCCGCCCGGGCCCCGGGACTCCGGGTGGTGCATGCGGTACAGCTCCGCGTAGCCCGGTGCGGTGGCCAGCAGTTCCCGGTGCGTGCCGTATCCGGCGACCCGGCCGCGCTCCAGGTAGACGATGCGGTCGGCGTCGGCCACGGTGAGCAGGTTGTGCGAGATCACGATGGTGGTGCGGCCGGACATCGCCCGCCGCAGCGGCTCCATCACCCGGTGCGTGGAGATCGCGTCCAGGCCCGTCGTCGGCTCGTCGAGCAAGAGCACCGGGGCGTTCCGAATCATCGCCCTGGCCAGCGCAATCCGCTGCCGCTGCCCGCCGGACAGCATCATGCCGCGCTGACCCACCCGGGTGTGGTAGCCCTGCGGCAATCCCCGGATGAACTGGTGCGCGTCGGCGGCGCGGGCCGCGGAGACCACGTCCTCCTCGGTGGCGTCGGGCCGCCCCCAGCGGATGTTCTCGGCCACCGAGCCGTCGAAAACCAGGGTCTCCTGGAGCACCACAGCCACGTTGGCGCGCAGGTCGCCGAGCCGGAAGCGGCGGATGTCGACGCCGTCCAGAGTGACCTCGCCGGCATGCGGGTCGTGCAGCCGCAGCAGGATCCGCAACAGGGTGGATTTGCCGGCCCCGCTGGCCCCGACCACGGCAATCGTCTCGCCGGGCTGGGCGGAGAAGCTCACCTCAGCCAGTGCCGGTCGACCGCCGTCGGGGTAGCGGTAGCTCACCCGGCTCAGCCGCAGCTCGCCCCGGGCCACCCCGAGCGGCACCGCGTCGTCCGGATCAGTCACCTCCGGCCTGGTGTCCAGCAACTCGATGATCCGGTCCGCGCCGGCGCTCGCCGCGAAGATTGAGTTCGTCAGGCTGCCGAATCCGCTGATCGGGCCGTAGAGCTGCGACAGGTATCCGATGAAGACCAGCAGCCCGCCCAGGGTGATCCGCCCGGTGGCCAGCTCGTGCAGGCCGAACCCGACCACGCCCAGGATGCCGACCGTCTGCAGCAGGTCGGTGAACGGGGCGAACAGCGCTTCCAGCTTGGTCGCCACCATCTGGGCGGTGAAGATGCCCAGGTTCTCCCGGTGGAACCGGTTCGACTCGTGGGTTTGCCGGTGGTAGGCCTGCACCAGCGCGGTGTTGTGCAGGCTCTCCTCGGCCACCGAGGTGATCGAACCGGACCGGCGCCGCAGTTCCTGGGAGGCGCTCTTGATTCGCCGGGAGAAGATCCGGGCAAGCAGCAGGAAACCGGGAGCCGCGGCCAGCGCGGCCGACGCCAGCCGCCAGTCCAATATGAACAGCGCGCCGGCGAAGAAAATGATCTGAAACGCGTAGGTGAGCGCTTGATTGAGCCCAGAAAGGATCAATTGCTCGATCGCGTTGATGTCCCCGGTGAGTCGGGCAAGAATGTCACCGAGCTGATGTTTCTGGAAGAAGGTCAGGGACAGTCGCAGCAGGTGCCGGAATACCCGGGAGCGCAGATTCAGCACGAATCGCTCGCCGACCCACGCGGTGAGGTACTCGTCGACGAACCCGACGACGCCCTCCACCACCGTGACCGCGAGAAAGGCCGCCGCGATCAGCGGGAACCGTTGCACGTCGCGCGTGGTCAGCACGTCGTCGACCAGGATCTTGAATAGCCAGATTCCCACGGCGGCGAGCGCTGGTGGCACCCCCACCAGCGCAAGGCCGAGCACCAGTCGGACGCGAAAACCCCGGGTGTCCGGCCAGAACCGCCGGACGATCTCGCGGATGCGCACCGTCGGGGCGGTGTCAACGAGGCCGGGGGCGGAAACGACCGGGAGCAGTGTGGTGGGCGAGTCAGTGGCCGGCAGAGCACCCGAGGTGCTCGCCACCGACCTGACCTTCTGCCTGCGATGAGAAGCCATAACCTGCACAAAGCCGGGCCGCCGGCCCTCGCCCGGTCAAACTGGGCGGGGCCGGCGGGCTACGGGGAGATCAGCTTGTGGATCTCAGTCGCAGTGGTGCTTGTGGTGCTTCTTGCGGTGGTGGCGCTTGGTGCGACGGTGGCAGTCGTCGTCGTTGCCACCACGGTGACGACGCTTGTTGTCGTCGTCGCACCTTCCACCATGACCGCCGAAAAGCACGAGTCCTCCAAAGCTTCTGCTGCCCATGGAGATTCCTTTCCGTCTCTCGAAGGCGACCTCGGGGGTGGCCGCTGTCAGGGTCATCAGTACGCATCACGGTTTCGTTTCACGTATTTCCGCCCTCCACCCGAACAGCCCAGGAGCAATCGAATCCGCAAAAGGAGTAGTCCCGCCGAACAAGATTCGGGGGAAGCCGTGGCGACCTCGGGAGAGCGGGCTCAACAAGGCCCAGCACCCACCGGTAACCCGTCACCCGGACGGCCCCGCTTGCTCCATTAGCGGGGGCCGCCGTGGATCACGGTGCGGTGGTCCTGTCAAACTTCAGGCGTGGCGTGTTGAGGATGGTGCCCGGAAGTGTCGGGCCCCTAGCATCGGGCTCGATCACTCGTCCAGGTGGAACCACCCGGATCTGGACACGGCCGCGCGCGTCGGGCCGATGTGCACAGCGGGCCCGATGATCGGCGACAGGGAGAGAGAACGGAATGGCACAGGGTGCACGGCGGTCCGCTCCGGGCCCGCTGCCCGGCGAGGCTGACTCGACCGCGCTCGGCTGCCCCACCGAGTGGGAGCACCGGGTGGAGATCCCCAGCCCCGGTGGCGCCTCGGTGACCGTGATCGCACTCAGCTGTCCGAACTGCACCCGGCCGTCGGCCACAGACGAACTCACCGAGATCGTGGCGGCCCGTCGCCGCACCATCGCCGGCCTGAACGGGCTGCCGCCCCGCACCCGCGCCGAGTTGGCCACCGACGGCACCTTGGACCGGCTCTACCTCGGCACGATCGCCGACGTGCACGAGGCGGCGCAGCGCTGCCGGGAGTGGTTGGGGGTTGAGCTGCCGGACCGCCTGGTCGACTCCGCGAACTCCCCTACGCCGGACTCGGCGCAGGTGGCCGCGACGCTGGACGTCGCCAGCGAGTGGGTTGCCGCGCTGCGCGCCGGAAGACCCTAGGAGCGTTCAGTCGGAAACCCGATCGAGCGCAGTGACCATCGCCCGGCCGAGCCGCTGAGCACGGTCTGGCTCAGCGGCGCGACGTCGATCCGCCAGATCGAGCGGGGGCGGGCATCGATGGCGTGCACCACCGCCGCCCTGATCACCGCCGGATCGGCCACGGCGAGGACCGTATGCACCGGCTGACCCCGCTCGGTGTGCCCACTGGGGACGCCGTCCAGCCACCGTGCCACCCGTTCCAGCAGCCCGCTCAGGCTCTCTCCGCCGTGCGGGCAGGCAGCCGGGTCGGTCAGCCAGGCGGTGACCGCGTCCGGCACGGTGGCAACCAGCTCGTCCAAGGTGCGCCCGGTCCATGCGCCGAAGTCACAGCCGGCCAACCCGGCATCTGGCGTGGCGGAGTCCAGGCCGGCCGCCGCCGCGGTCTGCTTGCAGCGCTGCGAGGGCGCTCGGACTACCTGATCCGCCCTGGGCATGCTGCCGACCAACTCGGCGGCCTGGCGCAGCCCCAGCTCGTCCAACGGTTCGTCCCCGGCGAACGCGGCGGTACGAATCGCGGAGGTGGCCGCGTGGCAGAGCAGGACGACTCGCATGCACGCTCCCTTCGCGGTAATTCTCCCTGGCTGGTGAATCGGTGTAGTGGGCGGGCGGACCAGCACCACTGGGTTGATCCACACTGGGAGACTCACCTGCACACCTGTATGACTTGTCAGATATTGACCCTCCGAGGTTTTCCCAACTACCGTGCCAGTGGTCTGAGTAGTCAGCCGGCCGCAGGAGGATCACGCGATGACAGCACCCGCGATCGGCCGGTCCAGAGCGGTTCCCGTGGCGGTGTCCGAGGTACTTCCCTGGCTGGTCGGTGTCGTGTTGTTCGGCCTGGTGCTCTACTACTTCATCGGTATCGACGAGGGCGCCACGTCGGTCTTCGGCAACACCATGGTGGTGCACGAGTTCGTCCACGACGCGCGCCACTTCCTCGGCTTCCCCTGCCACTGAGCCCCGGTCTCTAGCGTGGTCAAGGCACTCGTACTACGGGGTGTCGGTGTCGGCGCGCTCGCCGGGCTGGTCGCCTTCATCTTCGCCCGTATCTTCGCTGAACCGCTGATCCAGGCCGCCATCGACTACGAGGGCAGCCGGGACGAGGCGCGCGACGCGATCGCGGCGGCGGCCGGCCAGCCGGTCGCGCCGCCCGAGGCGGAGGTGTTCAGCCGGGCCGTGCAGGCCAATGCTGGAGTGGGCGTCGGCATGATCCTCTTCGGCGTCGGCATGGGCGCGCTGTTCGCGGTGGTCTACTGCCTCGCCTGGGGGCGCGCCGGCCGGGTGGGGCCACGTCAGCTGTCGCTGCTGGTGGCCCTCGGTGGCTTCGTCACCCTGTACCTGGTGCCGTTCCTGAAGTACCCAGCCAACCCGCCGTCGGTGGGCAATCCGGACACCATCGGTGAGCGCAGTGGGCTGTACCTGGTGATGGTGGTCGGGTCGGTACTGGCCGCGCTGGTTGCACTGTGGGTAGGTCGGCGGCTGTGCGGCAGGCTCGGGGCCTGGAACGCCACGCTGGCCGGGTTGCTGTCTTTCGCGGTGCTGGTTGGCGTGCTGATGGTGGTACTTCCGCGGCTCGGGCAGCTGCGGCTCAACGTCGAGCAGTACGGCAGCCTGCCCACCGAGACGCCGCGGCCGCTGCGGAATCCCTCCGGTGCGATCGTGCTGCCCGGCTTCGACGCCGATCTGCTGTACCAGTTCCGGCTCTACTCGGTATGCGCGCAGGCGCTGCTCTGGGGCGTGCTCGGGGTGGCCTTCGCGCCGCTGGCCGAACGGCTGCTCGGGTCGGCGGATCGCCGGACGCCCGTCATCCAGGACTCGACCGCCTGACCGCTGTCACGCCGGCCGGTGATGCTGCCCGCTCGCGTGTACCGGCTCGTCGGGGCCGCTGGGCAGCTGGCCGAGCAGCGCCGGGAGGACCTCGTCGGTCAGCTGGTAGTAGATCGTCCGCCCATCCCGGCGGGTGGTGACCACGCCGTGTGCGCGCAGCAGGCGCAGCGCCTGGGACACGGTGCTGTCCTTGACCCCGGTCGCCGCCGCCAGGTCGGACACACAGATCTCCCCAGCGTGGTGGATGCACAGCAGCAGTGCCAGCCGGGTCTGGTCGGCCAGCAGCGCAAACCTGGTGACCCACTCGTGCAGCACCTCCGTGTCCGGCAGGTGCGCGATCGCCTCGCAGACCCGCTCACCGTCGACGGTCGAATGCCGGTCGTCAGGATCCAGAAGGTGCACCGCTCCATTCTGGCCCGATCCAGTCCCGTATTGGTGGCCAGCCGCGTCCCGTGGCCCAGGCCGGAGCGGTTCGAGCCGCAACTGTGACGCCGGTCACACAATTGGCCGTGAAGGGGTCTGACCTGCGGTGCTGGCCCCTCGAGTGGCGTCATCCGGGGCCCGCCGGCCCACTCGCGGTTTGGCTATTGGCCCATCCGGCAACTCCGTAAGTGTTCAGCTTGAGTGCGATGCATTCAGGCCTTAGACGAGGAGGAGAGTCGAAATGGGCTTCATCGACAAGATGAAGAACAAGGTCGACGAGACGGTCGGTAAGGCCAAGGAAGGCACCGGCAAGGCCACCGACGACAGGTCACTCGAGTTCGAGGGCAAGGGCGACCAGAGCAGCGCGAACCTCAAGCAGGCTGGCGAGCACGTCAAGGACAGCGCCGGCAACGTGAGCGACGCGTTCAAGAAGTAACACCCGGTAGACGGTTCCCCCTCACCGGCGGACCCCCGCTCGCTTCGCGGCGAGCGGGGGTCCGTGTGTGTACCGGCATGGGTAGCCGGCGGGAGGCTGGGAACCCTCCTAGATCATGGGGTCATGCCGCAGTTGCCCACCCCCGGGGCCGAGCCGCCGCCCCGCCCCGATTCGGACCAGCCTGCCGACCTGAGCTTCACCCCGCGCTCCCGAGTGCGCTGGCTGGCGCCGGGCATGCTCGCCCGCACCGGCGTCGGGGTGGCCATCTCCGAGGTCTTCGGTTCGTTCGCCGACCGGCGCGAGCTGCAGCGCAGCGAGTCGGCCGCCCCGCTGGACCTCTCCGAACCCCCGGTGAGCGGGGCGTTCTGGCTGGATTACGTGGCGGACATCGGCGATGGTTTCGACGCCGCCGCCACGGTGGCCAGCCAGCTCGCCGCCGACCAACTGGAGCTGCCGCTGGGCCCGCGCCGGTACCTGACTCAGGCCGGTTCGTTGCTGGTGTTCGGCGGTGACGAGTGCTACCCGCTGGCCTCCCGAGCCAACTACACCGACCGGCTGGTCGGGCCGTACCGGATGATGCTGCCGTGGACCGAGCGGCCCCGCT
Organism: Pseudonocardia sp.; assembly: GCA_036402515.1. Classification (GTDB taxonomy): domain Bacteria; phylum Actinomycetota; class Actinomycetes; order Mycobacteriales; family Pseudonocardiaceae; genus Pseudonocardia. The sequence goes on from DASWST010000092.1 coordinate 11,205, forward strand.
GGCTGGTCGCGCTGCCGGGCAACCACGACTGGTACGACGGGCTGGCCAGCTTTCTGCGCCAGTTCTGCCAGGGCCGGTGGATCGGCGGCTGGAAAACCGCGCAGTCCCGCAGCTACTTCGCCGTCAAGCTGCCCGGCGGCTGGTGGTTGTGGGGGATCGACATCGCGCTTGGCGATGACATCGACAGGCCGCAGCTGGACTACTTCCGGGCAATCGCCGAACTACTGGACCCGGACGACGCGATCATCCTGTGCTGGGCGATGCCTTCCTGGGTGGAATCCGGGCCGGAGAACCCGGAGGGCTACGCACCGCTGGAGTTCTTCGAGCGGACGATCATCCCGGACCGCGCCATGCTGCGGCTATCCCTGTCCGGGGACCTGCACCACTACGCCCGGTACCAGGGCCTGGATCTGGCCGGCCAGCAGAAGATCACCGCGGGCGGCGGTGGGGCGTACCTGTACGGGACGCACCACCTGCCGGACAGGCTGAACCTTCCGCCGGTCGAATCGAAGGACCCGAACAAACGTCCCCCGGTGCCGTACCGGCTGGAGCGCTGCTACCCGAGCAAGCCGACCTCGCGGCGGCTGCGCGCCGGGATCCTCGGGCAGGTCTACCGCAATCCGGAGTTCTGCCTGGTGCCGATGCTGCTCTACCTGGTGATCGGGACGGCGGTCAGCCGGGCGTTCCCGCTGCTGGGCACCGAGCGCTGGTGGGTGGCCAACACGGCGCCGCTGCTGCTGACCCTGGTGCTGCTGGGCGCGGTGTGGCTGGGGCTGAACGCGTTTACCGGGGTCAACGGGCGGCGGTACCCGGCCCGGCGACGGCTTGTCGGCGGTGCCCACACCTTGGGCCACACGGCGTCCATAGTGGGCACTTGGGCCGGCGTCGCGCTGGGCACCGAGGCGGCCGGCTGGACCTGGCCGTGGCCATCGGTGGCGGTTCCGGTGGCCGAGGCGCTGGTCGGCGTGGGCTGGGGACCGCTCATGGTGGCCATCTATCTGCTGCTGGCTGATCGGGTCGGTCCAGGGGTGAACACCGACGAGCTGTTCTCCGCGCAGGCCATCCAGGACTACAAGTGCTTCGTGCGGCTGCGCATCGATACCGACGGCGCGCTCACCGTGTTCCCGGTCAAGATCGAGCGCGCGGTGCGCTGGCGGTTCGCGCCGGATCCCGGTCCGGACGGGGACCGGCGCTGGTTCCTGCCGGTCGACGGGGTGGAGCCGGTGGCTGAGCTGATCGAGGAGCCGATCCTGATCACCAAACGACCGGTTCCTCCGCCCCCACCTGTGTGATCACAGCGGCGAACCGGCCCGATGTGGGTGGCCGCCAGATGTGCAACCTAACGAGGTGCGGTCGGCCGGTTTCTGATAGTAATCAGGGGTGGTTGGACCGTCCGAGCGCCCGGAGATCGAGTTCCGGGCCCTGGATTATCGCGATGCGCACGAGAGCGTGCTCGTCTTCATGGCCGAGCTGGCCACCGCTGAGCTGCCCGGACATCCAGATCTGACGCCACCGGAGGGGCCGGAGCTCGAGCCGGAGCGGCGCGGCTTGTTCGTGGTCGCCTACCTCAACGGGCAGCCGGCCGCGTCCGGCGGGTACCGGATGTTTCCTGGCGATCCCTCAGGTGACACCGCCGAGTTCGTCCGGATGTACGTCCGCCCAGGCGCGCGCCGCTCGGGTCTCGGGCGCGCGTTGCTCGCCGAGCTGGAGGAACTGGCCCGGGACGACGACTATCGCTACGCGGTGCTCGACATCGGCGCGGAGCAACACGGTGCACAGGCGCTCTACGAGATCAGGGGATATCGGCGAATCCACGGCGACCGCGATCAGGAAGGCCGGCGGACGTATCGCAAGCAGCTCCAGGACGGAGCAGACTAGGGGCCGCTGAGTCCGGCCGGCCAGCGCAAGCCCTGTGACCCCTGGAGCCGACGATGTCCGTGACTGCGGATGAACGAGCCCGGCTGACCACCGAGCGAGACCAGATCCGGGACAAGTACCTGGCTCCGCGCGAGCAGCGCCCGGCCAGCGCCGCGCGCGGGATCCACCACACCGCGCTGATCAGCGGAGATGTCCAGCGCAGCGTGGAGTTCTACCAGAACATCCTGGGATTCCCGCTGACCGAGATGTTCGAGAACCGGGACCTGGCCGGGTCCACCCACTTCTTCTTCGACGTCGGCCACGGCAACGCGCTGGCCTTCTTCGACCTGCCCGGGGTGGACGTCGGCGATTACGCCGAGGTGCTCGGCGGCCTGCATCACCTGGCCATCTCGGTGACGCCGGAGAACTGGCGGGCGGCCAGGGAGCGGCTGGACGCGGCCGGCGTGGCGTACCAGCTGGAGAGTGAGACGTCGATCTACCTGCGGGATCCGGACGGGGCCAGGGTGGAGTTGATCTCCGACCCGCTCGGCGAGATGTACGGCCACCCGGTCGGCTGAGTCCGCTTCACTTACGCTCCGCTAGGAACAGCTACCGCCAGGACGGCAGCCACATCTCCGCGTTCCAATGCGCCGTGGTGATCGAATCGCCCACCATGATCGGCCACAGCCACGCGAAGTTGGCCACGGCCAGGCCGAGGTACAGCGCGACGACCAGCAGCCCGGTCGCGCGCCGCTCGGCACCGACGCGCGCCCGGCCGAGGATCTCGCCGAGGCACAGGGTGATCGCCAGCACCAGGAACGGGGCCATCGGAGTGGCGTAGAAGTAGTACATCTGCCGGTCGATGTCCAGGAACCAGGGCAGGTAGCCGGCGGCGTACCCGACGAGCACCGCCGCGTACCGCCAGTCGAAGCCGGTGACCGCCCGCCACAGCGACCAGCCGAGCACCGCCGGGCTGGCCCACCACAGCACCGGGGTACCGATCAGCATGGTGGCCGCCACACATTGGCTGGCGCCGCAGGCCTGACCGGAGTTTGTGTAGTAGTAGAGCATCGGGCGCAGGCCCATCGGCCAGGTCCAGGGCTTGGACTCCCACGGGTGCGGATTGGTCGCCGAGGTCTTCAGGTTCTCGTGGAAGGAGAGCACGTGGCCGCTGTAGTACCAGAGTGACCGCAGCCCGGCCGGCACGAAGGAGAACGGGCCGCCGGTGCCGACCGACCGGCCCACCTGGTAGCGGTCGGTGGCCGTCTCACTGGCGAACCAGGCCCACCAGGAGGCCAGGTAGGTCAGGGTGGGGATGGCCGCCAGTGCCCACAGCGCCGGCCCCGTGTCGCGCACCAACACCCCGGCCCACGGCCGGCGCACCCCGGCGGCCCGACGCGCGGAGACGTCCCAGGCCAGCGACAGCACGCCGAAGGCGACCAGCCAGTACACCCCGGACCACTTGACCGCGCAGTCCATGCCGATGAGCACCCCGGCGCCGAACCGCCACCAGCGCACCCCGAGCCGGGGCCCGAACGGCGAATCGTGGATCCGGCCCTCCGCGACCACCACCGCCATCCGGCTGCGCACCTCGTCCCGGTCGACCACCAGCGCGCCGAAGGCGGCCACCACGAACAGGGTCAGAAAGATGTCCAGCATGCCCATCCGGGACTGCACGAAGCTGACCCCGTCGCAGATCAGCAGCACCCCGGCGACCACACCGAACAGGGTGGACCGGGTCATCCGCCGGGCGATTCGGACAATCAGCAGGATGCACAGCGTGCCGGCGAGCGCGGCGGAGACCCGCCAGCCGACGCCGTCGTAACCCAGCCACCACTCACCCAGCGCGATCAGCTGCTTGGCCAGCGGCGGGTGCACCACCAGCTCATAGGCCGGGTTGTCCTCCACCCCGCCGTTGCGCAGCATCTGCCAGGCCTGCGGTACGTAGTGCTTCTCGTCGAACACCGGTGTGCCGTCGTCGGTGGGGTAGCCGAGCCGGTAGAACCGGAGGATCCCGCCGATGATGGCCAGCATGATCGCCAACAGCCAACTGCGCAGCCGATCCGGCGGGAGCGGGCGGTCCAGCGGAAAGGCGCTGCCGCCCGGGCGTACCGGATGGGGCGGCCGCCCGACCGGCCATGCGCCGTCTCGCGCCGTCCGCTGCACCACACTCACCACGGAACCCGATGGTAGGGGGTGCCGCCGGTCGAACTGAGGGTAACGCCAGCCTGATTCGATCAATCGGATGGTCGGCCTGGCGTTACTCTCAGCCGGTGCCGTCCTCTCCGTTCGATCCGGCCGCGGAGGTCCTGACCGGGCCGTTCCGGGGTACCGCGGTGTTGGCCGCCGGGCTGGTGACCCGCGCCCAGCTGTACGGCCCCCGCTACCGCCGGGTGTATCCGGACGTCTATCTGTCCGCCGGCCTGGAGCTGGACCTGGCCACCCGGTCCCGGGCGGCCTACCTGCTGGTCCGCGACCGTGGTGGGGTGCTAGCCGGGTACTCCGCCGCGGTGGCGCTCGGCGCCGACTGCGCGCCGCCCGACGCTCCGGCCGAGGTGCTGGTGGCGACCAACACCCGCGCCCACCCGGGGCTGCACATCTGCCGGGGCACCGCCACCGAGCGGGACGTGACCACCGTGGACGGCACACGGGTCACCGTGCCGCTGCGTACCGCATGGGACCTGGCCCGCCGGTTGCCGCTGGTGGAGGCGGTGGTCGCGGTCGACGCGCTGGCTGCCGCCGGATCGTTCGCCCCGGCCGACCTGCTGACTCGGCGGGCCGGGACACCCGGCGCGCGGGGCAGCCGCCGGCTGGCTGAGGTCGTGGCGCTGGCCGATCCGAGGTCCGAGTCGGCACCGGAGACCCGGCTGCGGGTGGGTCTGCTCCGCGCGGGGTTGCCGACGCCCGCCGTGCAGTACCGGGTGCGCGATGAGCGCGGGTCTGAGCTGGCCCGGGTCGACCTGGCCTACCCCGAGGCCAGGCTGGCGATCGAATACGACGGAGTCGACGAGTTCGGTGCCGACGAGTTAGCCCGCGGGGTGGCCCGGGACCGGATGCGGGACGGGGAGTTGGCCGGACACGGCTGGCAGACGCTGCGCCTGGACGCCGACGACGTCGACATCGAGCTACCGAGGACGGCGCGGCGGGTGGAGCAGCTCCTCGCGCTGCGTGGCTGACGCCGAGCCGACACTAGGCTGCGTGGGGTGCGGGACGGTGACGCGGCGGACGCGGGACGGCTGCTGCTGGCGGCCACCCCACTCGGCGACCCCGGCGATGCGTCCACCCGGCTGGTCGCCGCGCTGGGCACCGCCGATGTGATCGCCGCCGAGGACACCCGCCGGGTGCGTCGCCTGGCCAGCGCGCTCGGGGTCACCATTCAGGGCCGGGTGGTCAGCCACTACGACGCGGTGGAGGCCGCCCGCGCGCCGGTGCTGCTGGACGCCGTGCGGGACGGCCAGACCGTGCTGGTGGTCACCGACGCCGGCATGCCCGCCGTGTCCGACCCGGGCTTTCGCCTGGTCAGTGCGTGTGTGGCGGCCGGGTTGCCGGTGAGCTGCCTACCCGGCCCTTCAGCGGTGACCACCGCGCTGGTGCTCTCCGGGTTGCCCTGCGAGCGGTTCTGTTTCGACGGTTTCGCGCCCCGGCGGGACGGTGAGCGCCGGCGTTGGTTGGCCGGATTGGTCGCCGAGCCCCGGGCGGTGGTGTTCTTCGAGTCGCCGCGCCGGCTGGCCGCCACGCTCGCGGTGGCCGTCGAGGTGCTCGGCGCCGAGCGTCCCGCCGCGGTCTGCCGGGAGCTGACCAAAACCTACGAGCAGGTGCTCCGCGGCCCGCTGGGCGAGCTGGCCGGATGGGCCGCCGACACGGAGGTGCGCGGCGAGATCACCGTGGTGCTGGCCGGGCAGGTCGGCCCGGTGCCCGGTGCGGCGTCGATGGACGAGCTGGTCGCCCGGGTCCGGCAGCGGGTGGCCGACGGCGAGCGGCTCAAGGACGCGGTAAGCGCGGTGGCGGCCGACACCGAGTTCCCCAAGCGCGAGCTCTACGCCGCCGCGGTGGCCGCGCCCGCTGCCTCCCCGCACGACTAGCCACGTCGCGTGGTTGCCGGGTGATCCGCTGTCGTTGCTGCTCACCTGCAGGGCAGTCAGGGCTTGAGCGTGGGGTGGAGGTCCGGCGGTGCACCGAGGGTGTGCCGGGCGGACCGAGGGGAGCTGCCGTCGAGGTCGGTGACGCCCAGCTCAGCACCTAGTTCAGCACCGATCATCGCCCGACCGGAGTACCCGAGCAATCCGCTCGAGGCGTAGAGCGCGGCGATGACTCGGCCGGTGAACTGCGGCGTCTCACGGCCGGCCAGCGCGGCGGCGGGGAGCAGCGCCCGCACCCGCTCGGTGTCGAGGCCGCCCATCCAGATCGAGACGGCGGCGACCTTGTGCGGGCGGAGTTCCTTCGCCATGTCGGCTGCCATCTTGTCGGCGCCCGCCTTCTGCGCGCCGTACGCCGGGCCGACGTGGTACGACACCGCGCCGTAGTGGCCGGTGTTGACGATCAGCCCGCGCCCGTTCGCGATCAGCAGCGGGGCGGCGTAGTACGAGGCGACGTAGTGCGAGCGCAGTCCGACCGTGATCAGGTCGACTGTCTCCAGCGGCCGCTCCCAGAATTTCGCGGACGAGGCCAGCACCTTGGCGGCGTTGTTGACCAGCAGATCCAGCCGCCCGTGATCCTTCTCCACCCGCGCGAACAGCTCGGCGACCTGTTCGTCGTCGGCGTGGTCAACCGGTACCGCGATCCCGTGTCCGCCGGCTTCGTCGATCAGCCGCGCGGTCTCCGCGACCGTCCCGCCGTACTCCGAGTCGCCGCCGGCCTGGCTGCGTCCGGTCACGTAGACCGTCATTCCCGCAGTCCCCAGGGCGAGCGCGATTCCCTTGCCCGCGCCTCGGGTGGCTCCGGTCACGACTGCGATGGGTGCATTCATGGGAGCTGGATCAATTCGTTGAAGTCCGTCATCGTTCCTCGCCAGGTTAGTGACATTAACCAGGTTAGTGCTATTAACCTAGGCCGGGTGAGCAACGAAGTCAAACGGCCCAGTGGACGGCATCACGGCGATCTGCGGCGCGTCCTGGAGGAGGCCGCGCTGGACCTGGTCGCGGAGGGCGGACCGAAGGCGTGCACCCTGGCGGAGGTGAGCCGGCGCGCCGGGGTTAGCGTCGCAGCGCCGTACAAGCACTTCGCGGATCGGGACACGCTGCTGGCCGCGCTGGTTCAGAAGGGCTATGCGGAACAGCGCGACCGCTATGTCGCCGCCATGAAGCGCAAGGTCGAACCGGCGGAGCAGCTCGCGGCCTTCGCGCGGGCGTATGTGGAGTTCGCGACGGAGCGGCGCCCGATGTTCGAGCTGACCTTTGCGGCAGGCCTGGACAAGACGAAATACCCAGAGCTGCTGAAAGCAGGAGCCGAACTCTTCGAGGTTCTGCGGGAGCCGGCCCGCAAGCTACGCAACACCGAGGCCGGATCCCGGGAACTGGTCCTCGCGGTGGCCGCGGCGGCGCACGGACTCGCCGTCTTCGTCCTGGAAGGCGTGCTGCTCAACGTCTCCCAAGCGAAGGACCTGGCCGCCTCGAGCGCTCACGCTATGGTCTAGCGGGTTTGGCGGTGGTGTTGGGGAGCTCGGCTATTTCGGCAACCAGCTCGTAGCTGCGCAGGCCGTCCGCCGGGTTGTGCACCATGGTGGCCACCATCAGTTCGTCGGCCTGGGTCTGCTCCAGCAGCGAGGTGATCCCCTTGAGCACGGTGTCCGGGCCGCCGATGATCTGGTTCGACTGGCGGTCGGCCACGAACGCCTTCTCCACCTCGCTGTAGTCGTACGCGGCGGCCTCCTCCGGCGTGGGCATCAGGCCGGGGTTGCCCTGGCGCAGCCGCAGGAAGGACAGCCCGCCCGGGCCGGCCAGGTAGCGCGCCCGCTCGTCGTCCTCGGCGGCGACCACCGAGGCGCACACCATCGCGTACGGCTCCTTCAGCCGCGCCGACGGCCGGAACCGCTCCCGGTACAGCGCCAGCGCGGGCAGTGTGTTCGCCGCGCTGAAGTGGTGGGCGAACGCGAACGGCAGCCCGAGCAGCCCGGCTACCTGAGCGCTGTAGCCGCTGGAGCCGAGCAGCCAGACGTCCGGCGGGTTGCCCAGCGCCGGCACCGCTTGCACGCCGCGCTCGCTCGGCGCGGTGAAGAAGCCCATCAGCGCGGTGAGCTCCTCGGGGAAGTCGTCCGCGGACAGCCCGTTGGCGCTGCGGCGCAGCGCCTGCGCGGTCACCGGGTCGGTGCCCGGCGCCCGCCCGATGCCCAGGTCCACCCGGCCGGGGTGCAGCGCCTCGAGCATGCCGAACTGCTCGGCGACCACCAGCGGCGCGTGGTTGGGCAGCATCACGCCGCCGGAGCCGACCCGGATCGTGCTGGTCGCGGCGGCCAGGTGGGCGATCAGCACCGAGGGCGCTGAGCTGGCGATACCAGGCATGTTGTGGTGCTCGGCCACCCAAAACCGCTGGTAACCCAGCTGCTCCGTGCGTCGGGCGAGGTCGATCGTGCTGTTCAGCGCGGCACCGGCGTGCGAGCCGGCGCCGATCACGGCGAGATCGAGTACAGAGAACGGGATGTCAAAGCGGGTCACCCACGTACCAACGCCCCGCGCCAGCCGAACCTTCCCTCGGGCGTCACGGTTTCGCTCGCCGCGTCGGCTACTTCGGCCCTGCCCGGAGCAGCATCAGCGTGGATGGCGTGCCGGAGTCCGCCACCCGCCCGTCGGAGCCGAACGCGTGCTTGCCCTCCGTCATCCCGAAGTCGTTGTCGTTGGCCACCGCGATGGTGTGATCGTCGCGCACGGCGACACCTTCGATCTTTTTCGGCAGATTGGGCACCGAGGCGGTCAGGTCCACCAGCAGCGTTTTGGCCAGCGGGGTGACCGAGGCCGCCCGCAGGTCGGCCTGCTCCAGCGGCGGGGAGTGCGCCGGATCGTCGAACGGGCCGCCCAGCACGTTGGTCGCCCCGCCCAGCCTGGCCACGAACAGCTTGGCCACATCGTCGGTGCGTTCGTCGACCAGCAGCTGGTCGGGCCCGTACCAGGCCAGCGCGCTGATCTTCATATCGGACTCGTCCCCATCCGCGCCCTGGTCGAACCCGGTCACGTCCTCCAGCGAGTAGACGTACTCCGCGGTGGCCTTGCCGGTGGCCGTGTCGAAGGCGATCAGCCGCACCGCTCGGGACTCCGCACCCGCGTCCGGGTTCGGCAGCGCCAACGGGCTCTGCAGCATGGTGTAGAGGGTGTGCCCGTCCGGGCTCATCGCCAGTGACTCGAAGCCGCGGTTGATCTGCCGCTTGCCCAGGATCGCCGGCAGCGTGGGGTTCACCGGGTAGTCAGCGCCGGGCAGGGCGAGGCCCTGGGGCACATACCGGGCCAGCACGGTGCCGGTCGGGGAGATCCGCAGGATCGACGGGGAGTACTCCTCGGATACCCAGAACTCGCCGTTGGCGGCGCGCACCAGACCCTCGCTGTCCACGCCGGATGGGTTGACCGGGAGCTGCGTGCCGGCGGTCAAGTCGTACGGGGTCTCGTCGCGGCCCGCGATGTTGGACAGCCCGGTGATCGGCCGTCCGGCCGTGGTGGTCAGCGGGATCGACTGCTGTACCCGGAGCGTCGAGCCGTCCACCTTCACCCGCAGGATGGCCGGGTCGAATCCGGGAACCGGGAACGTGCGCCGCTTGTCGCCGTCCACCTTGACCTGCCCGTTCGGCCCCCGGTCGGTCACCATCCAGTACTCGTCGGGAGCCTGCGCGGGATAGATGTCGCTGCCCGTGCCGCCCAGTGCGATCCCATGGTCGTCGGCCACCGAGCCGGCGACCAGGCCGTTGGAGAACTGGGCCAGCGGGCTGCGCGGCAGGGTGGCGTCGGTGACCACGGCCGGCTTGGCCCACCCGGCCGATGCCGGGGGAGCAGCCGGTGCCGCGTCCGGCGCGACGGCCGGCGCCGAGGCCGGGGGCTGGGTCGGCGGGCCCGGCTGGGTCGCACAGGCGGCGGCGACCAGGCCGGCCGCGGTCAGTAGCGCGGCGGCTAATAACGGGCGGGAGTTCATGGTCGCCCACCCTGACACGATTTGTTGAACATCAGATGGCGTCGGGTCCAGGTAACTCGCCGTTCGGCGAGTGTCTCCCATCTCATCTATGCCCAACGCCAGACCGACCGAAAAGCCGGCGCAGGTTGTCGGTGGCCGGTGCTTTGATGGCAACCCATCTCTCGAAAGGTGCCCGTCATGCCCACTCGCGACACTGCCTGGCCAGCCGGTACTCCCAACTGGGTCGACATCGCGGTGCCGGACGTCGAGGCGGCGCTCGCCTTCTACGGCCCGGTCCTCGGCTGGAGCTTCGTCGACACCGGCCCAGACCTCGGCAACTACCAGCTATGCCGGATCGGCGACCGGAATGCCGCGGGGATCGGTCCCCGGGAGTCGCCCGATCAGCCCAACGCCTGGCTGGTGTACCTGGCCTCCGACGACGCCGACGGGACCGCCAAGCTGATCGCCGACAACGGCGGGAACGTCGTGTGGGGCCCGGAGGACATCGGCGAGGTCGGCCGCATGCTTGTCGCGACGGACAGCACCGGCGGGCTGTTCGGTGTGTTCCAGGGCAAGCAGGCAAACGGCGTGGAGATCTTCAACGAGCCCGGGTCGCTGGTCTGGGAGGACTGCCAGCTGACCGACCCGAAAGCCGGGAAGGAGTTCTACGCCGCGGTTTTCGGGTTCGGCTACGAGCCGGTGCCCGGCGCCCCGGACGACTACGCCGGCTTCACCGTGAATGGTCAGCTCGCCGGAGGCATCGGGCCGATCATGGGCGCGCCGGAAGGCACCCCCAGCAGCTGGCTGGCCTACTTCTCGGTGGCGGATGTGGACGCGGCGGTCGCGGCTGCCCAGTCCGGCGGAGGTGGCGTGGTGACGGCGGCGGAGAACACCCCGTTCGGGCGGATCGGCGTGCTGACCGACCCGTTCGGCGCCGTGTTCGGGATACATGGCGAGGTGCCGTCCGATTGAACTCCAGCGCCGATGGACGAATAACTGGCGCGCTGGGTGGGCAGTTGTTGGACGGATACGCCCGAACGGGGGCCGACGCTATCGGTCGACGATGCTTTGATAGCCGCCCTTGCTCCTGACGGAAGGTGCAAACCATGCCCACCCGCGATACGCCATGGCCCGCCGGTACCCCGTGTTGGCTCGACCTCGCGGTGCCGGACGTCAGAGCGGCCACCGAGTTCTACGGCCCGGTGATCGGCTGGACCTTCCTCGACACCGGGGAGGATTTCGGGAACTACACGATGTGCCAGGTGAACGATCGCGCGGCGGCGGCGATCGGGCCGCTGCAGGCCCCCGGGCAACCCTCGTTCTGGACCATCTACCTCGCCTCCGACGACCTGGACAGCACCGCGAAGTTGATCGTCGAACACGGCGGAACGGTGCTCGCCGAGCCGTTTGAAGTCGCCGAGTTCGGCCGGATGCTGGTCGCCCAGGACAACACCGGCGGCACGTTCGCGGTCTGGCAGGCCAAGGGGGAGATCGGCGTGCAGGTCTACAACGAGCCGGGCGCGCTGGTCTGGGAGGACGCTCGGCTGACCGATGCCGAGGCCGGCAAGCGGTTCTACGCCGAGGTCTTCGGCTACACCTACGAGCCGGTCCCTGGCGCGCCGGCGGACTATTCGACGTTCGCGGTGAACGGCGAGGTGGCGGGGGGTATCGGCGGGTTGATGGGCGCTCCGGAGAGCGTCCCGAGCCACTGGATCGCCTACTTCGGGGTCGTCGATGTGGACGCCTCGCTGGCCGCGGTCGAGCGTGGCGGGGGCACCGTGGCGCGCGGGGCCGAAGACACCCCGTTCGGCCGGATGGCCACCGTGGTGGATCCGTGGGGTGCGGTGTTCTGCGTGCACAGCGAGCTGGCGGACGGCTGATTGGGGGCTGTGTCAGGTTGGCCGCGGCGGCGCGTCGGCCGGCGCCGGGCCGGCCTGGTCGACGATCCGGCGCAGTCCGGCCGGGTCCGGTACCGGGTCGTCCCGGCCGGTGAGCTGGCGCAGAGCGGCCCAGAGCGCGTCGAACCGCTCCGCGCCGAGCTGTTCCAGCCAGCTCAGGTGCACCCGGGCGGAGGCGGCGCGCATCTGCTGCTCCAGTTCCCAGCCGGGGGTGGTGAGGCGTACCCGCATTGCCCTGGCGTCCGCCGGGTCCGGCTCGCGGCGCAGGTAGCCGTGCCGCTGCAGGTGCGCGATCAGCTCGTGCATGGACTGCTTCGTCATCCCCGAGCGGGTGGCCAGCTCGGTGACCCGGACGGCGTCCAGGGAGCCCACCCGGAACACCCGCAGGTGCGCGGGTCGTAGCTGGGGATGTCGAGGCGCTACCTCGGCCATCGTCTCGGCCAGCCCGAGCTCCAGGGCGAACTGCATCAGCCCGAGTACCCGCACGGACCATCCGCAGTCGCCGGTTTGCTTCGCCGGGGGCGGTGGTGATGGGTACGCCATTGACACCTTCGTCAGGCTACCTTACGGTCCTCCGTCAGGAACCCTGACGGAGGAGGCGTGGTGGCGACGAGTCGTACCGCGATGGCCGCCCTGGTGGATGCGCACCTGGCCGCCGAGCAGCAGAGCGACCTGGACCAGGCGGTCGCGGGCTATACCGAGGACGTCGAACACGATGTGGTCGGCGCGCCAGGTGGCCCGCTGCGTGGCCCGGCGGCCGCTCGGCAGCGGTACACCCAGCTGCTGGAACAGGTTCGTACCGACCGTCTCACCGAGCTGCGCCGGTTCTACGGCGACGACGTGTGCGTGGTTGAGCACGAGTGTTCAGCCACGGTGTTCGGCGAGTTCGCCGGGCTGGCCGGCCGGGGCCGGTCGACACAGTTCCGCATGTTGCACGTGTTCGAGTTCCGGGACGGCTTGATCAGCCGGGAGAACGTCTGGATGGACACCGCGTCGGTGATGGCCCAACTGGCCGAGCCGGGTGCCGGGCGGGTCGAGGTGCACAATCAGGCCGGCTGAGGTGACGCCGGATGTGCTGATGTCCGGGCCGTGACCAGCGGGGCCCGCGAACCCACTGGCGTGGTGCGCATAGGCTGGTAACCATGAGTTCCCGCGTGCTGACCGCTGTGGCGTGGCCATACGCCAACGGCCCCCGGCACATCGGCCACGTTTCCGGTTTCGGTGTGCCCTCCGACGTCTTCTCCCGCTACCAGCGGATGGCGGGCAACCGGGTGCTGATGGTCTCCGGGACCGACGAGCACGGCACCCCGATCCAGGTGCAGGCGGACGCCGAGGGGCTCTCCACCCGGCAGCTCGCGGACAAGTACAACCGCGTCATCGTGAACGACCTGCAGGGCCTCGGGCTCTCCTACGACCTGTTCACCAGGACCACCACGACCAACCACTACGAGGTCGTCCAGCAGCTCTTCCTCGCGCTGTACCGCAACGGGTACGTGGTGCCCAAGACCACGATGGGCGCGATCAGCCCATCCACCGGGCGCACCCTGCCGGACCGCTACGTCGAGGGCACCTGCCCGATCTGCGGCTACGACAGCGCCCGCGGCGATCAGTGCGACAACTGTGGCAACCAGCTCGACCCCGCCGATCTGATCAACCCGCGCTCGAAGATCAACGGAGAGACCCCCAAGTTCGTCGAGACCGAGCATTTCTTCCTGGACCTGCCGGCGTTCGCCGAGTCGTTGGGCAAGTGGATGTCCACCCGCACCGACTGGCGGCCGAACGTGCTCAAGTTCTCCGCCAACCTGATCGAGAACCTGAAGCCCCGCGCGATCACCCGGGATCTGGACTGGGGTGTGCCGATCCCGCTGGACGGCTGGCGGGACCAGCCGATGAAGCGGCTCTACGTCTGGTTCGACGCGGTGATCGGCTACCTCTCGGCGAGCGTGGAGTGGGCCCGGCGCGGCCCGGACCCGGACGCCTGGCAGCAGTGGTGGTGCGACCCGGCGGCCACCGGCTACTACTTCATGGGCAAGGACAACATCGTCTTCCACTCGGTGATCTGGCCGGCGCTGCTGCTCGGCCAGAACGGGGCGGGCGACCGGGGTGGCGAGCCGGGCGCGTTCGGCACGTTGAACCTGCCCGATGAGATCGTCTCCTCGGAATTCCTCACCATGAGTGGGTCGAAGTTCTCCACCTCGCGTGGCACGGTGATCTACGTCGGCGACTTCCTCCGGGAGTACGGGCCGGACGCGCTGCGCTACTTCATCTCGGTGGCCGGCCCGGAGAACCAGGACACCGACTTCACCTGGGACGAGTTCGTCCGCCGGATCAACTTCGAGCTGGCCAACGAGTGGGGCAACCTGGTCAACCGGTCCGTCTCGATGGCGCACAAGAACGTCGGCGCGATTCCCAAGCCGACCGCGCCGACCGCCGCCGACCACGAGCTGCTGGCCGTGTCCAAGGCCGGCTTCGAGACCGTCGGAGGGTTGCTCGCGCGCAGCCGGTTCAAGCAAGCGGCCGGCGAGGCGATGCGCGTGGTGTCCGCGGCGAACAAGTACCTCTCCGACCAGGAGCCGTGGAAGCGCAAGGACGACCCGGACCGCCGGGACACCGTCCTGCACACCGCGCTGCAGGTGGTGCAGGACGCGAACACGCTGCTCACACCGTTCCTGCCGCACGCCTCTCAGCAGGTGCACGAGGCGCTGGGCGGGACCGGCGTGTGGGCCGCGCAGCCGGAGGTCCGCGAGGTGGACGACCTCGGCGGCGGCCCCGGGTACCCGGTGCTGACCGGGGACTACGCCGCTGAGCAGGCGCGCTGGGAGTCGACGCCGATCGAGGTTGGGCGCCCGCTGGAGAAGCCCAGCCCACTGTTCAGCAAGCTGGATCCGAAGCTGGGTGAGACCGGCCCGGAGTGGGCGCCCATCCAGCCGTGACCCCCAGCTCAGAGGTCGTGAGTGGCGATGGTCGCTATAGCGATCATCGCCACTCACGACTCCTCACATGACGCCGCGGGAACGGCCGCCGGCACCGGAACCGCTGGCCGGCGCCGGCACCATCGACTCGCACACCCACCTGGACGCGTGCGGCTGCGTCACCGCTGACGACGTGCGCGCCGCGATGGACCGGGCGGAGGCGGTGGGGGTCCGCGCCGCGGTCACCGTGGCCGACGACCTGGACTCGGCTCGTTGGGTGCTCGGCGCCGCCGAGGCGGACCCGAGGGTGCTGGCCGCCGTCGCGCTGCATCCCACCCGCGCCCACCTGCTCGACGACGCCGCCAGTGCCGAAATTGAGAAGCTGGCGGCGGCGCCGCGGGCGGTGGCGGTCGGCGAAACCGGGCTGGACTACTACTGGCCACAGCACGACCCGAACACCGCGGATCCAGCCGTGCAGCGGGAGGCCTTCGCCTGGCATATCGACCTGGCCAAGCGGTTGGACAAACCGGTCATGATCCATGATCGGGACGCCCATCAGGACGTGCTCGATGTGCTGCGGGCGGAGGGCGCGCCGGAGCGGGTGATCTTCCACTGCTTCTCCGGGGACGCCGCGCTGGCCCGGTCATGTGCCGAGGCCGGGTACCTGATGTCGTTCGCCGGGCCGATTACCTTCCGTAACGCGGTAGCGCTGCGTGAGGCCGCCGCACTGGCGCCGGCCGAACTCCTGCTCGTCGAGACGGACGCTCCGTTCCTCACCCCGCATCCCCATCGTGGCCGGGCCAACGAGCCGTACTGCCTGCCCTGGACGGTGCGCGGGCTCGCCGCCGCGCGCGGCGAGGCCGCCGAGGCGGTCGCCGAGGCCACTCGGGCAAACGCCGAGCGGGTCTTCCGCATCGCCGAACTTCCGTAATCGACTACTCACTGTAACAACACGCACAGTAGTCGAGCGGTTCGTCCCTGTAACTGCTCCGTTTGGCGCACACGTGGTGCAAACGCCCACGAGGGGAGGGGCGCGCCCGTTACGGTCCCGTGATCGCTCCGCTGGTGATCGCGAGATCCGACGAGACAGGACGCGTGCGTGTACGGACGGCCAACCGGGCGCGGCCTGCGGATCCAGCAGGCGGGTCGGCACCGAACCGCCGGGCACCCGCTTGCTCAGGCGCTGGCCATGCTGCTGTTCGCGGCCATGCTGCTGGCCAGCCTGGCGGCCGTGGTGATGGATAAGTCGATCACGCTCACGGTGGACGGCAAGGACCGCACCGTGCACACGTTCGCGGCCGACGTGCTGGGCGCGGTCCGGGCGGCCGGCCTGGAGGTCACCTCTCGGGACCGGCTCGAGCCGGCCGGCGGCACCTCGCTCGACGACGGCGACCACGTCATCCTGAACCGGGCCCGCGCGCTGACCCTGGTCGAGGACGGATACCAGCGCCAGGTCTGGACCACCGCCGCCTCGGTGCGGGACGCCCTGGTCGGACTTGGTGTGGACGCCCAGCCGACGCAGGTGTCCGAGGCGCCGACCGCCGAGATCCCGCTCACCGGTATGGCGCTGCGGCTGACCGTGAGCCGCACGGTGACCCTGGTGGACGGGGCCAAGCCGGCGCGCCGGCTCACCACAGAGGCGGGCACGGTACGCGGGCTGCTGGACAGCCTCGGGCTGCCACTCGGCTCGGAGGACATCAGCATGCCGGACCCGGACACCCCGCTCAGCGACGGTGACCGGGTGCAGGTGGTGCGCAACGGCGGCGGAGAGATCACCGTGATCACCCCGGTGCGCCCGCCCGTGGTGGAGATACCGGACGCCGCCCTGGCCAAGGGCCAGCGGGTGATCCAGGATCCCGGCCGGTCCGGCCAGATGGCCGCGATCTACCGGGTGCTGGTGCGTGACGGCGCCGAGGTCAGCCGGCAGAAGATCAAGGGCGGGGTGGTCCGGATGGCCAAACCCCGGGTGGTGCGGGTCGGCACGAATCCGACGGCGATCGCGCCCAGGGTGCCCTCCGGCGCGGTGTGGGACCGGCTGGCCGGGTGCGAGGCCGGCGGCAACTGGGGGGCCAACACCGGCAACGGCTACTACGGTGGCATGCAGTTCGACGCTCAGACCTGGCGGGCGCACGGGGGCACCGAGTTCGCCTCCAGCCCAGACCAGGCCAGCCGGGAGGAGCAGATCGCGGTTGCCCAGAAGGTCCGGGACTCCCGAGGCGGGTACGGCGCGTGGCCGGCCTGCTCCCGCAAGCTCGGCCTCTCCGGCGACGCCGCCCCCTGATCCCTCCGGCTCCGGTGAGCCAGGGTTCCTGGGGCCCTCGGAGATACGCGCGTTGGCCGACCGGCTCGGACTGCGGCCGACCAAGCGGCTCGGGCAGAACTTCGTGCACGACGCCAACACGGTGCGTCGCATCGCCCGGCTCGCCGAGCTGGACCCGGACGACGTGGTGCTGGAGATCGGCCCTGGGCTCGGCTCGCTGACCCTGGCATTGCTGCCCTCGGCGGCCTCGGTGCTCGCTGTGGAGATCGACCCGGTGCTCGCCGAGGCGCTGCCGGGCACGGTCGCCGAGCGGGCTCCGGCGCTGGCCGCCCGGCTCACCGTGCTGACCACCGATGCCCTCCGGCTGACCGCCGAGCAGCTGCCCCGCCCGCCGACCGCCGTGGTGGCCAACCTGCCCTACAACGTCGGCGTGCCGGTGCTGTTGCACGTGCTGGAATCGCTGCCCTCGGTGCGCCATGGGCTGGTGATGATCCAGTCGGAGGTGGTGGACCGGCTGGCCGCGCCGCCCGGTGGGCGGGAGTACGGCGCGCCGAGCGCCAAGTTGGCCTGGTTCGCCTCGGCGCGGCGGGTCGGACCGGTGCCCAGGGCGGTGTTCTGGCCGGTGCCCGGGGTGGACTCGGCACTGCTCGCGGTGCGCCGCCGCCCCGCCCCGGAGATCAGTCGCGGTATCCGGGTGGCCAGCGCGGCTGAGGGGGAGCCGGCTGGCGCGGAGGTGACCGGCGGGGCCGCGACGGAGGTGACCGGCGCGGTCGCGGCGGAGGTGACCGGCGGGGTTGCGGCGGAGCCGGCTGGCGGGGCTGCGACGGAGGTGACCAGGGCGGAAGTGTTCGCGGTGGTGGACGCCGCCTTTGCCCAGCGCCGGAAGTCACTGCGCGGGGCGCTGGCCGGGTGGGCGGGCTCACCGGCCGCCGCCGAGCAGGTGCTGCGTGCCGCCGGCGTGGATCCAGCCACCCGAGCCGAGCGCCTCGCCATCGCCGACTTCGCCCGCATCGCCGCCGCCTCCCCCCGACGGCCGTCCTGATCACCGTCGCCCCCGCCCGCGCTTTTCCCGCTCGCGCAGACCCCGGGTAGCCCGCCCCGGGGTTGCCGGCCCTGTGCCGGCCGCACTGGCTCTGCGCGAGCCGAAGACGGCGCCCAGGTGGGTAAGCCTCGGAGTCGCGCACGTAGAGTGATCGACGTGCTCGCCATCGTCCCACCACCGGTCACTGTGCGTGTCCCGGCGAAGGTCAACCTCCACCTCTCGGTCGGGGACCTGCGCAAGGACGGGTTCCACGACCTGGTCACGGTGTTTCACGCGGTGAGCCTGTTCGACGAGGTGACGGTGGCGGCGACGGATCAGCCCGGCATCGAGGTGCGCGGGGAGGGCGCCCCCGGTGGCACCGAGGGCGGCCCGGTCGAGGTGCCGACCGACGAGCGGAACCTGGCCTGGAAAGCGGTGCTCGCGGTGGCCAAGCTGGCCGGCCGGGACCCGGACGTGCGGGTGGTGCTGCGCAAGGGCATCCCGGTGGCCGGCGGGATGGCCGGGGGCAGCGCCGACGCGGCGGGCGCGCTGGTCGCGCTGTCCGCGCTGTGGAAACTGGACCTGCCGCGCGACCAGCTCGCCGTGCTGGCCGCCGACCTGGGCAGCGACGTGACCTTCGCGCTGCACGGCGGCACCGCCCTGGGCACCGGCCGGGGCGAGCGGCTGGTGCCGGTGCTGTCCCGGCACACCCAGCACTGGGTGATCGCGCTGCACCACCGGGGGTTACCCACCCCGACCGCGTTCGCCGAGCTGGACCGGCTGCGCGCCGCGTCCGGTTCGCCGACCGTGCCACCCAGAGCCGGCGCGGTGGAGCCGGTGCTGGAGGCGCTGGCCTCCGGCGACCCGCGTCAGCTCGCCCTGCTGCTCGGCAACGACCTGCAGGCCGCCGCGGTGAGCCTGGAGCCCACCCTGCGCCGCACGCTGCGGGCCGGGGTAGAAGCCGGCGCGCTGGCCGGGATCGTCTCCGGTTCCGGTCCGAGCTGCGCGTTCCTGTGCTCGGACGAGGACGCGGCGGTGGGCGTGGCCGCCGAGCTGGCCGGGGTCGGGGTGTGCCGCACCGTGCGGGTGGCGCACGGACCGGTGCCCGGCGCCCGAATCGTGGACGACGACGAGCTGGTCCCTCCCGGCGCTCCCGGGCCGCCCTACTCCCCGCCACCCGCCCGGGCTTGAAACTAGATGGCTGACACCACAAACCTGGTCAACTTCGAAGCGGTTACCGCCACCGTGCCCGGTGACGCCTCCCGGGTCCTGCTCGATCGCGTTTCGCTGGGCGTGTCCACCAGCGACCGGATCGGCGTGGTCGGGCTCAACGGCGGCGGCAAGACCACCATGTTGGAGGTGTTCACCGGCGTCCGGGAGCCGGACGGCGGGCGGGTCAGCCGGCAGCGGGACCTGCGCATCGCGGTGGTCGACCAGCACACCGAGTTGCCGGCCGGCGCCCTCGTGCGGGACGTGGTGCTGGCCCCGCTCGGTGTCGACGCTGATTCGGCCGAGCACGAGTGGGCCACCTTGCCCCGGGTGCGCACCGTGCTCTCCGGGCTGGGGCTGACCAGCGCCGGCGGGGTCGACCTGGACCGCTCGGTGGACGGGATGTCCGGTGGCGAGCGGCGCCGGGTCGCGCTGGCCGCCGCGCTGGTCGCGGAGTCCGACCTGATCGTGCTGGACGAGCCGACGAACCACCTGGACGTGGAGGGCATCGCCTGGCTGGCCGAGCACCTGGTGTCCCGGCGCTGCGCACTGCTCGTGGTCACCCACGACCGGTGGTTCCTGGACGCGGTGTGCACCCGCACCTGGGAAGTGGCCGACGGCCGGGTGGAGGCCTACGCCGGCGGCTACGCGGACTGGGTGTACGCCAGGGCGGAGCGCGCCCGCCAGTCCGACGCGGCCGAGGAGCGGCGCCGCAACCTGGCCCGCAAGGAGCTGGCCTGGCTGCGCCGGGGCGCCCCCGCGCGGACGTCCAAGCCGAAGTTCCGCATCGAGGCGGCCGAGGCGCTGATCTCCGACGTGCCGGACCCACGCAACACTCCCGAGCTGCTCGCCTTCGCCTCCGCCCGGCTGGGCCGCCAGGTCCTGGAGCTGGAGGACGCCACGCTGCGCGTTCCGGGCCGCGCCCTGCTGGACCGGGTCACCTGGCGGCTGGGCCCCGGCGACCGGATCGGGCTGGTCGGGGTGAACGGGTCGGGCAAGACGACCCTGCTGCGGGCGCTGGGCGGCGAGCGCGAGCTGGACGGCGGCCGCCTGGTGACCGGCAAGACGGTCCGGCTGGCGCACCTGACCCAGGAGCTGGTCGACCTGCCGGCCAGCCAACGCGTGCTGGAGGCGGTCGAGGAGATCGCCCGGTTCGTCACCGTCGGACGCAACGAACTGACCGCGTCCTCCATGCTGGAGCGCCTCGGGTTCCCGGCGGCCCGGCAGTGGACGCCGGTGGGCGAGCTGTCCGGCGGCGAACGGCGCCGGCTGCAGCTGACCCGGCTGCTGATGTCCGAACCCAACGTGCTGCTGCTCGACGAGCCCACCAACGACCTGGACATCGACACCCTGCAGCGCCTCGAGGACCTGCTCGACGGCTGGCCGGGGACCCTGGTGGTGGTCAGCCACGACCGGTACCTGATCGAGCGGGTCTGCGACACCGTGGTGGCGCTGTTCGGCGACGGCCGCATCACCCACCTTCCCGGCGGCATCGAGGAGTACCTCGCGCGTCGTTCGGCACTGCCCGCCGCTGCACTGCCTGCCTCTGCATCGGGTTCCTCGGCTGGCCCGTCCCGCGCGACGGCGGCTGGCACCGCCGCGCCGACCAACACCCCCGGCGCGCCCGCGCTCTCCGCCGCCGAACGGCGGGACGCGCAGAAGGAGGCACGCCGACTGGAGCGGCGGCTGGAGGCACTCACCAGCAGGGAGAGCGAGCTGCACACCGCGCTGGCGGAAGCCGCCACCGATGGTCCCCGGCTGCTGGAGCTGGACGCCGAGCTGCGTGCCCTGGTGGCGGAGCGCGCCAGGGTCGAGGAGGAGTGGCTGCTCGCCGCGGAGCTCGCCGAAGGTTGACCCGCATGGGCGTGTGACACGCGGCGGCCTCTGCTGCGGCATCGGATACTGGCCAGTAATCTTCATCGCCAAACGGTGCGGCGGACCATTGGCGCGCGCCTCACGGCTATCGAGGAGGCTCGCCGTGGCTGAGTACCAAGGGCACGTCCAACCGGGATACGAGCCGGTGGCGCGGCTGTTCACCCGGCTGTTCCGCTCACCGCGCCGCGGCGGCGGCTCGTTCGTGGTGCGGTATCGGGACCGCACCGTGGTCGACATCTGGGGCGGCGTCGCGGACCCCCGGACCGGCCAGCGATGGCAGCGAGACAGCCTCGGCCTGTCCTTCTCCACCACCAAGGGTGTCGCGGCCACCGTCATCCACCGGCTGGCCGACCGCGGTCTGCTCGGCTACGACGAGCCGGTCGCGGCGTTCTGGCCGGAGTTCGCCGCCGGCGGCAAGGGCCGGATCACCGTCCGCCAACTGCTCACCCACCAGGCCGGCCTGGACAAGCTCGCGCCGATCGCGCCGAACGGCGAGGCCATGCTGGACCACCTCGCGGCGGAGCGGCGGCTCGCCGCGCACACCCCGGACCACCGGCCGGGCACCTCGGCCTACCACGCTGTCACCTTCGGCTGGTTGCTCGCCGGGCTGGCCAGGGCGGTGACCGGCCGGGGCATGGCGGAGTTGGTGCGCACCGAGGTCGCCGAGCCGCTCGGCATCGACGGGCTGCACATCGGCCGCCCCCGTACCAACCGGCACCTGGTTGCCGCGACCATCGGTCCGTTCCGGCCGCTCTCGCCGCTGCTGGTCCGGTTCGGATTTCCGCCGTTCCCTGGGGTGTTGCCGCCCCGCCGGGGGCTGGAGTCGCTGTTCGTCCCCGGTGTGCACGAGCTCTTCCAGAGCCCACATCCCCGGGTGCTGGACACCGAGATGCCGGCCGCCAACGGCGTGTTCAGCGCCGGGTCGCTGGCGGTCCTCTACGGCGCGTTGGCCAATGACGGCGTGGCGGACGGGCGGCGGTTGCTCTCTGGCACCACGGTCCGCGCGTTCAACCGGGTGCACTCCCGTGGCCCGGACCGCTCGCTGGGCATCCCGATGTTCTGGCGGCTGGGCTACCACCAGGCGTTCGTCCCCGGCGTCTGGCTGCCCCGCGCGTTCGGGCACTTCGGCTACGCCGGGTCCGGGGCCTGGGGCGACCCGGCGTCCGGGATGTCGGTCGCCTTCGTGAGCAACCGGATCTACCCGGTGACCACCGCGATGGGCGATCTTGCGCTGACTCGGCTGAGCCGGCTGGCGGTGGCCGCCGCGCGCCGCGCCGAAGGCCCTCGGGCCGCGCGCGACCTCCCCGCGCCTCGCCCGGACGAGTACCCCGACCGGGACCTTTCCGCTGGTTGAGAGGTTTTTCGGATTCGGCCCGATTATTTTTCGCGCTGGTGTCGGTCTGCACCGTCGTTGTTCGACGCACTGACAAACGCCGGGATGAGCCCGGCGCCAGCCCGGAGGGACCGATCCGATGAGCATCACCGCCACCCCCACCGCCAGCACCGCCGCCCACGCCACCGCCACCGTGCCCAGCCGCGCCGCCGTCCGCACCGGAACGGTGATCAGCGTGCTGGTCGGGCTGTTCCTGCTGTTCGACGCCTCGGTCAAGTTGCTGCGCCTGCCGTCCGTCGTCGAGGCCAGCCTGCAGCTCGGCTTTCCCGCGCACACCGTGCCGGTGATGGGCACCCTGCTGCTGATCTCCCTGGTGGTGTACGCGGTCCCGCGCACCTCGGTGTTCGGCGCCGTGCTGATCACCGGATACCTGGGTGGGGCGGTCTGCGCGAACGTGCGGGTGGACGCCCCGTTGTTCGGCTACGTGCTGTTCCCGATCTACGTCGCCGTGCTGGTCTGGCTGGGCCTGTACCTGCGCAACGCCGCACTGCGCGAACTGGTCCGCACGGGTCGGTGAAAAACCCGCGCGTCGGGCGTCTCAGCACACTGTGTCGGGCGTTTCAGCACACCGCCGGTGTGCTGAGACGCCCGAATCCACGTGCCGGGAGCCCCGACTCGCGGGAAGCTGGTCGACACCAGCCCGAGCACGACCATGCAGGCAGGAGCACCCGATGCCGTCCACATCAACCGAACACGTTGAGACCGACGAGCGTGATGTGCTGCGCGCCATCCGCGCCTTCATCCGCACGTTTGAGAGCTTCGATGTCGACGCTATGGTCGCGGCCTGGGACGACAAGGCCGAACAAATCGTTTATCAGCCCGAAGAACGGGCCGCGCCAATGTTTTCCATCGCGGAAGTACGCGACTATGCGAGGACGTTGCCGGACTTCTTCGTCAAGGCCACCGACATCTCATTGATCGACAAGAAGGTGCTGGTGCTAGGGGGCGCGACGGCTCATGTCTATATTCGCCTCTCGTGCAGCATCGAGCTGACTTCTGGCCGCCACATCAACGGCCAGCTTCGGCAGTCATTCATGCTTACCAAGCGCGATGAAACTTGGCGTCTTGTGCACTACCACGAGTCCCGCCAGTCGGATTTCGACTAGAGCGTATCGGGCTCGCTGTCAGGCCATCAGCTCGTTCCGCCGGACCGGTAGCGCGCCGCATACCGCGCCGCCGCCGCCGCGTGCTCCTCCGCGTGCAATTCGTCCCGTGCCGCTTGGGCGGCCTCCGGCGGATAGCCCGCCCGGCGAACTCGGCGTTCCACCGAGCCGTCCACGAAGTACATCGCGTACTGCAATCCCACCATCCAGCCCAGCAATATCGCGGCCAGCCGGATCCACAGCGGCCCGGGCACCAGTATCACGACCGGCACCGCCACCAGGCTCATCTGCACAAAAGCCCGGATGAAGTGCCGCAGCATCCAGGTATCGCAGGATGCATCGTGCAGCACCCACTCGCGGTACCGGGCGGGCAGGCCGCCGCCGAAGGCGTACCACAGCCAGCGCAGCGGGCCCGGACGTTTCGGGGTCACTAATTCACCATAGCCGCGACAGCTTGAAGCGCCAGGTCACCGTGGTTCGGGCGCGCCCGGCATCCGCATGGTGGTTTCGGTGTAGCGCATGCCGTAGCGGGCGCCGATGGTGTTCACCCTGGCCAAGTCCATCCGACCGCCTTCGGTGCGCACCGACCCGCCGGCCTCGAAGAGATCCTCCAGATACTGGTCCCAGCCACCGGGGGAGGACACCTGGAGCGTTCGCGCCGGGGGCTGGGAGATGTTGCGCAGCGCGTGCGGGACGCCACGGGGCAGCAGCACGCACATGCTCGCGGTGAGCCGGTGCGACTCGCCGAGGATGTCCACCTCCATTTCGCCGTCCAGGACGTAGACGAACTCATCCGCTTGCTCGTGTACGTGCGGCGGTACGTCGATGTCGAGCTGGTTCTCCAGCACCGCCAGCCTCCCCTCGGTGTCGCCGGTGCTCGCCTTGACTCCGCACCCGGGGGGCAGCGGCACCCGGGTCGGCCTGTTCTCTCCGGCTCCCAGCACGAAGAAACGTTCGTCTGACATGCCGCACCTACTCTGTTTTACCTGAAGCGGAATCCGATTCCGTTTAGTGTGTGGTGCAGCCTGCTGGTTGTCAACGCATAGCCTTGGCGCTGGCCGGCTGAGCCGAGCGCGGCCGGTACGGATCAGCGTGGACGGAGACCGTCGACGACCAGGTCGAGCAGGCGGCGCCAGTCACCGCTGCGGGTCCGGATCACCGAGGACAGGCAGCCGCTGATCATGTAGACGTCCGCTACCGCGCAGTCCGGCCGTAGCGCGCCGGCCGCCTGTCCGCGCTCGATCAGGCGGCCGATCACCTCCTCCAGCCGTGCCCGGGCCTCTCCGCGCGGCTCGCTCCCGGCGGCACCCCGGGCCGCCTCGATCGCCGAGGTCAGTCCTCGGTCGCGCTCCAGCACCTCACCCACGTGCCGCAGGTACCGCGCCAGCCCCTGCCCATGGGTATCGGCTAGGCACACGGATTGGGCGAACTCCTCGATGTCGGCGAACCGGTGCTCGGCGGCTGCCTCGATCAGCGCTTCCCGGGCAGCGAAGTGCCGGTAGACCGTGCCAATGCCAACACCAGCGGCGCTGGCCACCTCGTGCATCTGCACCGCGTTGCCCCGCTCGGCGAACAGCATCCTTGCCGCCTCCAGGATGCGCGCCCGGTTGCGGGCCACGTCCGCTCGGGGCGCGCGCCGCGCCGGAGTCGACTCGGTCGGCATCCGGGACCTCCTCGGCGAGCCGGGATCGGGCCGGAACTCGATTCCGGTTCCGGGTGCCCTGTCCGATGAAGGTTAGCGTCTGCAGCGCCGCGCCCGCCTGATCGGGCGCAGCGGCTCCGCGGAGATCGTCGACGAGGGTGGACACCGTCACCGGGCGGCCGACGTCCAGGGCGCGGTCAGGCGATGCTCCGGACGAAGGACACCCGGTGCATCCCGGGACCGTCGTAGTCCGGCTGCACCGGCCGGCCCTCGAACGACAGCCGCCCGGGTTCGGCGGTGAAGCCCATCGCGGTGTGGAAGGCGTGCGAGCCGGCGTTGCCCGGCGAGGTGATCGCCCGCACCGTCGAGCGGCCGTGCGCCCGGCAGTAGCCGAAGAACCACTCGTAGAGGTACTGCGCCAGCCCCTGCTTGCGCAGCGCGGGGTCCACCCCGACGAAGTGGATGTACCCCTCGTCCGGGCGGGAGGCGGACAGGAAGCCGATCAGGAAACCGAGCACGTCACCGTCCCGCTCGACCAGCCGGCTGCCCACGGTGAAGTGCTGCAGGTACAGCCGGGGCACCAGCAGCGCGCGTTCGGTGGCGGCCGACGCCCCCAGGCCGGTCGGCCACCACCGTTCGAGCGCCGCGTGCACGCTCAGCAGGTCGCCCTCAGTCGGCTCTCGGACTGTCGCGTCGGCTACCGGGAGCTGCACCACCCAAAACTAACCGCCGGCGCCACCGAGTTCGGCCAGCAGCAGCGCCTCGGCCAGCACCGCCTTGCCGAACATGCCCAGGTGCAGGCTCTCGTCGATGCCGTGCCACCGGCTGGCCGGGTCGCCCACGCCGGTGACCAGCACCGCGGCACCCGGGAACGCGCGGGCGAACTCGGCGATGAACGGGATCGACCCGCCGACGCCGACCTCCACCGCCGCGTTTCCGTACGCCTCGCCGAACGTGCGCCGAGCGGCGTCGTACACCGCGCCGACCGCGTCCAACTCGAACGGGTCGGCCGACGCCCCCGGCGTCACCGTCACAGTGGCCCCCCACGGCGCGTGCCCGGTCAGGTGCTCGGTGAGCGAGCGCTGGGCCACCGCTGGGTCCTGGCCCGGAGCCAGCCGCAGACTGACCGCCGCTCGCGCCGAGGGCAGCAGCACATTCGCCGCTTCGGCGACCCGAGGCGCGTCGATGCCCAGGACCGCGATCGCCGGCTGCTGCCAGAGCCGCTCCACCAGCGTGCCGGTGCCGAGCAACTCGACGCCGTCCAGCACGGCGGCGTCCGAGCGGAAGGTCGCCTCGTCCAGGTCGGGCGCCTCGGAGGTGTTGTGCACAAGACCGGGGATGGCCACCCGGCCCTTGTCGTCGTGCAGGGTGGCCAGCAACCGGCACAGTGCGGTCAGCGCATCGCCGAGCGGGCCGCCGTACACCCCGGAGTGCGCCGGGCGCTCCAGCATCTTCACCTGGACCGTGCACTGCACCAGCCCGCGCAGGCTGGTGGTCAATGCTGGCACGTCTACCGCCGGGTTGGACGAGTCGGCGATCACGATCACGTCCGCGGCCAGCCGCTCGTGGTGCTCGGCGAGCAGCGCCGTCAGCGTCGGTGAGCCGGACTCCTCCTCGCCCTCGATGAACAATGTCATGCCGACCGGCAGCACGCCGGTGCCCAGTGAGCGGAATGCCCGCAGCACTGCCAAGTGGGTCATCACCCCGGACTTGTCGTCCGCCGCGCCGCGCCCGTACAGCCGCCCGTCCCGCTCGGTGGGGGTGAACGGCGGGCTGGTCCACTGCTCGTCGCCGCCGGTCGGCTGGACGTCGTGGTGCGCGTAGAGCAGCACTGTTGGCGTGCCCTCCGGGCCGGGCCAGTGCGCGATCACCGCCGGGGCGCCGCCGTCGGCGGCCACGACGTCGACCGTGGCGGCTCCCTCGGCACGGGCCAGGGCGGCGACCGCTTCGGCACTGCGTCTGGTGTCGTCGCGGTGCGTCGGGTCGGCCCAGATGCTGGGTATCCGGACCAGGTTCTCCAGGTCCGCCCGGGCTCCGGGCAGGACCTGATCTACGGCGGCTGAGAGGGCTGCGCGCAAGTTGGACACGTCAGAAAACACTACTCGCCCGTAGGCTTCCGACCGTGAGCCGATTTCTCGACCTGTTGCTGACCAGCGCCGCCCAGTCGCCGAGGGGAATGACCACTGGAGAGCCGCGAGAGCCGGTCCGGCGGAGTTGGGCGCAGGTGCATTCCACCGCCCGCCGGATGGCGGCGGACCTGGTCAACGGGGGGCTGCGCCCGGGAACCTCGGTGGCGGTGCTGGCCGGGGAGCCGGCACTGATCGCCCCGGCCGCGCAGGCGGTGTGGCTGGCCGGCGGCAGCGTCACCATGCTGCACCAGCCGACCCCGCGCACCGACCTGGCCGAGTGGGCCGAGGACACCGTGCGGGTGCTGGGCATGATCGGCGCCGGCATGGTGCTGCTCGGTCCGCCGTTCGACCCGCTGTCCGACGTACTCACCCAGCGCGGCATCACGGTGCGGCCGATCTCAGAGTTGGGTACGGCCTTCAGCGACACCGACGCAGACCCGCCGATCCCCGTTCTGACCGAGGGCAACGGCGAGGACGACACCGCGCTGCTGCAGCTGACCAGCGGCTCCACCGCCGACCCGAAGGCGGTCCGGATCACCCACGGCAACCTCTACGCGAATCTGACCGCGATGGTCACCGCCTCGGAACTGAGGGTCGAGCGGGACGTCATGGTGTCCTGGCTGCCACTGTTCCACGACATGGGCATGGTCGGGTTTCTCACCGTGCCGATGACCGTGGGCCTGGAGCTGGTCACCGTCACCCCGGTGGACTTCCTCAGCCGTCCGCTGCTGTGGGCCGAGCTGATCAGCAAGTACGGCGGCACGGTGACCGCGGCGCCGAACTTCGCCTACGCGGTGCTCGGCCGCCAGCTCGGCCGGGCCAAGGACGGCTCGATGGACCTGTCCAGCATGCGGTTCGCGCTGAACGGTGCGGAGCCGATCGACCCGGAGGCGGTGGCCTCGTTCACCACCGCCGGCGCCCGGTTCGGGCTGCGCCCGGACTGCGTGGTGGCTGCCTACGGCATGGCGGAGACCGCGCTCGGGGTGTCCTTCGCGCCGATCGATACCGGGCTGCAGGTGGACACCATCGACGCCGACCAGCTGGAGGCGAACCGGCGAGCCGTGGTGGTCGACCCGGAGGTCGAGCCGGACCGCCCGGTGCGCCGGTTCCCGCTGCTCGGGCCGCCACTACCCGGGCTGGAGGCGCGGGTGCTGGACGACCAGGGCCGGGTGCTCGGCGACCGCGAGGTGGGCACCATCCAGCTGCGCGGGGAGGCGGTGACGCCGGGCTATCTGACCGTGCACGGGCCGGTGGCCACCCAGGACGAGGACGGCTGGCTGGACACCGGCGACCAGGGCTACCAGGCCGGCGGGATCGTGGTGGTCTGCGGCCGGCTCAAGGACGTGATCATCATGGGCGGCCGCAACATCTACCCGACCGACATCGAGCGGGCGGCCGCCGAGGCGGATGGGGTGCGCGCGGGCAATGTGGTGGCGGTTCGGCTGGATGCCGGCAGCGGCGTCGGCTCGTCGAAGCGCGAGTCCTTTGTGGTGGTGGTGGAGTCCAGGCGGGCCGGCGACGCCGAGGCGGAGGAGATGATCCGCAAGGAGGTGACCGCCCGGGTGGTCTCCTCGGTGGGGGTGCGGCCAGCCCGGGTGGTCGTGCTCGCGCCAGCATCACTGCCCAAGACCCCGTCCGGCAAGCTCCGCCGCGCGGCGACCCGGGAGCTGCTCGACGCCTGAGCGGCGAGAGAACAGACTGGGCCGGCGGTCGGGTCTGGTCGGGTCAGACCCGCCACCGGCCCAGGTCTCGACTCAACACGATCACCGGGGACGAGGTCGATACGCACTTTGCGCAGTGGCAGCCCCGCCGCTCAGGTGATAGCCCGCAGCGTCTCGCCCAGCAACACCACCGCCAGCGCCCCGAAGGTGAGGCCGGCGACCACGTTGAGCCTGGTCGCGGCCCGGGAACCGCGGGCCAGCGCGGCGCTGAGCCGGCCGGCGCACAGCCCGACGATGCTGTCCCAAGCGAGCCCGATAACCAGGAAAACGAGACCGAGGATGAGCAGCTGCATCGGGATCGGACCCTGTCCGGGGCGGGTGAACTGCGGCAGGAATGCCGCGAAGAACAGGATGATCTTCGGGTTGGCCAGGTTGGTGAGCACCGCTCGGCCGAGGATCTGCCGGTCGGGTGGCACGCCGCCCTCGGCGATGCCGGATTGTCGCGCCGATCGCAGGGTGCTCACCGCGAGCCAACCCAGGTAGCCGGCGCCGGCCAGTCGCACGGCGTTCAGCGCGGCAGGAGCCGATTGCAGCAGCAGCGCGAGGCCAAGGGTGGTGGCGGTGACGTGCACCGTCATGCCCATGGCCATCCCGGCGGCGGAGAGCACCCCGGCGCGTGAGCCGCGGGCGAGGGCGACGCCGACGATGTAGGCGTTGTCCGGGCCGGGCGCGATGGTGATCAGCAGCACCGAGCCGAGGTACCCGAGCAGCACGGTGTGATCAATCACGAGAACCTCCCGTCGCTCGTGGTGTAACGCATTCGAGACATTCAGGACGTTACAACGGGTCTGCCCTCAGCGCAACGTGTTGATGGGTTTCATTGCGTTACAGTGGTCGGGTGGTGGCGATCGACGCGATGCCGATTCCGGTGCTGGTCGACCTGGTCAACGGGTGGGCGAGCATCGCCCGCCATGAGGACGGTCGGGACTCGGCGCCCTATCCGTCGATGGCGGACCTTGCCGGTCGACTCGGCTTTTCCACGCCGGCACTCTCCGATCAGGAGCTAGCCGCGACAGCAGACCGGATCTACCCGGTGTTCACCGCGCCCGACGCGGGCCGTCGAGCGGAGTTGGTCACCGAGTTCCTCGACGAGACCGATGTACGTCCCGGCCTGCGCCTGGAGCGGGCCAGGCCGCGGCGCGGATGGTCGGTGTCCGACCCGCGCGCCGCGCTGCTGGCTGCCTCGGCGATAACCCTGCGCGAGTTCCTCGCCGATCACGACCCGGACCGACTGGGCGTGTGTACCGGCAGTCGCTGCGTGGATGTTTTCGTCGACGCGTCCCCCGGTGGCCGCCGGCGGTTCTGCTCGGTCACCTGTCAGAACCGCACCCGGGTGGCGGCATACCGCGGCCGTCGCAACCTCGGCTAATCCATTGATCCGCGAATGCGGATTTCTGCTAGAGGTTCTGGCGGCATCGGGCGGGAGCTCGGCCCGGAGGCGCTGAACAACTACCTCGAGTACCAGTCCATCTTCGCCAGCACCAACCAGCTGCGCGGCTGAGTCGCGAGTGGCGATGGTCGCTATAGCGACCATCGCCACTCACGAGTTATCCACAGGGGCATGAGCGAATTACGATCATGGCGGCGCGACGAGGCCTGACAAATACATGCGCGCAATTGTGGCAAACTGCTCGCGCATCGGGTTCGCTGGTCGACTGAGAGGAGCGACACCACATGCCGAATCTCGTCGCAACGTTGCGTTCAGCGGCCCGCTACCATCCGAAGCGGATCGCCATCCGGAGCGGGACGACGGCCATCAGCTTTGCTGATCTGTTGGCCGCCGCGGGCCGATTCGGTCAGCGGCTGAGCGAAAGTGGCGTCACAGTCGGTGACCGCGTTGCCCTGGTGATGCCCAACATGCCGAGGTACGCGGTGGCCTACTACGGGACGCTGCTCGCGGGCGGCGTGGCCGTCCCAATGAACCCCGCGCACTCCGGTTCCGTCCTCACCGCCCGGCTGCGTGACACCGATGCGCGCCTGCTGGTCGTGGCGCACCGTCCTCCGGCGACGGTCCCGCAGGCCGCGAAGTCAGCCGGCGTCGCGCTGTGTGAGTTCGCCGACGCCGCCGAGGGCAGCGAGGAGATTGCCGCCGCGCCGGTGCGCGACGATGCCCCGGCGCTCATCGCGTACAAGTCCACCGACGTCGAGGAGCCCACCGGGGTCGTCCTCAGCCACAGGGCTCTTGCCTGGAGCGCGACGGCCGCCGTCGGCGTGCTGGGCCTGACCTCGGACGACATGTTGGCCACACATTTCCCGCTCTTCCACCCTCTCGGGCAGACCTACGGTCTGGCCGCCGCGGTCGCGGCCGGCGCCACGCTGGCTCTGCCCACCGTGCAGCCCGCCTCGGCGCTGCAGGTCATCGAGTCGAACGAAGCGACCGTACTCAGCACCTTCCCTACCTTGATCGGGGCGCTGGCGAGCGACAACGCACCCGCGGCCGCACTCGCGTCGCTGCGCACGGTGTTCTGCTCGGGCGGCCGGAACCTCGGCCGTCGGGTGAGTGAGCGGCTGGCGACGAGGAGCGACTGCGAGGTACTCCAGGGCTACGGCACGGTGGAAACCTCGGCCTTGGGGTGCGCCGCACGTTCCGGGGAACCTCCGTGCCCCGGCTCGATGGGTCGGGCGGTTCCCGGCGTCGAGCTTGCCGTGGTCGACGGTCGAGGCCGGGAAGCGGCCGCTGGCAAGGCCGGCGGTCTCGTCGTCCGAGGACCCAACGTGATGACCGGCTACTGGAAACGTCCCCGGGACACCGCGCGAGCCTTCAGCAACGACTGGCTGATCACCGGCGAGAAGGTAAGCCAGGATCAGGGGGGCAACATCTACCTGCTGGACAACATCTAGTGGACCGATCCGCTGCGCAGGCTCCGACAGTGATCAGAACAGATAGATACCCAGGATCACCCCCGTCACAGCCAGTAACCACGCGTCCGTCACCAACCGCCAGGGCAGCGGCGCGGTCCGCAGCTCCATGAAGTAGCCAATGACGAACCGGATCTTGAGCGCCGCGATCAGAATGATCGCCACCGCCGACACGGTGGGAGCGAACACATCTTTCGACAACCACCAGGTCGAGGCGCAGGTCGCCAGCATCAGGGCGGCCCAGACAGCCACCACCGGATTACGTAGATAGGCCATCCGCTACCTCAGCAGGTACAAGAGCGGGAACAGCATGACCCAGAGCAGATCGACCATGTGCCAGTAGGTCGCGCCGCATTCAAGAACTGTCGGGCATGCCCGATCGAATGCGCGGCCGCGGGCCTTGAACCAGAGAACGAGAAGTACGACATTGCCGGCCACGACATGGGCTAGATGAATGCCGGTCAACGTGAAGTAGTACATGTAGAAGTCGTTCGTGAGCAGCGTGATGTTCTCGTTCAGCTTCTCCGCGTACTCGATCCCCTTCGAGACCATGAAGGCAAGCCCACACGCGAACGCGCCGGCGAGCAAATGCGGCGCCGCATGAGCCCGGTTTTTCTTCACCGCGTCGACGGCAAGCACGACGAGCACGGAGCTGGTCAGCAGAATCAGCGTGTTGACTCCCCCGAAGGTGGGGTTCAAGGCATGCCGCGACTCCTCGAACAGCGCCGAGTTCTGCCGCCGGCCCACCGTGAAGCAGCCGAAGAGTAGACCGAAGACCGTCATGTCCGCGAGGACGAAGACCCAGATCCCCTCCACGCCAGGAAGGTGGCTGGGCTTCCGCCCCAGAACGTGAACCGCGCCCGCGTCGGGTCCAGGGTTCATCAGCCCCGCAGGCATCAGGAGGTGGTGGCCGCCACCGCCACCGGCTCCGACTCGATCGGGGCGCGCTCGGCCTCGCGCATGCGACGCCGGACGTCCCTGATGAAGAAGCTGCTCGCGGTGATCTCCCAGCACAGCCAGCAGAAGTAGGGGAAGTAGTAGCTCATGACACCGTTCCAGGCGAACGGGCCGGTCTTGAGAACGCCGGTCAGGCTGGCCGGGAAGAAGCTGACCGCGCAGAAGATGGTCAGGTAGCAGGCCCAGTTGGGCATCAGCGGAGTCGCCTTGTTCTTCCTGTCCGCCAACACAGCCAGTGCCAGGGCCACCATCTGCAGCGTCGTGCAGGCGTACTGCAGGTCGATGACCAGCCAGCCGGTGTCCGTCAGCAACTGGATCAGCGCTGGGTCCCGCTCGGGACGAAAGGCCGCCACCGCCCAGAAGGTTGCGCTGAAGGACACCACCATGACAGTCAGCCCGCCGCCGAGCAGCTGCAGATTGGCGAGAACGGGGTACGGCCCTTCAATTCGGGCCATCCGCGCGCTGATGTAGGCACTCCACGGCATGTAGAGCACGACGGTGATGAGCGCGACAATGAACCCGAGACGGATCTGGCCCAGGTTATCGGCGTAACGAGCAGCCAGGTCGGCCGCGCTCAGCGCCGGTGATGGGTTCGGGATGTTATGGCCGAGGATTCCCCAGAAAAATACGAAGGTGACCAGAAAAGCGGGGCCACACCAAGCAGCGATGAGTTGAAACCTGAGGCTCGTCTTCGGATCCACTGTGATCGTCCTTCCACACGTTTGCATCATGTGATTTGAAAATGTAACACTCCGCTGAGCTGCGACGCAACGGTTCTTCGGGTGAAGATCGGGGTTCGCGCGGGCCGCTCGGCGCCGCGCCTCAACCTCGGGTGAACCAGATGACGAACTCCATGACGGCGAGTCCGGAGAACACCGTGGCGCCCAGCTGACAGCCGATGGCCCCCCTGCGTATCGACCGTTTCTTTGCCCTCTGAGCTCTGGGTGAGATGCCGGATAAAACCAGTTTGTCGGCGTTACGCCGGCCCCACAGGCCGATGGCGAACAGGACCGCCGCGAAGGCCAGTGCGGTAAATCCCGAGGAAATCATGCGGCCGAAGCCCTCCTAGTTGGAGTCTCGCTCCACGTGCGGGTACGGGCCCTTGAATGGTCCGGGCAGCGAGCCGCTTCCCGGCTGGGGAATCGGGTTGTAGTACACCGCGCCGGCCGATGTCTTGAGCGGGGACTGCACGGCCGCCTCGTTGATGTGGACCATCAGCCGGGCGTAGTGGATGCCCGCCTCGTCCTTGCCCTTGAAGACCGCGTTGAAGTTGGCGAAGAACGCCGCGAGCTCGGGTCCGTACGGCTTCGCGTACCTGGCGATGGGGTTGATGTCACGCATGACGTCTACTGCGTCCGGGGCCAGATCCTCCACGTCGGTGCGCAGAGTGGGTAGCCGGTCCAGGGTGTCCGGCAGGCGATCCAACGTGCCGGACAGCGACGGCAGCAACCCCCGCAGATCCTGTGTCGTCGGCCGGAGCCTGACCAAGGCGGTGTTCAGCTCGGGTGATGCTTCCCGCAGGCCCGCCGCGACCGGCTCGAGGTTGGCGGACAGCTCGGTGATCTTTCCTGATGCCGTCTGGGCGGTCCGCAGGACGCCGGGCAGCATGCGCACGCTGTTCTCCAGCGACTCGTGCTGGCCGGCGACGGCGTGGGTGATCCGCTGTGCGTTGGACACCAGCGTGGCGATCTGCCCCTGCTGGGTGTCCAGTGCCCTCATCAGCGTCTCGGTGTTCTTGCCCAGCGCACGCAGGTCACCGGTCTGAGCCACCAGGGCGTCTAGTGCGGCGCGTCCCTGCCCACCGAGGTTTCCCAGGCCGGCGGCGGTCAGGCTGACGTTGTTCCGCGTCCTTTGGGTCGCGGTGCCCACGGACCGGAGCATGCTGCCCAGCGCCGCTCGCGCCGGCGGGCTCAGATTGTGGATGACGTCGTCGAGCTGGGTGCTCAGCGCGACGGCGCTGTCCGGCAGGGTGGACCCGTCGGGGATAGCCGGGCCGTTGCCGTCGGCAACGTCCAGGTAGGTGTCACCGATCAGCGACTTGTTACCGACCATGATCTTCACCCCCTGGTGCAACGGGGCAACGTCGTGCAGTTCGATGGCGAAGTCGACCAGGACGCCGTCCGACACCTGCTGCACGCTGCGTACCTCGCCGATGGCCACGCCCGCCATGCGGATCTTGCTGGCCGGTACCAGGTTGTCCACGTCGCGGATCTTGATGATCGAGACGTACCCCTTGCTCTCCAGGAGCGGCACCCGTGTCGCTGTGCCCTGCAGGAACCAGAGGAAGATCGCGGCACAGAGCACGAAGAAGGCCACCACGATCGACAGCGCCTTGAGCCGGCCGGCGGTGAAGCTCATCGGTTGATCCCCTTCGTTCCGTCCTCCGGGCCGGGTGCGAACCCACCGGCGTTGCCGGGGAGCACGCCCGCGCAGTCCGGAATCCGACATACAAAGTGGCCTCGGATGATCGACTTTTGCGGACCGTCACCCGCTCCGAAGACCGACCTGGTGTTGTACACGAACGCCTGGACGTTGCTCATGTAGGTCACCAGCGTCTGGGTGTCCTTCTTGAGGCTCTTGCTCACCGGTACGAGGTCGTCGAACCCGGAGTCGGCGTCTTCGACGAAGGGCCGCAGGTCGGCGACCACGGTCTTGGCCTCCTCGACGAACGGCTTTGCCGACTTCACCGTCTTGTCCAGCACGTCGACGGTGTCCTCGAATCGGTCCAGGGACTTCGGCAGCTCCTCCGAGGCGTTGCCGAGGTTGTCGACGGTCGCGTTGACCTGTGTGGTGAGCGGCTGGACCTTGTCCATCGCGGACCGGAGCGAGTCGTTGAACCCGGGAAGCTGGTCCAGGCTGTCGCGCAGATCCTTGTCGTTCTCACCCATCACCGACAATGTCTGCTGGGTGGAGTCGATGAGCCGGGCGAGCCGCACGTCGTTGCGGCCCAGGGCCTGCGAGATCCTGGCCAGGCTCGTCACCAGCGTGGCGATCTTCTGGCGCCTGGTGTCGAGCGACTGCATGACCGGCCGGATGCTGTTCAACGTCGCCTGGGTGGCACGCAGACCACTCGGCAGTTGGTCGGGTGCGCGGACCAGGGCGGCATCGGACTGCACCAGCAGGCTGGTGACCGCCGCCTGGGTCTTCTCATCCAGGTTGTCCAGGATCTCGTCGACCTGAACGGGACGGTCGGTCTGGGTTTCCGGGATGACGTCGTCCTTGCCCACCAGCGGGGCCGGCGGACCCCCTGGGTTGATCTCGACGGTCATGTCGTTCAGCACGTTCTTGGGACGGAGGACGGCCCGCGCGTTCTGGTGGACCTTCTTCGTGCCGTCGATGTTGAGGTCGAGGATGGCGGTGCCGTGATCGGTCGCCCTCCAGCCGGTGATCTGACCGACGATCACCCCGGCCATCGTCACCTTCTGCGAGCTGTCCGGGTTCACGCCCGGCACCCGGGCGAACTCCACGTGCAGGATCTGCCGGTCCTGCCACGGGAAAGCCGTGGTCATCTTCGGGTACATGACGCCCAGCGAGACCATGGCTCCGATGATCAGTACGGTGACGGCGGCGACGTCGCGGCCCAGGCCCGGAACGGTCCGGATCCGCTCCCAGGTCTTCCTCAACTTGTTCATCGCGGGATTCCTAGGGGTAGGGAGTTGGGGACCGTGCCGTCCAGGGGCAGCGAGTTGGACGGCACGGGCAGCGGCTTGGACGAGTCGGCCTCGGCGGGCAGCGGGCCTGGCTTCGCATCCGGGCGGTCCGCCTGCGGCCCCGGCGGCTGGTTCAGGCCCAGTGCTTCGAGGTACTCCTCCACCGTCTTCGGGAAGGCAGCGCCGCCAACCGACTGGCCGCCGCCGCCTGCGGCCAGGCGGCCGTGGGCACCGTTCCCATCGTGGGTCTGCCAGGCGAGCGCGCCGTTCACCCCGAGGTAGCCCAGCTCCTCGTAGAACTTGTTGGGACTGCCACCGCCCTGGTAGACGCCGGTGCCGTGCCAGGGGTTGAGCACCATGTCGGCGAGTGGCCCTTCGACCCGGTCCAGCACCGGGCCCTGAAGGTTGTCCAACACGTCCGTCGCGTTCTCGGCGGTCGGGTTCAGCTGATCCACCAAGGGGCGCGCGTCCTCCAGCACGTCACGCAGATCGCTCACCACCGGCCGGGCCCGATCGAGTACCGGGTCGGCCTTCTCCAGTAGCGAGCTCAGCTTGCGTGCCGTCGGCCGCAGCGAATCCGACGTCGTGATCAGCCGGTGCAGGGTGCCCCGAAGATCGGTCAGCCCGGCGCGGGTGGTTCGGAGCGTTTCCGGCGAGGTCCTGAGGGAGTCCGCGAACGGGCGGCTTCCCTGGGCCAGTGCCGCGGTGCTCCGCCGCAGGTCCTGGAACAGATATCCCAGCTGGCCGTTGTTCTTGAGCATGCCCTCGGCGGTGTTCCGCAGGCCCGACACGACCTCGGTGAGGTCGTCGTCCGCCCTGGTACCTCGGAGCGCGGTGAGCACCTCGCCAGTGGGCGCCAGCGTCGCGGGAGCATCCGCCAACAGGTCCCTGATCGCGGCGCTGCCCCCCTGCCGCAGCGTCTGGTCGAACTGGCCGATCGTGCCCGGGAGCGCCTTCAGGGCATCGGGGGTGAAGGCCGTCAGCACATCGCCCAGCTCGACGGGGGTCCTCGCCCGGTTCAACGGGATGAGATCATCGTTGAAGCGACCGTTGCCGCCGGGGATCAGCGCAACGTAGTAGATGCCACCGAGCAGGGTCGTCGCGGTGATCGCCGCCGACGGAGCCTCGCCCAGCTTGTCCAGGGTGCCGCTGTCGAGCTTCATGGTGACCATGCCTGTGCCGCGGTCGGTCGGCGTGGACGTGGTCACCGTGCCGACCACCACATCGGCGATCTTGACCTTGCTGTGGTACGGCTGCAGCTTGTAGCCGTGAGAGAACTCGGCCTGGATCTTGTTGCCGAAGCTCAGGTTCGTGGTCAGCCAGTCCTTCTCGAAGACCGCCAGGCCGAACAGCAACACCCCGAGCAGCGCGATCAGTCCCACCTTGAGAGGCGAGGCGCCCCTCGCCCGTCTCCGCACCCCGCTGGAGACTCTCTTCAACCTGTTCATCGTCCGCCTCCGGAGCGCAGGTCGGGCAGCACACCGGCGGGCACCAGGTTGCGCGCTTGGTCCTGGTCAGCCTGACCCGGCTTGGGGTACTCGTTGCGCGGGTAGGGATTGGACTTGTACACACCGCCGGTGGCTTCCTGCGCTCCGATCGCCACGTCCAGCCGCGCGTACCGGATGTTCGGCGCGGGTCCCTCCGAGACGAAGCTGTGTCCTCGGTAGAAGAACTGCCCGATGTCCGGGCCGTAGGGCGCAAGCACGTTCAAGGGGGTGTCCAGGTCGTTCAGCAGGTCGGCGACCTTGGGAGTGAGCGGGCGCAGGTCGGCGAACGTGTCGGTCAGCTCCTGCACGGCCGGCTCGGCCCGGTCGGCAACGTGCGGGACCTTGCCGAGTACCGGAACGCTCTCCCGGAAGGTGCCTCGCAAGTCGGGAACCGTCTTGCCGAGGTCCTCAGCGCCGGGCTTGATCGTGTCCATCGCGGTGTGCAGATCGGCCAGTGGCGCCTTGAGCGCGACCAGCGCCCCCCTGAGTTCCCGCAAGCTCGGCGGCGCCTGCTGGAGGGTTGACTCCAGCGGCGACCCCTGATCCACACCGATGGCGGCCATCGTGGTTCCGGCCGTGTCGATCAGCGACCGGAGCTGCGCCTGCCGGTCGTCCAGGCGGTTTGACAGCTCATCCACACTGTCCATCAGGCCCGGCAGGTCGAAATCCTCGGACGCGAGCGTGTTCGACATGCTGGCCAGGTCGTGCAGCAGGTCCGGGGCGCTCCCGACGAAGCCGTTCAGCTCCTGGCCGCGGCCGGCGAGGCCCAGGCCGACCTCGCGGACGGTGCTGGTCGCGGCGGCGCGGGTCGTCGGATCCAGCACCTCGAGCACGTCCTGCAGGTCCGACGAACCGATGTTCTGCTTGGCCGGGATCACCGCACCGTCCGGCAGCGGCCCGGCGTCCGGGGTTCCTGGGTCCAGGTCCACATACTTCAAGGCGAGCGGGGAGACGCTCAGTACCTGGGCGCTGGCGTTCCGGTAGATGGGCGGCGATGCACTGATCAGTTCACCGGTGACAATGGCCTCGCCGTCGTTGTAGTCGATCGACGAGATGCGCCCGATCCGGCTGCTGTAGACGCGGAGATCATCGTTCATCTGCAGCGTGTGGACGTCGTTGAACGCCATCTTCACGGTTTTCACCGCGAGGAAGTGGCCTGCCTGGGCCCGGGACGTCACCGCGAATGCCACGGCCACCAGGGCCAGGACCAAGATTCCCGCCAAGGCTGACCGCACCTCTTTGCGGGCTTCGGGCTTAGCCATCAGTTCCCTCCCAGCATCTGGCCCACCATGGCGCCTTCCTGCGACTCGGTGAGCCCAGTTG
This sequence comes from Pseudonocardia sp., assembly GCA_036402515.1. Taxonomy (GTDB): domain Bacteria; phylum Actinomycetota; class Actinomycetes; order Mycobacteriales; family Pseudonocardiaceae; genus Pseudonocardia. The sequence goes on from DASWST010000092.1 coordinate 50,589, forward strand.
CGCTCCCGCTCGGACCACGCGGGGCGTCCTTGCCGGCGCTGGTGTCACCGCCACTTCGGCCGGGCAGCTCCGGGCGGGGCGGCGCGGGCACCGGCAGACCCCCCAGCGGGTTCTGTCCGTGCAGCGGGCCGATCGGCCCCATCACCCCCTGGCCCACCGAGGCCGGCGACTCGGGAACGATCGCCTTGAAGTAGTGGCTGACCGCGTCGTAGTCGGACGTCGCCAGCGACCAGCCCTTCATGAACTCCATGAGCTGGGTGAGGTTGTCACCCAGGACGTTGGGGCTCAGTTCGTTGGCCGCGCCCGCCACGCCGCGCAACCCACCGCCGCCGTCCCGGAGGTCACCCGCCACCGGGGCGGCTTCCCTCAGCATCTCGGCCCCTCGGTCCAGGACTGGCGGCAACGAACCCAACGCGGGATCCGCCGCGTCCGAGAAGTGCCGCAGCTCGGAGCTGATGTCCCGGACCTGATCGGTGACCGGGCGCAACGCGCGCAGGGTGTCGGTCGTCGGGTCGGCGACGCCGGCGAGTTGCGCCAGCCGTTCGCGCGCCTGCAGCAGGGTCTCGGGCAGCTCCCGCAGGGTCCGCGCGGTGGCTTCCCGCTGCTTCGCCACCGCGGCCAGCGTGGTTGTCGTCGTGTCGACCAGCCTGTCCAGCTCGGTGCCCTGGTTGCCCTCCAGCGCGCCCGCCACCGGCTGCAGATGATCGATGAGGTTGTCCAGCAGCTCGTTGTGCTCGTTGAGCACCTTGGACAGCCCCTGCACCTGTTGCATCGTCGGCGCGAGCTGTTCGATCGCCGCCGCGGCCTCCTTGCCGTGCCCGTCGACCCCCTCGCCCAGCGAGGTGAGCATCATGCCGAGCGCCTTGCCCGTCGGGTCGTCGACGGAGTTGACGACGTCCGCGACATCGACGCGGCTCCGCGTGCGTGACTCCGGGATGAGGTAGGGCTCGGGCATCAGCGGTGCGCCATGGGTGCCATTGTCGATCTCGACGTACTTCTCACCGAGAAGGTTGTTGGCGGTGATGCTCGCCGTTGCGTCCTGGTGCAACGGAATCCGGTCGTTGAGCTTGACGACAACCTGCGCTTTGCCGTTGACCAGGTTGACCGAGCTGACCTCGCCCACCTGGACACCAGAGGCCCGGACGTAGTTGCCGGCGACGATCGGCATGGCGTCGGCAAAGACCGCCGTGATCGTGTTGCCGCTCCCGTCGGCCGAGGACGAGCAGCCGGAGAGCAGCGCCGCCACGACCGCGGCGAGGCACATGTACGCGCGCCACCTCATCGTCAGTTCTCCTTGCTTCCCGACGCGTCGGTCCACGGCTGTCCCACGGCCGCGCCGGGCAGCGGTGTCCTCGACGGGTTGTTCGTGGGCGGGTTGACCGGATACTCATTGACCGAGTTGACGCCCGCCTCGCCCAGGGTCGCCGCCCAGAAGTGACCTTGCGCGTCGTAACCCGAGAACCCCTGCCCGAAGTTCTGCAGCCATCCGACCAGCTCGGGGGTGTAGGGGCGGAGGAATGCCGCCGCGGGCGTGTAGCGCGCAGCGATGTGCCCGACGGGCGGTAGCACGTCGTGTGTGCGATCGAGCAGGTCAGGGGTCTTGCCGAGTAGGTCGTTCAGCGAGTCGAGGGTCGGCCGCAGGTCCGCCATCGCCGGCCGCAGATTGTCCAGGACGCCGTTGAGATTGCGGGAGAACGAGGGCAGCCGTCTTGCGGCCGGTTCGAGATCGTTCAGTAGAGGATCCGTCGCATCGACGGCCTTCGGCACATCCGCGAGCGTGTCCTGAGCAACAGACAGCGTCGGTGGAAGCTCCTTGAGCGCCTCGCTGATTTTCGCCTGCTGTTCCGCGACGGGGCCAGACAGAGCGGTGAGGTTCTGGACCGAGGCAGCGATGTCGTTCTGGTGCTCGGTCGCGATGTTCGTGACCTGGTTCAACTGGGACACCAGGTCCTTGATCGACTGCCCGTCCCGACCGAGGCCCTGAAGGACGCCGCCCAGCGCATTGATCGCCGGCCCCGCGGTGTTCAGCGTCGCCCGCAGCTGGTCTTCCCGGCCGGTCACGGTCCCATCCAGGTCGGTGAGCAGCGAGTCCAACTTCGCTCGGGTCGGCGGATCCAGTGCGGCGAGCACCTGATCCACCTCGGCCTGCTTCGTCACCGGCGGCGCGTACAGATCACCGCTGGCGATTGCCGCGTTCTGGTCCGGGCCGGGGGTCAGGTACATCACCCGCTCGCCGACAGCCGAGTACCACTCGACCCAGGACGTGGTCCCCTCGTGCAAGGGGGCAAACTCCTTGTCGATGCTCGCGTCGACGACGGCCTTTCCGTCCCGAATGGAGATGTCCTCAACAGAGCCGGCGGGCAGGCCGTTCACCAATACCGGCGATCCCTCCACCAGCTGCGCCGCGGACGGAATCACCAACTTCACGCGGTAGCCGCTGTTCAGCGTGACGACCACATAGAGCCCGATCCCGATAACCGCGATCACGGCTATAATCGAGCCAAGAGAACGACTTCTCACCATCATTCTGCCCATTCCGCGTGAAGCGACTCGGACCCTCACCGGAGGAGCCGATCGAGGCTTTTAAACGCCTATACACACCCAACGACGGGCGCTGCATCAGGTGACGCAGATATGTAACATCCGTTCAGATTGTCTAGTTTGCGATCGGAGCTCGGGGAAGGTCACTGAAGAACAGCTGCTGGGCGATCACGCCGATGATGCCGATAACGATCAGGTTCACGACCATCGACTTTGCGGTGTTGTTCCCCACGCCCACCGGACCACCACTCGCGGTGAATCCGTAGTAACAGCCGACGAAGATGATCCCGACACCGATCAGCATCGCGCAACCTATCGCCGAAAAGAAGTCCGGCTTCGTCATGAACGTCCAGAAGACGGTCTCGTACCCACCGGGCGACACGCTGTGGAAGAAGTACACGCTGAAGATATGACTGGTCAGGAACATGAGTCCGAAGGCCACGAATAGCCAGAACGGCATCACGAACAAGATCGCCAAGATCCGCGTGGTGACCAGGTACGCCACCGAGTTGATCCCCATGACTTCAAGAGCGTCAATCTCGTCGCTGATCCGCATGGAGCCCAGCTCGGCCACCAGCCCGCAGCCCACCTTCGCGGCCAGTGCCCAGCCGAACAGCGAGGGGTGCGCCGAATACTCGCCAGTCGAGGTGAAGATCGAGGTGTAGTCCGCGGCGCCGAGCTGGCGCAGGATGTAGTGCCCCTCGAGTGAGCCCTCAGCCGCCAGGGTCATCATCAAGACCCAGATAACCACCGAGCTGGACAACACCAAGATCCCGGCCTGCCGGACCACCTCGGACAGGTAGTGCCGGAGCGTGAACGGAACCAGGCCAATTGCCTTGCCGGTCAAAATCATCGCCCCGCCGAAGTCACGAACCAGCTGTCGGCGCTCGGGGTCGACCGGCCGACCCAGCTCCTCAGGCTCAGCACTCTCCGACCCAGAACCACGGATATCGGCTTCCGACATACCCATCCCCTACCGGTTGACCATCATCTCGGGACTCAAACCAAGCGTCACCGCATTCACACAGAAATTGATAATGAAGACCGCGATGAAGCAGATCACCACAGACTGGTTCACCGCTCTGCCTACGCCCTCGGGCCCTCCACTTGCGGCCAGCCCCTTCTGGGCACAAACAATGCCGATGAACAATCCCGTCAAAAGGGTCTTGACTACCACTCCAACCAGCTCGGCCGTCGTCATGATCGCAAGAAAGTTGGCCATAAAAGTACCAACCGAGGTGTTGTTCAGAGCACTCGCCGCGACCAAGCCCGCGCCCAGTCCTATCAGCAGGCCAACGATGACCAAGCCGAGGGCGAGGAAGGTAATCGAGATGACTCGCGGCACGACGATCGAACGCACGACGTTGATCCCGAGGACCTCCAACGCGTCAAGTTCTTCTCTGACTCGTCGTGCCCCCAAATCAGCGGTCAACGCTGTACCGAGCACACCCGCGACCGCCATACCGGTGCAGAACGGCGCAATCTCCCGCGCGATAGCCATGACCAGGTAGGTACTCACCCGGCTCTGCGCACCAACAAAAGTAACGAGGTCGTACGCATAGTTCGACATGACCAACACAAACCCGCCGATGGCCACGACCGACGGCATCCATGCATATCGGAGCATCGAGTGCATCTCATCGACGACATCGCCCCAGTACCCGACCGGCCGACGAACGGCGGACCACACCACCTTGGTCAACAACTGACCCAACTGGCCGATCTGGATCAAGACCCGACGCAGCGGCGAAGGCACCCGACCGAATGCGTCAGCCGAACGATCCCACAGATCCTGATCGCGTCCCCGGCTCGAGTACTCGCTCCCCCGCGCCACCGGACCGACGCTGCTCGACACAAAATCACCCCTCCCTCGACGCGCACCAACCATCAGCTCGATGCCGGTCAGTTACTCCCTGCTCACGGGCGTACTCGGTCTGTGATCGCGCTCACCGTATGGGCGAGGGCCGCGCTGCACAGCACCCCGTGGGGGAGGATCGGTGCCCCGCTGGTAGCAAATCTGACTCCAGCCCTTGGCGTCGCCGCTATCTGATGGCCGGCAAGCCGACAAGCCGATCATTGGGCGAGTGCGACATCGTCCACCCCATGTACAGATGCGGTTCGGACTCGCGCACGAGCATGGCGGCGGGCGTACTGATGCTCGGTGCATCCACGAGCCGTGAACGCCGACCAATGTTTTGGAGGGTCAGCCGCATGCGCCTGTACCTACGACTGACCCTGTGTGACACGTTAACCGCGGCAAGTCGCTCGCGCGCCCCACCGAAGGGGTATTTGGGCCCCACCCAGGGAGGAGCGGCTCGTCGGCGGCGAATCCACCACCGAGCTCCGCGCCTGTGGGTGCCACAAAGTCGGACATCGCTTCTGGCCAGCGGTTCCTTCTCGCGACGGCCTCGGGAGACAGGTCGAACCTGAACATGTTCGATTGCTGCCTCTGAGATTTGAACATGTTCGAAATTCTTGGCGTGACCACAGCCATCTCAACGAACACACAGGTCGAACGTGGTGACGAGTTTCGGGCACCCACAAGCTCTCGACATCGTGCACATCGGGCAGCTCCCGCTGCTCGGGCTCGACGCCGCCCTGATAGCGCAGCAAATCCGCGCCCGACGATCTACATCCAGGTGCCGACGTTGCCGACGAACTGACCGCGCCAAGTCGCGGCGAACGCCGCATGGCGGAACGGCCCCCAAGCCGATCCCGGCTCTGGTTGTGCCGTCGCCAGGCTGTCCGCCTTCTCAAGCCGGTCCCTGCGGAATGATTCGTGGCCCCGCTCGCCCGCGCGAAGCAGTCCTTCATCTCACGGGAGGCGGGGTCCCAGCCGCGCTCGCGGCGAGCCCCGGGTCCCACTGGCAGAACGCGCAGGCATGTTGGAACGCCGAGCGGGCAAACTCCAGCGCGGCGGCCTCTGGGTCGGCCGCCGCGCGGACGTCGTCCCAGTCCAGGATGTACTCGTCCAGGCCCGCGTGCCAGCGTGCACCCGCAGGCGGTGTTCCGGCCTCGCCGAAGCCCGGAGGCCCCGGATAGGCGTAGGCGTAGAACGCGGCCCTGTCGTAGCGCGGGTCACCCGGCCACCAGCCGATGGCGACCTCCTGGGAATCCATCGCGTTGCGCATGATGAAGTCATCCGACGGTGGCTGCGCGGGATGCCCGGAGAACAGGTTCACCGCCAGGTCGAACGAGCCCCACCAGGCGTTCACCGGTGTCGACCGGCCACGGTAGGGGGCACGGAACGCGGCGAGCACCAGCGCGGCCTGGGTCGCGGCGGCGAAATAGTCGCCAACCTGAGCGGGGTCGTAATGCGCGTGCTCCAGATCCTCGGTCAGCGGCACGCTCCAGGGCACCTCCTGGGGCGTCGGATCGATGTCCACCGCCCCGGCGAGGCGGTCGCGCCTACAACCACCTCGCGCAGCACCTCACGCACCTGGGCATGCAGCCCGAACCGATCACCACAACACTCATCCACCAGCTGGGGTAGGCGCCGCTGGCCCGCGCACCGCCACCCACAACGACCGGTGAGCCCTCGCCCAGCTCAGCGGCGACGCCGGACTGGCGGTGAGCACCGCAACGTTCACTCAACTTCCCGACCGGACTCGGGCCACGCGCCGATCAACATCCATACTTGACGCCTCGACGAGCTCGATGAGGAGGTCGGTGCCCGGTGACCGGGGAACAGGACGGCCAGCGTCGAAAGCCTTCTGCCCACACAGGTGATCGGGGGCAGCGCAGAGTCCGAACCGCCGTGGTCGTGGTACACGGGATGGGCGAACAGCTGCCGCTGGAGACCCTCGACCGGTTCGTCCGGACCGCCCTCCCGAAAATCGGCGGAGAGCGCCTCTACTATTCCCGGCCCGCGCTGATCACCAAGTCGTTCGAGGCCCGCCGCCATCTCGCGTTCCGGCGAACCGAGAGCGGGCATCTGGTGCACGGCCAAGCGGAGTTTTTCGAATACCACTGGTCCTATCTGATGACCGGCAACCGCCTGGCCGACCTGCTACCGACACTGCGGCGCCTGCTGATCCGCCGCCCCTCGACCGTACCGGCCGGACTCAGGGTGCTCTGGTGGATCGCCTGGGCCCTCGTCGTGCTCCTCGCCGCGATCCTGCTCGCGCTCCTGGCGGCGGGTGTGTTGATTTCCGAGTTCACCCTCAACGGCGTCCTCGCCGCCCTGCTGGGGCAAAGCGTGCTCGTCGCGGCCCTGCTGGCGGCGACCAAAAAGCTCGGTGGACAGATCAGCGACTCCTTCGTCGACGTGGTGCGCTACCTGGACCGCTCGCCGCGCTCCTACGAAGCGCGCCGAGCCATCCGGGCGGGCATGGTCGACCTGCTGCGCGCGCTGCAGGACGACGGGCGCTACGCCCGAATCGTCGTCGTCGCCCACAGCCTCGGCGCGTTCATCGCCCACGACGGCCTGACCTCGTTGTGGGCCGAGACCAGCGGAATGTACGGCGGAAGCGACCCCAAACCCACCACGGACGGCAGCCCGGCCCCCCTGCCGGGGCTGAGCCAACTCGAGTCGGCCGCGGCCGTCGTGCTCACCCATCCCCTCGACCGCCTCGACGAGCACCAGCACCGAGAGCTCGACAACTACCACGCGCAACAGTTCACGCTGTGGCGGGGCGTGCGGGCGCAAGGTAACCCCTGGCTGGTGACAGACCTCGTCACCGTAGGAACCCCGATGTGCTTCGCCGACCTGCTCTACACCCGCAACCGAGCTAAGTTCGACCGGCTCCTCGCCCGCGGCGAGATCGCCCAGGACCCGCCCATGACCTCGACCCGGACCGTTGAAGCAACCACCGCCGGCAAACCGCGCTACGGACGCGCGCGGGGCGGGCGCACTGTGCTGACCTCCGGAGCGCCGTTCGCGGTGGTCCGCTGGACGAACCTCTACTTCCCGACAGAGCATGGCTGGTTCGGAGACTGGTTCGGCGGTCCCCTGCGTCCGTTGTTCGGCCCAGGCGTGCGCGACATCGCGGTCCAGGGCAACCTACCCGGACGACGCACACCCGGACTGGCCCATGGCCGCTATTCGACTACCCCGACCAGACCAACCCCAGCGACATCGCACCCCTCCTGCGGCAGGCACTGCGGCTGGACCTCGAAGACGAACTCATCGACCTGCTCGACGCCCCGCACCCGGAACCAGGCACCAAATCGACGCTTTAGGCCTCAACGCTGCCACGCCCGCCAGCATGTCACCCGGATGATGCAGAGAGGCGCGCTCATCCAGCTCGCCGGGCGTGTACTGATTAGCACGCGGCTGGTGCACACCGCCGGATCGAAGGTGACCTTGAGAAATTGCGGGGCGACGAACGACACAACAGCCGGCGAGGTCAACAGGAGTCGAGCATGACCAGATCAGAACTCAGATCAGCGGCCCGGGGCCTGTGGTGGCTGCTGCTGGCACGGGGAATCCTCACGATCATCTTCGGACTGTTCGCGCTGTTCGCGCCCGGGACCGCGCTGCTGGCGCTGGTGATCGTGTTCGCCGTCTACGCGGTCCTCGACGGCGTCATGGCCATCACACTCGGCCTGCGCCACCGCCGGGCCGAAGCCCACTGGGGCTGGCACATCGTCCAAGGAGTGATCTCAGTTCTCGCCGGCATCGTGGCGTTCGCCTGGCCTGGCGTCACCGTGCTAGCGATCCTGTTTGTGATCGCGTTCTGGAGCATCGTCAACGGCGTCGCCGCGACAGCGGAGTCCTTCACTATGCGCAAACGCGGCTCCCCGGACTGGGGCTGGACCCTCGCCCAAGGCATCCTCAGCGTGCTGCTCGGAATCGTCCTCATCGCACAACCGGGCGCGGGCCTAATCACCCTGCTGTGGTTGGTCGGCACATTCTGCCTGATCTTCGGGATCATCATCGTCTTGTGGGCATTCCGACTGCGCGCGCTGGCCCGCACCCTGACCACCGACACCAGGTCCGGACCGCCACCCCGCGCCTGACCCAGCGGCATCGAGCGCGGCGCGGGCGACATGCGACTGTCACACCCCGACAACTCGCTTGCCTGCGCGCGCGTCGCACCTCAGGTTCCGGTGCCGGAGGCTGCCGCCGCCGCGGCGCGAATCTGCTGGGCGAAGGCGCACAACGCGTGCGGCTCAGGGGCTTTCAGATCACTCCGGCGGCGCGGTGCGCTCGCGCAGCTTGGCACCACTCGCAGCCAGGCAGCCGGTGCAGCCAGGAGGCGAACGTCGGCACCTGTCCGTGCTCGTTGATCGAGCACTCGATGTAGGCGGGTCCATTCCATCGTCGTGCACGATCTCGCCTCGGCGCAGGATCATCCACGGCAGGGCAGTTCAGTCGCAGGTCCAGGTCGAGCTCCTCGCGCAGCGCTTGCTCGGTGCGGAACGTCGGCGCGGCGGGTTGCTGCTCGCTCGGTTCCAGGTAGTCCTTGGACAACGGCGGCCGGTCGTAGGGCAGGTGCGACTCGCCGCCAATCATGGTCACCGGCCCGCGAAAACCGGCGCGCCGTGCCGCCTGTGCCGCACGAAGGCCGGCCAGCGAACCGAACCGCCGACCACTACGAATCGGTCGCTCACCGGGTCTGCCCTGCCCAGCTCGGGTTCGCGTGCATGGTGTGCTCTTTCTTCTCGGGGTGTGCTTACTCGATCATCGATTCCAGGAGTTCTTCGGTGAGCTCGATCAGTGTCGATAGGTTCTCGGGCTCCTGCTGCCCGCCGCGAATGTCCACCAGCAGGCTCAATATGCGGATTGTGAGCTGTTTCTCGATGGTTATTGTTGGTGCCCGCTCCGTCGGGCCGAGTACAGCGATGCGTAGCGCCTCAGGATTCTTCTCGTCGTCGGACGCCACGCCGACAACGGGGTCGGACGGCTCGGCGCCGCCCAGTTCGGCGAGCCGGACGAATTGCTGTATTTCTTCGAACGGGACGATGTCATGTCCGACGGGGAGATCCAGTCGCAACTCCACGAGGTCGCCTCCCTAGGAGGCGTCAGCGATCGACAGGGCCTGGGTGGGGCAGGCGTCGCAGGCCGCCTCGACCTCGTCTCTGCGGTCGTCGGTGGGGGTGAGGTCGAGGACGACCAGGGAGCCGTCGTCCTGGACCTCGAACAGATCAGGCGCTTCCGCCTCGCACATGCCGAGGCCGTCGCATTTCGACTTATCGAGAATAATTCGCATCTCTCTTCCCTTTCGGGGTCGGTTCTACGGATTGTTCCTGATGATCGACTGGCACCGCCAGTTCAGATAGTTCACGAACACCCACAGGTCGCGGAACTCCCGATTAGTGGTGTGGCCCTGGTGGTATCGGTAGTAGATCTGTTGGGCGATTCCGGCCAGTCGAAACAGTCCGAAGACCTCGTAGAAAGGCCAGTCGCGGGTGCTGACTCCGGCCCGGTCGAGATAGCGATCCACGATTTCGTCGCGGGTCAGCATGCCGGGCAGGCTGCTGGGTTGGCGCTGGTAGGCGAGCGCGACGCGGTCGTCGTCGGCGTTCACCCAGTAGGCCACCGCGTTACCGAGGTCCATGAGCGGGTTGCCGAGGGTGGCCAACTCCCAGTCGAGGACCCCGACGACTCTCATGTCGGCCGGGTCGAGGACGATGTTGTCCAGCCGCCAGTCGTTGTGCACGACACACGAGCTGAGCTCCGAGGGACGGTGATCCGACAGCCATCGGGTGACGCGCGTGAACGAGGGCGTGTTGTCGGTCCTCGCCCGCACGTAGCGGCGGGTCCAGCCGTCGACCTGGCGGGCCACGTAGTCGCCGCCCTTGCCGATCGTGTGCAGCCCCGACTCGTCGGGGTCGATCGCGTGCAGCTGGGCGAGGGTGTCGACGAATGTCTCGGCCAGTGCCCGGCAGCTCTCCGGGGCCAGTGGCTGCTCCAGCCGTGCCTCGCCCGTCGGGATCAGGCCGGCCACCCGGTCCATGACGTAGAAGTCGGAGCCGATGACGGAGTGGTCCTGACACAGCGCCCGCATGGTCGGCACGTGCGGGAACACCGGTTTGAGCAGCTTCTGCACCCGGTACTCGCGGGCCATGTCGTGCGCGGCGGCGGGCGCCCCTGCCGGTGGCCGCCGCAGGATGAGCTCCGTTCCGGACGGGTAGTGCAACAGGTAGGTGAGGTTCGACGCGCCGCCGGTGAACTGTCGCACCGTGGGTGCACCGGCCAGGTCGAGCTGGCTCTTGAGCCAGGTGTCAACCCGCGCGACGTCGAACGAGTCGTCGCTCCGCACAGCACCGATGCTCGTTCCGCTGGCGCTGCTCTCGGTATTGAGGTCAGCGTCCATGTCAGGCGATCCTGGCGACGATGCGCAGGGGTAGGTAGCGCATCGCGAGGCCGGCGGGCACCCAGGGCCACGCGGGCACCGTGGCGGTGGCGCGCTCCGCCTCGATGGCTCGCACCATCGCCGGTACCCCCTTTTCGGCGGACACCATCAGGGGTGTCCGCGCGGCCGTGGCGGTCAGCTCGGTGGCGATGTATCCGGGGAAGATCGTGGTGACCCGGATGGGGGTGGCGAGCAGTTCGGCGCGGATTCCCTCGGCGAGCGCGCTGACGCCGGCCTTGCTGGCCGCGTAGGTGGTGAGGTTGCGGGGCAGGCCGCGCATCGCGCTCATCGAGGAGATGACCACGAGATGCCCCGCGCTCTGCTGGCGGAACAGCTCCACGGCCGCTTCGCACTGGGCGAGCGCGGCGGTGAAGTTGGTGCTGGCGGTCTGCAGGTTCACCCCGAACCGGCCGGTGCCGATCGGTCGGCCCTTGCCGATGCCGGCGTTGACGATCACCCGGTCGAGCCCGCCCAGCTCGTCCCGCAATTGTCGGAAGCTCTCGAACACCTCGTCGTGGTCGTTGACGTCCAGCGCCCGCACACTGATGCGCAGCCCGGGATGTTCGCCGAGCAGCTCGTCACGCAGCGCGTGCAGCCGGTCCGCCCGGCGGGCACACAGCGCGAGGTTGCGCCCGCGCGCGGCGAACTGTCGGGCCATTCCTTCGCCGAGTCCGGAACTGGCACCGGTGATGAGTATGTTGCGGCGGATGGTCGTTCTCCTGGGGCCGCCGGGAGGTCGGCTCCGGGCGGCCGGTGTCGTGGACATCGCCGCTACACCTGGTGCGCGGGTTCGAGGGTCTCGGCCAGTGCGTCGAGGGTGGCGCGCATGCTTTCGCGCAGGTGCGCGCCGCGATCGGGCACGCCGACCGCGCTCTGGATCAGGCGGACCGGGGCGTACTGGGGCTGCTGTTTGGTCATGGTCTCGGTGACCAGCGTGCCGCCCTCGACGGGGGTCAGCTCGTAGCTCCAGGTGGACAGCGACGGCCATGCCACGTGAAAGGCGAACTTTTTGCCCGGGTTCGCCTCGGTGACCGTGCACAGGGTGCTCCACCGGTACAGCGGCCCGATCTTGTTGTGGCCGAGGAACCGCTTGCCCCGCCGCAGCCAGGTCGCCCCGTGGGTCTCCGGGCTGCGTTCGCCGATCGTGGTCACGTCCGAGAGCAGGGCGTACACGGCTTCCGGCGGCGCGGCCACCATGCGGCTGGCGCTCACGTGCAGCGCGGGGTCACCGATCTCGGAGACGAGCCGGCGGGCCAGCGCGGCCGAGGATGCCGGGTTCTGCCCGGTGTAGAGGTTCCGGTCGGAGGTGACGAACGGGGCGAACGGGACGGTGCCCTTCACGTACCGGGCACCCTGTTGGACCAGTCGGTCCTGCAAGAGCCATTTCGCCTTCCGGGAGAACCGGTTCACCGATTCTTCCCGGTTGGACAGCCCGGTCATCCGGTAGCCGGCGAACGGCCAGCTGGCGTCGGGGTTGCGGGCGGCGAACGCCGCGGCCGGCGCATGGCACAGCAGCGCGAGCAGCGTGCCCGACCGCAGCGTGGTGGCGAGCAGCCGGCCGGACGCCTCGTCGACGGCGAGGTCCTCCATCGGACCGTGGCCCCCGGGGTAGAACACGACGTCGTAGTCGGTGGGGTCGACGTCGGCGATGGCCTTGGGGTGGCGTAACAGCTCGGCGTGCTCGTCGAGGTAGGCCGCACACGACCGCGTTTTGGCTGGCGGGCCGCCGGCCAGGCCCAGGCTGAGCCGGTCCACGGTCGGGGCAACGCCGCCGGGGGTGGCGATCGTGATGTCCCAGCCGGCGGCGGAGAAGATGCGGTGCGGCTCGACGAATTCCTCGGCCCAGAACCCGGTGGGGTGCGCGGTGCCGTCGGCGAGGGTCCAGTGGGTGGCGGCCGAGATGACCATCAGTACGGAAGTCAACGGAATCGAACTCCTTGGTTGTGGACGTGGGTGCTGGTCAGCGGGGTCGGGTGCTACTCGGTCCGCTGGTGGCCGTGGCCTGTTCGCCGAACTCGCCTGGTTCGATCTCGTCGGCGAGGTCGGCCCCGGGGACCTGCTGCCAGTAGTGGCGGTGCAGCAGCCGCTGGGAGTGGTAAGCGAGGGCGCCGTGCAGCCGCAGCGCCGTGCGCAGCGAACGCGTCGTCGCGCTGGGGTTGGGAATCCAGGCCAGCTCGCTGAGCGGGTCCAGCGGCGCCGGCGGGGCCAGGGTGACCGTCGCGGCGGCGTGCGCCTCGCCGTCGGCCCGGGTCAGTCGGGCCAGGACGGTGCCGTCGCGGTCGACGATCTGCGACTCGCCGAGCAGCTCGGTGTCCCAGGACAGCCGGCCGGCCAGCGGGGTGGCGAAGCTGGTCGGGCCGACGTGGGCGGCGAGCGCGACCGGGACCCCGAGCAGGCGGCCCATCTGGCCGGGCAGCTCGCGGGCCTGCTGCGCCTGGCGGCTGTGCTCGCGGCGCATCCACCCGTCCAGCGGGCCCGACCAGTTCAGCGGATAAGAGGGCCAGCAGGTCCCGCCGACCATCAGCTGGACGCGGTGGCGCAGCCGCCGGGCGGTGTCGGTGCGTGCCCACTCCCAGCCGCAGGCGACCCCGACCGGCGCGCCGCCCAGCGCGGCAAGTGCGGTACGGCCGGGCGCGGTGCTACCTCGGCTGTAGTGGCGGCCCCAGAACGTCGATCCGTCGTGGTTGCTCAGATGGACCCCGCCGTCCGGCTCGGCGAGCGCGTAGCTGCTCTGCGCGTCGTGGCCGCGGTGCGCCAGGAAGCCGCCGCCGATGACCACGTCCAAGTCGCGGGCGAGGTGGCGCAACAGCTGCAGCGGGGCACCGTCGACGGGCCGGGCCGCTCTGCCCAGGCGGGGGTCGTGGACCGTGGGCGAGCTGGCCGACTCGGGAAGGATCACCAGCTCCGGCCGGTGCACCCGTACCGCGTCGCGGACCAGGTCCTCCAGCTGGATCAGGTTCTGCTCCACCGCGCCGACCCGCAGGTCGGGCTGCACGACCGCGACCCGGACCTGCCTGGGCGTGCGCGCCAATGGTGACGTGGTAGCGGCGGTGGGTAGCGTCTGGGTGCTCATGCTGGGACCTCCTCCGAAGCCGCACCGCGCCGCGGGGCGGGGCGGGGCTTGTGCTGCGTGGCCCGGGCGGTCTTGGTGGCATCGGCCGCGCCGTTGCCGGACGGATCGGGTGGCGTGGCGGGCCGTTCGTCGCGGGTGCCGCGGGTTCGTCCGCCCGGGCGTGCGGCGGCGGCACGGTAGGTGGGCGGCTCGGCGCGGGGGTGTTCGGAACCGGACACCAGGACATGCGAGCGGAACCGGCGGGACAGCAGCTCCCTGCGGACGCCGAGGTGGACCTTCAGGTCACGCACGGTGTGTCTGAGGGACAGGCCGTCGGGTCGTTCCGTGTGGGGCCGGGCCATGGCGCCGAGCAGTCCGGCGGTCATCCTGGTCAGGCTGAGCACCTGCGGCATGGAACGCGCGCGGCCGAACAGGTCGCCCAGGTCCGGGGTGGGGTGACTGGGCGAGCGCCGGACCAGCTCGGCGAACACCGGCGCGACCGGTTCCACCCGGGTCTCGATGTTGCCGAAGTGGTAGGAGGGCAGGCACTCGCGGTCCCGGCGCTGCTCCCACTGGCGCAGCGCCCGGTCCAGCTCGGCCGGGTCCTCCAGCAGCGGCGCGGTGGTCTCGGCCAGCACCCGGCCCGACCACATCGCGTCCCGCTGACCCTGCCCGATGACCGGGTCCTTGAAGTGCCCGGCGTCGCCGAGCAACGCCCAGCCGGGACCGCTGGACGCGCGGAAGTACGCGCTGGTGGCGCCGGTGGAGGCCAGCGGGGTCAGGTCGGTCATGCCCTCGGCCCGCGCCGCCATCCTCGGGTGGCGGGCCATCTTGTCCGCCCAGTAGCCCTCCGGGTCGGACTTGGCCAAGGCAGCCTCCTCGGCCGCGCCCATGAACAGCATCAGGGCCTTGCCCCGGGGGGCGGAGGGGAACAGGAAGCCCAGCGAGTCGCCCTCCCAGAACTGGTAGATCGTCTCGCCGGCCCGGGTGCCCACCAGCGGGTCCTGTCCGTAGCGGAACACCAGGCCGCGCCCGTTGCGGGAGGAACGGTAGGGCCGGAACGAGCCGACCTCGGCCGCCACCGAGGACCGGCGGCCGTCCGCGCCAACTACGAGCTTGGCGCCGATCGTGCGTTCCTTGCCGTCATGGCCGGCGTAGCGGACCCCGCAGGCCCGGCCGCCGCGCCACAGCACCCCCAGGAAGCGGTGCCGCTCGCGCACCTCGGCGCCGGCCGCGCGGGCCGCCCGGACTAGCTCGATGTCCTGGATGGTGCGCGGAACGCACATGCAGTAGTCGATCGGGCCGCTGGGCCGCCACCGCTCGTTGAGCTCGCTGTCCTCGATCTGCAGCGACAACCACGGCGACTTCACCGGGTCGCTGGCCAGGATCCCGTCCAGCGCGCCCATCCGCTGCAGCTCATGAACACCGCTGGGGAACAGCAGGTGGGTAGACAGCTGGTTGGACGGGAAATGCGAACGGTCCAGGACCACCACCCGCCGCCCCGCACGGGCCAGGTGAGCCGCCGCCGTCGCTCCGGCCAGACGACTGCCCACGATCACTACGTCACACCGCTCGTCCATGAGGCCTCCCTCGTTGGTTGCGCCTGGCGACAGATTAGCGAACCTCATTCTAAATTTGCAAGTCGGTTCGTTTTTGTAGGCAGGATATATGATGGTGACCGGACAGCGCGGCGGCGTGCCCTCGGTC